>PASB01000002.1 GCA_002711735.1 Ilumatobacter sp.
ACTACGACTGCGACGTACCAGTTCGTCGATGGACAAGGAAGGCCCATAGAGCAGTGGCACGTAGTGTGAGCAGCATGAACACGTCATTTTCTGTGTCAGGGGCTGCCGTTCCCACCGACGAAGAAGCTGCCGCAATCATGGCAGCAACCGAAGCATTGTGGCCACGTGCGAGCGTTCTTGGCCCTGTTGCTGAGCCCCGCAACACAGCGTGGCGGTTCAGCAGCCGGTCGTGGGCGCGTCCGTTACCGGTCCGTCGCTTGCGCCCCTGGCGCTGAGAGGCCAGCCGGCCGGCGGCTGATCTGGAACAATGGGAACGTGACCGTTCCAATGGACCCGCCGCCACCGCCACCGCCACCGTTGAGTGGCGGAGCACCACCGCCGTACGGAGCAGCGCCTCCGCCTGGATACCAGGCTTATTCCTCAAGTCCAGTCGACGGTCATGAGCGTGCTGGCTTTTGGCAGCGCCTAGGTGGCTATTTGCTGGATGGCTTTCTGTATGGGCTGCTCATCGTTGCCTTCGCGATCCCGGGCGGCTACCTGATCGGCAGTGCGTTCAATAACTGCGTGAGCGTTGGCGATAAGATCGTGTGCCCTGCTGGTGAGCCCAATGGAGTTCAGATCGGGCTCGGCGGGTTACTGATTGCAGTCGGCTTCATCGTTGTCATCGTGTTGTACATTCGATCGCTCGGTACGACGGGCCAGACCTGGGGCCGCAAGATCGCCGGCGTCAAAGTCGTCGGAGAAACCACCGGTGAGCCCATTGGAATTGGAAAGGCGCTTGGGCGCCAACTGTTTGCCTCGTTCATCTCGAGCCAGATCTTCTCCCTCGGCTACCTGTGGATGCTGTGGGACGACAAGAATCAGACATGGCACGACAAGATCGTCGGTTCCGTCGTGATCAAGGTCTAATGATCCCAAACTGAAATGACCACGACCATCACCACTGTTGCTGATGACCTGATCGTGGCGCACGAGGGAACTCGAGTCGTGCGGCTCGAAGGGCTAGACCCTGACACTCAGTACACCGTCGATGGCGCCATGGCCCACACTTTGGCACGGCCGCCGGGCCAGCTGCTGTCACGCATTGCCACGGTTAATGACCTGCACTTCGGTGAACGGGAAGCGGGCCGGCTCGATGAGCACTCGATAGGGCCGGTGCGGCGCGTGCCGGACGGTGCTGAGCCGTATCCCGAGGTGATGAACCGAACGGCAGCAACCGAAATGTTTGGCATCGATCCCGTTGCGGTCATCGTCAAGGGTGATCTTTCAGTCGACGGGCGTCCAGAGGAATGGGCGGCGTTCGAGTCGTGCTACCGCGTGCCATTTGGCGAACGGCTGCACGTTGTGCGCGGTAATCACGACAGTTACCACCACCAGTATCGCTACGCCGGTGATCGGGTAATTGAGGTCGACGGAATGACGGTCGCGCTGCTCGACACAACGATTCCGGGCGAAACTACCGGTCGGCTTGACCCTGAGCAGATCGATTGGCTTGACGCAGTGTGTGCCGCAAGCGACCAACCGGTGATAGCAATGGGCCACCATCAGCAATGGGTCGGTCAACCAGGCGGTCGTCGCAGCGACACGTATTTTGGTTTGCATCCAGATGGCAGCGATCTGCTCGACCAAGTCGCCGCTCGGCGCACCGATCTCATCGCATACACTGCGGGTCATACTCATCGCCACCGAGTTCGGATGATGAGCGAGTCGCGTATTCCGTCGATCGAAATCGGCTGCACCAAGGACTTTCCGGGAACATGGGCTGAGTACCGCGTGTACGAGGGCGGTGTGATGCAGGTCGTTCACCGCATGTCATCCGCAGAGGCATTAAGTTGGAGCGAGTCGTGCCGCACGCTCTACGCCGCAGACGGTGTCGACTACGAGAACTATGCCCTCGGGTCGTTGCAGGAGCGCTGCTTCAACGTCGCCCTCCGATCCTGACTTGATCGAGGTCCATGCTTCGAGTTGCGGTCAATGATCACTGCAGCACTCAGGCTTTCATTGGTAGGTCGCCGTTAGCCCTTGTGCGCACCTTCATGCGAGGAGCAGTTCAGTAGCACTAGGCGTGCAGGGTCAATTATTGCGTCTGTGGCCGAGGAGCGATTCTTTAATCGAGGGACTAGTCACCGATTGATCGTGCCAGGGGGAGTTCGACCGGCACCAAGTTCGGCAATGCTCGCAGCAATCACCGGTGCGGCGGTCACTGGGTCAGAACGCCCCGCAACATGGGGGGTCACGAACACTTTCGGGTGACGCCACAGCAGCGAGTCGGCCGGGAGCGGCTCAGAGTCAAAAACATCAAGCACCGCCGCGCGCAACTCGCCGTTGAGCGCTCCGATCAACGCCGGGGTGTCCACCGTGGCGCCACGGCCAACGTTGATCAATACACCATCACCGAGTGCAGTCAGCTCAGGTGCGCCAATGATGCCCCGGGTGGCTTTGTTGAGCGGAACGAGATCAACTACCACATCGCAGTCTCGGAAGAAGTCCTTCAGTGGACGATCATGGGCCGAACGAGACCATCCCACTGTGGCGAATCCGTGCTTTGCACACGTCGTAAGGACGATGCTGCCGATTGCCCCCGAGCCAAGAACACCGACTGTGAAGTTGCGGGCAAAGACAGGCTTCAGGGCGCTTTGCCAGGTCGCTGTCGCTTGCATTGTGGCGTAGCGGTCGAAGTCGCGCTGAAAGTAAATGACCCAACTGAGGACGTAGAGCGCGATGTCATCGGCCATCGCCGGATCGATCAAACGCACGACCGGGACATTCGGCAGGCTGCCGAGGTCGAGATGGTCGTAGCCCGCACCCAACAAAAGAATCCCCTCAAGGTTGGTGTACGCCTCCAAATGCTGAGTCGGGAGTCGCCACATCACCACGTAGGTAACGGAGTCGGGCTGCACCTCGGCGTCGACGTCATGTACGTCGAAGTGGGGGAGTGTGGTAGCCAGATGAGAGACCCACGCTCCGTCGTCTATTCCCTCGACCACGATTACACCCATTTCGGCTACCAGCTCGGCGCGAACTTTGCTGCGAGTGATGCCAGGCGATACGCCCGTTCCGCCCCACCAGCGGTGTCGTCGTCGCGGAGTGCGTTTGTTGCGATCCGGAGCACCGCCCCCATGGTTGCGTCACTACGTGTCGCAAGACGCAGCGCCGGTTTCAAAATGGCAGGCCGTCCGAGGAATCGTGCGGAGAGCCGGCCGACTTTGCGGTACGCCTCGACCTCTTCGGCAACGACGACCGGATATCGCTGCAACGTTGTCGAGTTGCCAGTGGTGAGCGCTTCATGCAACACATTGGCAGCGAGACGGCCACCCATTAACGCTGCATCGATGCCATCGCCACTGAATGGATTGGCCGCTCCCGCCGCGTCGCCGACGACTAAGAACGTTGGTCCCATTTTTGGGCCGACAGACCCACCGATCGGCAACCGAAGGCGTGTCGGGGATTTAAGAGGCTGAGTCGGATCGAGGCCCCAATCCACAGCAACATGGTCAGAGAACGCTGTCAACAGCTTCAGGGTATTGAGACCTTTGATGTCTCGGTAGCTCGACAGAACACCGACACCGACGTTGACGTTTCCGTCTCCCATGGGTGTGACCCATCCGTATCCGGCGACCGGATTGCCCTGCGGATCGGAGAGGCCAAGCGAGGTTTCAACCCAGGCGTCGCGGTGACGTGGCGAAGAAAAATATGTACGTGCCGCAATCGCGTAGGGCCAACGACGTTGGCGACTTGTACCGAGCACTCGACCGAATCGGCTACTTGCGCCATCAGCAACGACAATAAACCGAGCGTTCACATCGCGGATCGTGCCGTCTGCCAGCGTCATTGTGGCGCCGCGTACAAATCCGCGCTCCGAGATTGGCGTGGTCGCTTCATGTCCCATTAAGACTGTCGCGCCAGCATTTCGTGCGCGGCGGCGAAGTTGTTCGTCGAGCTCGTCGCGGCGGATGACTACAGCGTGATGCGGCATATCGTGGCGTTCGGGCCAGGGAGTATCGGCGCGCTGGCGTCCAAAAATCATTCGGACGCCCTGAATTGGGTGGCCGCCGAATGACATCGGGTCGATTTCGAGTTGACTGAGCTCAGCAACAGCACGCGGAGACAACAGATCACCGCAAGACTTATGTCGCCCTTCGGCCCGCTTTTCTACGAGGGTGACGTCGTGGCCCTCGTCCGCAAGTCTCGCAGCGACAGCCGACCCTGCTGGGCCGCCGCCTATGACGAGAACGTCGGTGGAGTGAGGATCAGCGCTCACGGCCATCGATGTCAGTCTGGCCCGATAAGAACTTCATTTTGGCGGATGAAAAACACATCTTGTGCCTGCCGCACGCCCTACTGCGTGCCGATTTACTCGACAGCAGCGCCAGCCCTACCGGCAACGGGGGCCGGACCAACCGGAACGACAGTCACGGTTTCTCCGTTGACGTCAAACTCTTCTGCCCCCTCGAGAGTAAGGAGATCGAGTTCACCAGATTCGACTGCTTCGAACACTGGAGCCTCGCCCGAGCACCACGCCTCATACTCTGATGCGTACTCCTCGCTGGTCGGGTCGGCGCCGCCCAACGTGTAGCGCTCATGGCAGATGACCTCGACGATTTCGTAGGCAGAAAGCTGTCCGCCAAACCCAGGCATAACACCTCGTTCGCCGGTCAAGTGCGGACCACCCTCGCGATCGGGATTGCCGTAGACCTCAACACCAGCAAGGTTGTACTGCTCGGTGCCGTAGAAGACGTAGCGAACTTGATCTTCTATGTTCGGGAAGGTTTTCAGGACCTCGCCCTCCGTAAAGGCGTAGCCAACACCTCCGCCTCCTCCGCCTCCATGGCAGCTGGCGCAGTTGCCGTAGATCTCGGCACCGGCGGCGAGAGGGCCCTCAGAAACTTCGCCGCCATCGGTTAAGGCTCGGACGTATATGAAGCCCCAGACTGGCATCAGCGACAGCGTCGCCATTGCCCAGAACGGCACCTTGCGGCGCTGCTTGGCAGCCACGACGTAGGGTGGGTCGGGCTTTGGCGGCTTTGGTGCCGCAGGTTCGGCTGCCGCAACCCGCTCAGCCGGACCGCTCGGCGGTGGTGGAGCCGCAGCTGGCGTTGCCGATGCCGACTTTTCGACCGCCGTTGTCGGAGCGTCCGCAGTGGGGGCTGCATCGCCACCCTGACCAATCGCGTCACGCCGTTCGCGCGACCGCTTCAGGAGATGTTCGGGGATCTCAGTCACTGGATAGATGATAGATGGACAACTCTTACTCGCGTGAATCCATTGGTAATCTCTCTGCGTTTGTGAGGTGTGACTCTGGTCGGTGTTTGATCGGATGTCGAATCATGTCGTCAACTTGGTCGGAACTCCTGAGTCGTGCACTTTCGCACAACCTGGCGCGCGCGTGACACTTGCGTGCCAGACTTCTCTCAATCTCTTCGGGCGAGTAAGGTTCGTGATTGAATTCACGAGACGCCTTACGTCTCTCGTCACTCAAATAACGACAACATGGCGCACATCCACCAGCGCCCTTACGACCTCCTGAAACAACCAGATGAAATGGATGCAACAACTGCGATGATCGCTATTGATGTCTTGAAGTGGCCGGGTGTCAACCAGGCGTTCATCGTGTCTCTCGTAGCGTCTTTGGGTCTGTCGCTGGCAGTGATTCCGTACGGAAAGCGTCGTCCCCAGGGCAAGCCAGTTAGTTGGGGCGAAGCAATGATCGGAAGCACGTACGCATTCGGAGTTCTTTTTTTGACCTATGGAGTCCTGCCGCACCAGTGGATTGACCATGCAGACAAGGACCTCGGATGGAGCAAAGACAAGCTTCTGATCGGCTGGGGAGGCTTTCTCAAGCCTGTATCGCAGGGCGGATGGAATCCAATCACCCTGCAATATGAAGCGCTCCGTGACATCGTCGCGGTGTTGCTACATGCGGTTTTCTTCGGTCTGAACATTTTCCTGGCTGTCTGGTGGCAAAACCGTTACAAGGAAACCCAGACCGCACTCCCGACCTCCACGTACGGCCGTCCCTTGGTCAAGAAGGCCTGACCGGCGATGCCCGTCCCCCGATTCGCCGCCTTGACGTCCTGTGCCTTGTATGCCGTGGTCAACCTCCCGAACGGAAATTTGGAGCGCAGCCTGCGTGACTGCGGGGTTCAGTAATGGCCAAAACTGACGCCAATCCGCCAATGATGCCGTTCACCGACGAATACTCGCTGGTGGAGGTTGACGCCGACTACTTGAGTAAGGCCGTCAAGCCGAAGCAGTTCATTCACATCGACCAGACCGAGTGCATTGCCTGTGAAGGCTGCGTCGACATCTGTCCGTGGAAGTGCATCCACATGGTCAACACGTCGGCCGTGTCCGAAGCGATCGGAACTGAGCAGCCAGGGACAGACCCGTCGGATGCCTTCATGTTCACGATCGACGATGACATTTGCACGCGCTGCGCGCTCTGCGTCGACCGCTGCCCTACCGGGGTCATCATCCTCGGTAAAGCCGGTGCTGCGACGGCAGCCGGCGACTATCACATGCGTACCAACAACCATGGCTACGGCTATGGGATGAGGCTCTGAGAGAGATTCATGTCAAAGACGATTGACGACAAACCACGCCCAACAGTAAAGGATCGCCTTAACTCGGCGGTCGACGCAACGCAGGGCAGCCAGGCCTGGAGTTCGATCTTCCGCCCGGGCTCGATTTTCCGGAAGGGCTACACCGACAGTCCGCGCAACCGCAGCTACGTCATCATGAACTCGGTGCTTTACCACTTGCACCCTGTCAAGGTGAAGCGGCACGCAGTCAAGGTCAGCTACACACTCTGCCTTGGCGGGTTGAGCTTTTTCCTTTTCATTTTGCTCACTGTGACCGGCATCTTCCTAATGTTCTTCTATCGTCCGGAAGCAACGGCAGCTTGGAACGACATCCAAAACCTCCAGACCTCGGTCACATTCGGTCTGTTGGTCAGGAACATGCACAGATGGGGAGCCCATTTGATGGTGCTCGCGGTGTTCTTGCATATGGCTCGGGTGTTTTACCACGGCGCCTACAAGCCACCTCGTGAGTTCAACTGGGTTATCGGCGTAATCTTGCTGACCCTGACGCTGTTGCTGTCTTTCACCGGATATTTGTTGCCGTGGGACCAGTTGGCGCTCTGGGCTGTCACTGTGGGCACGAATATGATGGGGTATACGCCCGTCTTCGGAAACGAGGTTAGATTCGTTTTGCTTGGTGGTGCCGAGATCGGTTCTGAGACTCTGTTGCGGTGGTACGTACTGCACGTGTTATTCCTTCCATTCGTCATCGTGATTTTCATGGCAATCCATTTCTGGCGAGTGCGCAAAGACGGTGGTATTTCAGGTCCGTTGTGACTTGAACCACGGCCTATTGAGATTTCTAATGTTTAAAGTCTGTACAAGAGAGCGAGAGCTAATGACTGAGCCAAAGAATGAGGAGGTGACCTCATGACTGAGATCCCCGAACATCTGCTCAAGCGAGCCCAGGCGGCCCGCGAGAAGTCAGCAGAACCTGCCGCCGAGCCCGCAGCAGAGCCGGCGGCCGCACCTGCCAGCGATTCACGCATCCCCGACGCGCTCCTTAAGCGCAGCCAGGCGGCGAAAGCCTCGAAGGGCGGAGGCGAAGTAGATGCAGCTGAAACCGGCGGTGGCGTTGCGCTTGCTGAGAAGGTTGGCGCCATTGTTGCTGCAGCTCCCTCCAGTGCTGGCGTGCCCGTTGGCGGAGGCCCCGGCGGTCACACTCAACGACTCCTCACTGTCGTCAAGTCGGGTTCAATCCAAGACGTGAAGGCCACACCGGTGGACAAGGTCCATACCTGGCCGCATCTGCTTGCAGCGGAGTTCGTTGCGGCGCTGGCTTGTACCGCATTTACATTCCTTTTCTCGATTTTTGTCAATGCACCGCTGCTTCAGCTCGCCAACACGAACGCCACACCGAACCCTTCGAAGGCCCCCTGGTACTTCCTAGGCCTGCAAGAGCTCCTCACGATGTTCCACCCCATGGTGGCTGGCGTGACACTGCCGGGCGTCGGCATCATTTTCTTGATCCTCACGCCGTATCTAGACCGCAACCCGTCAAACAAGCCCGAGGATCGCAAGTTCGTCATCTCCATCATGACCGTGCACCTGATGTTCTGGGCCGTTCTCGTGATGATTGGTTCGTTCTTCCGTGGCCCTGGCTTCAACTTTGTGTTGCCGTGGGTAGACGGCTTGTTCTTCGAGCTCTGAGTAGCTCGGCCCCCATCCATTTGGCTCACTGAGACGAATAAGAAGTAGTAGAGAGACAGCAAAGGAGTACCCCCCATGAGTACCGCAGCAGTCATAACCATCGCGATCGGCATCGTTGTCGTGCTCGGCGCCATTTCGTTCTTCACTCTTGCCCGTCGGTCTGATGTGCGCGGTGCAGGAGCTTTGTCCGGCGAAGCGGTAAAGCGCGACAAAACGCGCCGGAAAGAAGCCAAGAAGCAAGGCCGTATCGCCGCTGAGGAAGCAGCGACCCGCACGGCCGCCGACGCTGAGGCAGAGGGCGTCGAAGCGCGAACGCCGAGTAAAGAACTCGTTGGTGTTGGTGCCGGTGATAACAATCTCGTGCCCTGGACACCGCCGGATCCTGAGGTCATCGGTGTCTCGCGTCGTCAGTTCTTTAACCGCGCCACGGTCACCCTCATGAGCGTCGGTCTCGGCGGTTTCGCAGCAGCGGCGTTTGTTGGCTTTCTTTGGCCTTCTGGCACCGGCGGATTTGGTGGCGCAGTGAGCGTCGGCAAGCTCGGAGCCATAAAGAACGGCATCAAGCAGGGCGGCGGGTTCTTCTACGTCCCCGAGGCCAAGTCATGGATTACGGCCTACCCGTCTGAAGCTCTGCCAGCTGCCGAGACGGTTTACCCGGAGAACGTCCTTGTTGCGATGCGGCAGGGAATCGTTGTCCTGAGTCAGAAATGCCCGCACCTTGGCTGCCGCATCCCTGAATGTAAGACCAGCCAGTGGTTCGAATGCCAATGCCACGGTTCGCAGTACAACCGGGTCGGCGAAAAGAAAGCTGGACCAGCCCCTCGTGGCATGGACCGCTTCCCTGCGACCATTTCACCTACAGAAGACGTCACCATTGATACCGGTACGACCGTCACTGGCCCCCCGATCGGTGTAAACACCACCGGCCAAGAAGCAGAAGGCCCGCACTGCACGGGCGGAGACGAACACTGATGACGCCTGTTCTTTCTTCCACGCTGTCGACTCCTGTGGTACTCGGCTCAACGACCACCAACATCGCTGTTCTCAGCCTCGTGATCATCACCGTCGGATGGGTGGTGTACGGCATCTTCAACGTCGTGGCTGGCCGCAAGGAGGTCGGATCAGAAATCGAGCTTGCGGCAAACCGTAAGGAGTACTACGACGATGAGACTCTCGAGGGCTCTCGCCTCGAGAGAGTTCAACTATTTGGTGTGCTCCTGCTCGTCCTCGTCGTGATTGGACTTCCGGTTGTTTGGATTCTTGAGCCTGGCCGCCAAGAGGGTGCAGCACTTGGTTGGAACAACCGGTATGCCAGCTGGGGCTCGCAGTTGTTTGCTCCGACTGCTGAGGGCGGCTTCAACTGCGCCGGGTGTCATGGTGGTATGGCTGCCGTTGGGGGTGAAGCACCGTTCACGGTGACTGATAAACTTACCGGCGAAGTCACGGCCGTGAACTGGAAAGCTCCTGCCCTAAACACCATCTACTACCGTTTTGACGTAGACGAGGTCCGGTTCATTTTGAATTACGGCCGGCCGTTCTCCCCGATGTCGCCGTGGGGGCTTATTGGCGGCGGCCCGATGAATACTCAACAGATCGACAACGTGCTCGAGTATCTGAAATCAATCCAACTCCCGCGGTCCGAGTGCGGTCCAGGCGAGGTCGAAGCAGCTGATTTCTATGGTCAGGAACTCTGTGCAAGCGGCACGGTGCCAACTGACATTGCTGAAGATATCCAAGCCTCAATTGACGCCGCCGTAGCGTCAGGGGAAGTAAGTAGTGTGGGCGAAGCAATCTTCAACTTAGAACTGGGATCGGGCGCGTACAGTTGCGCACGTTGCCACACGCAAGGTTGGAGTTACGGAGACCCCAGCGAGACCGGACAAGGCGCCTACGGGTGGAACCTCACTGGCGGCTCAACTAACAGTACTTTTAACAACGAGTCAGACATGATCGAGTTCATCAAGAATGGCTCGGAGTATGGCAAGGTCTACGGTAACCAGGGTCAGGGCAGTGGTCGTATGCCAGGATTTGGGGCAATGCTCACTGATGAGCAAATTGAAGCTGTCGTCGAATACGTACGGAGTTTGTGAGCAACATGTCGCTGTTGGCAATTGGATGGGAGCCCGAAATTCGTGGCTTGCTCACCGTCGTGATGGGCGTCGTCGTGCTAATGGGCAGTGTCTACATGATCTTGGCGACCAACATCGGATCGCGCCTGTCGTTCCTAGTATCCCTCACCGGTTTGATGGGTTGGATGGTGCTGATGGGCATGACATGGTGGATTTATGGGATCGGTCTCAAGGGGCCTGAGCCGTCTTGGGTCGCAATTCCCGGTGTGACGATCATCCAGGACGTACCGTCGCTGCGCTCAGCTGGTGCTCTGGAGTCGTTGCCAGAAGGGTATGACGGAGCCAGCCCGAGTGAGTTGAATGAGATTGTTGCTGACCAGTTCCTGAATGAGGGTTACATCCAGATCGGCCAAGACGACCCGGCGTACGGCCAAGCTCAGGCTGCGGCGAGCGAGTTTCTAGAAGAAGACGGCGCACTCACAGCTGGGCAGTACGAAGTTACTGACGTGTTTGACGTCGGTGGAGAGCGCTATCCGCTCATCGCTAACAACGAATCGCTCGACTTTGTGGCGTTCTTCCACAAACCGCACTACACGGTGGTCGAAGTCTCCCCATTAGTGCCGGTACGGACCGAACCAGGTCGAGCACCTGCTAAGGCTGAGATCGACGAGGAGGCGCAAAAGCAGTACGTATACATGATTCGCGATCTCGGTGCTAAGCGCCAACCGGCCGTTGTCCTAACCATCGGCGGTGGCGCGATTTTCCTTGCGCTTTGCTACCTGCTGCATCGCCGTGAGCGAATTTTGAGGCACAACCTTTCATCCGCAGTCGCGACGGCCTGATCCATGGGACAGTACCTACCAGTGGTGGCGCTGATGATCCTGGCAATCATCTTTGGGGGTCTGAGCTTTACGGCATCACGGCTTCTTGCGCCGCATCGGCCCTCGACGGCTAAAGAGGCACCGTACGAATGTGGCATCGTGCCGACTCGTGAGCCTCCAGAGCGTTTCCCGGTCAGCTTTTACATCGTTGCCATGTTGTTCATTATGTTCGACATCGAGATCATCTTCGTGTACCCGTATGCGGTCAATCGTGACGGGCTCGGGTTTTACGGCTTCTGGGCGATCCTTGCATTTTCGGTGATCTTCTTCCTCACCTTCGTGTACGAAGTGGCCCGAGGTGGCCTCGATTGGGGCCCGATCCAGAAGTACCGCAGCCTCGAGGCTGACGCCGCCATGGTGTCGCCCGAACGCACAGTTACTTCGACGATCCGTCGAGTCGGTGCCGAAGGGCGACTTCCTGATGACGACGGCTCTGGCGTTGAAGCCGCATAACCTCTGCAAACCAGACCCAGGGACTTACTCAACCCTGATATTCAGCCGTATTTCGTAAGGGACTCACAACATGGGCATCGTCAACGATGTGCTCGACGATGGACTCGGCGGGCTCACACATAACGTCATTACAGGCAAGGTCGAAGACCTCGTCAATTGGTCGCGCTCCCGCTCATCATGGCCGGCTTCTTTTGGGTTGGCTTGCTGTGCAATCGAGATGATGGCCACCGGCGCTGCGCACTACGACATCTCGCGCTTTGGGATGGAGGTGTTCCGCGCGTCGCCGCGTCAGGCCGACATCATGATCGTCGCAGGTCGCGTGAGTCAGAAGATGGCACCTGTCCTCCGTCAGGTCTACGACCAGATGATGGAACCCAAATGGGTTATCTCGATGGGCGTCTGCGCGAGCTCCGGCGGCATGTTCAATAACTACGCGATCGTGCAGGGCGTCGACCAGATCGTTCCAGTCGATGTCTATGCCCCGGGCTGCCCACCGACACCAGAAACGCTGATCCACGCGATCGAGACGCTGCATGGACTGATTGAGACCAACGAGATCATGAAGCGTCGTGCCGAGACGGGTGCTGGTGCCAATGTGCATGTTGAACACATCGAAGGCGGCGCCACACCCGTTCTCCTCGGGGCCACGAGATGAGTGACAATCAGACCACTGCGGAGGCTTCTGAAGCGGCGGAGGATGCAACGCCCATGATCCACGGCTGCCCGGTTACAGATTCACTCGGCCAAGAAGTCATCCACGCAACGGTCGGGCAGTATCTCGACGTCGTCAAGGCGCTTGACGACGAGGGCTACACGATGTGCGTCGATCTCTGTGGGGTTGATTACCTCGACTTCATGGGGCGATCACTGCCCGATGGAATCGCCGCCGAACGTTTTGAAGTAGTCGTCAACCTGCTTGACCTCAGCAATCGTCGACGTACTCGCATCCGGGTGCAAGTGCCAGCGGCTGCGCCCGTAGTGGCATCGCTATTTGATCTGTACCCAGGCACCGAAGCAATGGAACGTGAATGTTTTGACATGTTCGGCATCGAGTTTGCCGAGCATCCGGACCTCACTCGAATTCTCATGCCTGAGGATTGGGATGGGCATCCGCTGCGAAAAGACTACGAAGTGGGCCGGATTCCGGTTCAGTTCAAGGGAGCCAACGCCTGATGAGTGTCACCGACGACTCTCAGGCAGGGACGAACTCCGATGAACTCACACCAACGACGTTGACCGGAGCTGAAGTGGCCGCAGCAGGTATCGACCTCGCTGTCAATACGCCCGACCCTGGCACCAACTATCACCTGTTCGTAGCGGGCACCGATGAAGGAGCCCAAACCCTCAAACCCCGCAGCCAGACCACTGCGCGCGAGCTCATGCGCGAGGTTGGTTCTGTCCTGCGAATGAGCGAGGCCGAAGCTGCCAACCTTGGGGATTTACCCGAAGACCCTGAAGAAGATCAGACAATGATCATCAACATGGGTCCTCAGCACCCGTCGACGCACGGCGTGCTCCGATTGATGCTCGAATTACAGGGCGAGACCGTTCTGCGGTGCAAGCCCATCATCGGCTACCTCCATACCGGGATGGAGAAGACCGGCGAGCAACTAACGTACATGCAAGGCGGGACAAATGTCACGCGCATGGACTACCTAAGCCCGCTCAACAACGAGCTTGTGTTCGCAATGGCCACAGAAAAACTGCTCGGAATCGACGGCGATATTCCCGAGCGAGCCATCTGGATTCGCATGCTGTTGTCTGAGCTCAACCGAATGTCGAGCCACCTGTTGTTTATGGCGACAAACGGAATGGACCTCGGTGCCGTATCGATGATGATCTACGGCTGGCGTGAGCGCGAAGAAGTGTTGCGGTTCTTCCAGGAAGTCACTGGCCTCCGCATGAATCACAACTACATCCGCCCTGGTGGCCTAGCAGCAGATCTTCCGACCGGTTGGCGTGATGGAGTCCTTCGGATTCTTGATCTCCTTCCGCCCCGTCTCGATGAGTACGACACGTTGATGACTGGTCAGCCAATCTGGCGGGAACGTCTGCAAGGTGTCGGCGTCATCACGCCGAGTGAAGCTCTTGCCTTAGGGGCAACCGGGCCCATCTTGCGCTCTACGGGTGTCGAGTGGGACCTCCGTCGCGATCAGCCATACATGCACTACGACGATCTTGACTTCGACGTCGTCGTCGGTTCGTATGGCGATGCATTCGACCGGTACGCAATCCGGCTTGCCGAGATCCGTGAGTCGATGGACCTAGTGCGCCAGATTGTCGAGCGCATCCCGCAGGGCGATTACCGAATTCAAAATAAGAAGGTCACCCCGCCGCCGCGCGCCCGGATCGATGAGTCGATGGAAGCGCTCATTCACCACTTCAAGATCTTCACCGAGGGCTTCAAAGTGCCCGAGGGCGAAGTGTACGCCGCTCTTGAGAGCCCCCGCGGTGAACTTGGCTGCTACATCGCGTCTGATGGTGGACCTAACCCGTATCGCATCCACATGCGCGATTCGTCGTTTGTCAATATCCAGTGCCTACCGCACATGATGCGCGGCGGACTAGTCGCCGACGCAGTGGCTATCATCTCCTCGGTTGATCCGGTGCTAGGTGGCGTTGACCGATGAGATCCCGTTCCGTTGCTCTGGGCACCGCCGTGCTCGTAGCGCTTGCCGTGAGCGGCGCAGCATGTTCGACTGGCGATGACGTCGTTGCTGTCAGCGCTGACACCGAATCAGCCAACTCTGATGCGACGGAGACCGCTGTACCAGGCTCGATCAAGACCGAACCAGCCGCTACCAATGGTGCCAGTACCGACGGATTCGTGTTCTCCGCGCCGACTGAGGATTACGTCATCACATTCCCTGGCGAGCCATCACCGACACCGCTCGTCGTTCCGCTCCCAACAGGCCAGGTCACTGCTAAAGGGTTCATTTATGAAGATGGGGCTAACGCGGCATACATCACGTCGGTGTTCGACTATCCCGAAGGCTCAATTGGCAGTGATCCCGAAGTTGTTCTTCTTGCAGCACGCGACGGTGCTATCGCCAACATCGGAGGGACTCTTGTTGACTCACAATTTGTCGAGAGCGATGGAGTCCCGGGCGTCGCCTTCGCCTTCGACGTCGTTGACGGCGCAAACTCCGGTGACGGCAACGCTCTCGTTTTCGTCGATGGACTCCGCCTGTACCAATCGTTCGCCCTTGGGTTCTCGGGGCAGACCGAGCAATTCCAGGCGTTCCTCGACACGTTCATGTTCACCGACGACCAAGCAGGAGACAGCTGATGAGCCGTCTGTCCGATCACAACGTGGTGCTGGCCAAGGAGATCATCAGCCACTACCCGAAACAAAAGTCGGCATTGATTCCGCTCGTGCACCTCAGCCAAGAACAGAACGGCTACGTCACGAAAGACGCAATGCGGCATATTGCTGAACTCATCAACGTCACGCCGGCCGAAGTGCTCGGCACAGCGTCGTTCTACGAGATGTTTAAGTTCGAACCCGTCGGTAAATACGTCGTCAACGTTTGCACGACACTGTCGTGTGCACTCCTCGGCGCTGGAGAATTGCTTCACCATGCTGAACAAAAGCTTGGTGTAAAGGCAGGTGGCACCACTGCCGACGGCCTCATCACGCTCGAACCAGCTGAATGTCAAGCCGCATGCACCGAGGCGCCGTGCCTGCAGGTCAACTATCGCCACAAATATCGAGTCACGCACGCCGACTTTGACGAAATGATCGACGACCTACGCTCAGGCAAGCTCGAAGGCGAGGTGCCACCACACGGCACGCTCGGCACGCAGCGCCAGCACATCCCCGTCGACAAAGGTGTTGGCGCCGTTGCTCCGGACGACGTCACAGGTGGTCCCGCCTGGATTCCGGTCCCTGCTCCGGAAGAGAGGAACTGATAATGAGCACCATCGATTCTTCAAGTGCTGTCACTCACGACTACATCCCAGGGTTCTACATCGGTGACCGACCCAAGGTGGTCACGTCGCGATTCGAATACGAAGACAGCCACACTCTCGAGCGCTTTCTTGCGACTAACGGCTACAACGGTCTGAAAAAGTGTCTAGAGATGAGCCCGCAAGAGATGCACGACGAAGTCCGCAACTCGACNGTGCTCGGCCGCGGCGGTGCNGGGTTNCCGGCTGGCGTNAAATGGGGCTTCACNCCGCAGGGCGTGTGGCCGCGCTACCTCGTGGTCAACGGCGACGAGTCTGAACCTGGCACCTACAAGGACCGTCTCCTCATGGAGCGCGATCCGCATCAGTTGATTGAAGGTTGTCTCATCGCTTGCTACGCCGCTGGTCTGTCGCAGTGTTTCTTATACGTACGCGGTGAAATGGCGTTGGCGCAGGAGCGGATCGCTGTTGCGCTGAACGACGCATATGCCGCGGGTTACATCGGCAAAAATATTCTTGGCACCGACTTCAGCGTTGACATCATCTTGCACTGGGGAGCAGGCGCATATGTCGTCGGTGAAGAGACTGCATTGATTGAGTCGCTCGAAGGCGAGCGGGGTATGCCACGGCTCAAGCCGCCGTTCTTCCCGGCTGCTGTCGGTTTGTACGGCAAGCCGACGATCGTCAACAACGTCGAAACACTTGCGAACCTGCCATTCGTTGCACTCAACGGTTCGGCTTCGTATACAGCTATCGGCACACCGACCTCACCTGGTACTCGAATGATTGCCGTCTCAGGCCATGTGAAGCGGCCGGGCGTTTATGAGATCATCAATGGCTCAACGACGTTCCGTGACATTATTTATGGTGACGAGTTCGGTCAGGGGATTCGTGACGACAACGNCCTAAAGGCATTCGTGCCCGGCGGCGGCTCAGCGCCCTGGTTCGTCGAAGATCAACTCGACATTCCGTTCGAAGGTAAGGAAGCCGGTGCAGCGGGTTCGATGCTTGGGTCAGGGGCCATCATGGTGATGGACTCAACGACCGACATCCCCCACGCCGCCTACACATTGACCAAGTTCTACGCCCACGAATCGTGTGGCAAGTGCACGCCGTGTCGCGAGGGTGGCACGTGGCTGATGCGCATGCTTGAACGCGTCGTCGCTGGCCACGGTACTGACGCTGACCTCGACCAGATGCGCGAAGTTGGCCAGACGATTTGCCCAGGTGACATGCCNCATGCATCGAGCAAACGCCTTGGCCTTGAAGCGGTCCCATTCCCGTACAAGATGACCACGATCTGTTTCGTCGGACCGTCCGCTTGGGCGCCGTTGCACTCAGCACTGACGCTGTTCCCTGAAGAGTTCGAAGCCATCGTGACCAAGGTGCCAAAGCGAGTCTCGATTCCCGTCACCGCACTCTCAGGAGCTGACGCATGACCGATGTNCCTGCCGAGGCGACGGATGATGAATCAATCGAAGTGGTGCCCGAGCCCGAGCTGGATCCCAACGCCGTCGCCGTCACTCTGAACGGTCACGAGATCATTGCTCAGAAGGGTGACTTGGTCATTGCGGTCGCAGAGAGCAACGGGGCNACGGTCCCGCATTTCTGCTACCACCCCCGGATGAGTTCGGTTGGCATGTGTCGGCAGTGTCTTGTCGAGGTCGACACCGGACGCGGCATGCAGCTGCAGCCATCGTGCATGATCACCGTGTCGCCCGACATGAAGATCGAGACCGAATCGCCAACAGCAAAGCGGGCCCAAGAGGGCATGGTCGAGTTGCTGCTTGCCAACCATCCGCTCGACTGCCCAGTCTGCGACAAGGGCGGCGAGTGCCCATTGCAAGATCAAGCGTTCTCGCACGGCCCCGGCGAAAGTCGGTTTGTCGAAGAGAAGCGTCACTACGAAAAGCCGATCCCGATCAGTGACCTGGTGCTGCTTGACCGCGAGCGCTGCATTCTCTGCGATCGCTGCACCCGATTTGCTGATGAAGTCGCGGGTGACAAGCTCATTCACTTTACCCAACGCGGTAACAACACCCAGGTTATGACGTTTACAGACGAGCCGTTTGCGTCCTATTTCTCGGGCAATACCGTGCAAATCTGCCCGGTAGGCGCCCTCACCGCCGAGCCCTACCGCTTCAAGGCGCGGCCATGGGACCTCGAACAGCAGGAGTCCACCTGCACAACGTGTTCAGTCGGCTGTCGTACGGTGGTCCAGTCGAGTCGTGACGAGTTGCTCCGCTATCAAGGCGTCGATTCCGACCCGGTCAATCACGGCTGGCTATGCGACCGCGGTCGCTTCAATTTCGAAGCAACCAGCTCTGATCACCGGATCAACAATCCAATGATCCGCACCGACGCAGGACTTNTCGAGACGCAGTGGAACAGCGCGATGACATCTGCGGCCGCGCTCATTAACGAAGCCCTCAGCACCGGCGGGCCACAGAGCATTGCGATTCTCGGTGGCGCACGAGGCTCGAATGAGGACGCCTTCGCATGGGGCCAACTCGCTGATGCGATNGACACTCCATACCGTGATGCACAACTAGGTGACGGACTNCCGATCGAGGTCCTCGGTCAGAAGCGAGCAACAATCGACGAGGCGGCCAACGCTTCGACNCTCGTGCTGCTCGGCCCTGATTTGAAAGAAGAGCTGCCGGTTCTATATCTCCGCTTGCGCGACGCAGCAGAAAAGGGTCGGAGCAAGATTGTCGAATTCTCCGCCGTCGACACCGGAATGTCGCAGTACGCCTGGAAGAGCATTCGCCACGAGCCAGGTGCCCAGCAAGAAGCCGTTCGGACGGCGATTGGCGATGCCGACATCGCGGCGCAACTCGCCAGCGGTCCGGTGGTCGTCGTCGTGGGTCGTGCGAATCTCGCCGAGTCCAGCAATGCGACGATCGCAGCGCTCCAGAATGTGCTCAACGCTGTCCCTGCCGCCAAGGTGCTACCCGCCCTGCGGCGAGGCAACGTTGTTGGCGCACTGTCGCTTGGCATGGCACCGACAAGCTCCGATGGNGATGCCATCGCAGCCCTCAACGCNGCAGCTGACGGCAAGATCGNACTGTTGGTCCTGGTGGGCAGTGACCCACTCAATGACTGTCCCGACACTGGACTCGCGCGTCGTGCGCTCGCTGGGGCACGTCGGATCATCTCGGTCGACACGCACCCATCAGAGTCCACCCAACTNGCTGACGTCNTCCTGGCAGCAGCGGCCTACGGTGAGAAGTCGGGTACGACGACAAACCTTGAAGGCCGGGTAACGACGCTGGCCCAGCAAGTCACNGCCAGAGGAACGGCACGTCCCGACTGGATGATCGCCGTCGAACTAGCCATGTCGATCGGGGACCGGTCATTTGGAGCAGACCATCCGCTCAGCAACGTCGCAACGGTCGACGATGTCACGGATGCGATCGCATCAACAGCACCGTTGTTNCCTGCGGTCACTCGAACAGCCCTTGCCGCATCGATCGATGGTGTGATGTCGATCCAGCCAGCGGCTGCACTCCCTGATGTCAGCGTCGAAGTTGCTGGTCGCAACAGCTACGACTACCGGCTGGTCGTCAGCCGGAAGCTGTACGACCGGGCGGTCAGTACGGCAATGTCGCCGTCGATTGCAAAGCTGGCACCAGGCACCGGTGCACATTTGCATCCGCTTGACCTCGACGGCATCGGCGTCGAGGCCGGTACCGACGTGAAGCTCATCAGCGCCAAGGCAGCAGCAGTGCTGCCGGTCGTTGCCAACTACAACGTCCCGCGCGGNGTCGTGTGGTCACCGTTCAATCAGTCTGGAACTGGCAGTATCGAAGACATCATTGATGCTGCTGCGGCNACCACCGACGTCCGAATCGAACGAATCTGATGCTGTCCTCTCAACTCCCTGATGCACTGCCGATGGACGCAGTGCTGAACGGCCTCGTCGCGATTGACCCGATTACCGAGGGCAAACTGACGTGGACGCCAATCCTCATTATTTTGGCCAAGGTCCTCATCGTCTTCGTACTCGGCCTCGTTGGCACGATGCTGATGGTGTGGTTCGAACGCAAAGTCGTGTCGGGCATGCAGAACCGAGTCGGACCGAACAAAGCTGGTCCCTTCGGGCTGTTGCAGACCCTCGCCGACGGTATAAAACTTTTCTTCAAAGAAGACCTGCTGCCNAATCGGGCTGANCGNATTGTGTTTCGCCTCGCTCCTTTCTTGGCGTTTGTCCCGGCCTTTCTCGTCTGGGCAGTGATCCCGCTCGGTGGGGATTTTTCCGACGGCAAAGACGGATCCATCACAATCTTCGGGCAAGTCACCCGCGTCCAGCTCGCTGACCCTCCGGTCGGCATTCTTCTCGTCCTAGCTTTAAGCGGGATTGCGGTCTACGGCATCATGCTCGCTGGTTGGGCGTCGGGGTCAAAGTACCCGCTCCTCGGAGCGGTTCGGGCCACTGCCCAGATGATTTCGTACGAAGCAGCTCTCGGTCTCAGCCTGGCGGCGGTATTGCTGTCGTCCCGCACATTGAGTACGAACGGCATTGTGCAAACCCAGGATCGTTTTGTCGACTGGAATATCATCACTACTGGCCTGCTCCCGTTCTTTGTGTTCGTCGTAGCTACTACAGCGGAACTGAACCGGCCACCGTTCGATCTTGTCGAAGCAGAACAGGAGCTTGTCGGCGGATTCAACACCGAGTACTCCTCGATTCGCTTTGCGCTCTTCTTTCTCGCTGAATTCATGAACGTCATCACCATGTCCGGTGTCATGGTGACGCTTTTTCTTGGTGGCCCCCAGGGGCTCTTCGACATTCCGGTGATCCCGGGCTACGTCGAAGGTTCGATCTGGTTTGTTGCCAAGCTGCTGCTCTTCCTTTACATGTTCGTCTGGTTCAGAGCCACCCTGCCCCGACTTCGCTACGACCAACTGATGGACTTCGGCTGGAAGATCCTCATTCCGGTGTCTCTCGGTTGGTTCCTAGTGCTCGCTGCACTCCGTCAATTTGCCAACGGCGACAACGTGGCCAGCCTTCGGGTGGTCGGCATCGCCAGCCTCATCGGGGTCATTGCGGTCGGTTTGTTCGCAGCGGCACTCAATGTGAGTCGCAAAAATCGTGAGGCGTCAAGCTCACTGAGCCCAGTGCCGTCACCGTCCGCTTCAAGCAAGGGAGCCGCCAACTGATGGGTTACTTCGAAGGTTTCCTCATTCCACTCCGCCAGCATCGCCTCTTTGGT
Source organism: Ilumatobacter sp. (assembly GCA_002711735.1). GTDB lineage: Bacteria > Actinomycetota > Acidimicrobiia > Acidimicrobiales > Ilumatobacteraceae > Ilumatobacter_A. The sequence goes on from PASB01000002.1 coordinate 20,760, forward strand.
GGCAAGCAGGTGACCACGCAGTACTCCGGCGGTCGGCGCGCCAAGAAGAGGGACGACATGGCGCCCGACTCACAAGGCGACGAAAAAATTCCTAAGCCTGAGCGGTTGCATGGGCGTCACGTCCTTAACCGCTACGAAGACGGCATGGAAAAGTGCATCGGCTGTGAGCTGTGCGCTGGCGTTTGCCCGGCCAAGTGCATTCACGTACGCGGCGCTGACAACGACCCCGAGAACCCCACATCGCCGGGAGAGCGCTTCGGTTGGATCTACGAGATTAACTATTTGCGCTGTATTCACCGCGACCTGTGTGTTGAGGCGTGCCCGACCGAGGCCATCACCGAGTCGAAAATGTTCGAGTTCTCGTTCACGGACCGCCAAGACGCGATTTACACAAAAGCCGAGCTCGTAGTTGACGAAGTAGGAAAAGCTAAACGGCTTCCATGGGAGGATTGGCGCGACGGCGAAGACGACCAAACGTCGGGTTGGATGCGCGCCACGTCTCCGTCGGGCGACGCAACCTTCGAAGGGGAGGTGGGTTGGAGCAACGAACTCGGTTACGGTTTGCGTGCTCCAGAACCCAAGCAGGCCGAGCGAGACGCCCATGATCCCGATCGGGATCATGGCGATCGTCCCGTAAAGGTCGTCAAACGGTGAAGCGCTACTGCTGATGGATACTACGTTCCTCGAATATCTTGTCTTTTTCGCAGCGGCTGCAATGGTGCTAGGCGGCGCCATTGGCGTCATCACGCTGAAGAACCCGGTCCACGCCGCACTTGGCTTGGTCATGACACTGTTCGGCATCGCCGTGCAGTTCGTAGCGCAGGAAGCTCACTTCCTCGCTGCGGTACAGGTCATTGTCTACGCCGGAGCCATCGTGGTGCTGTTTTTGTTTGTCATTATGTTGCTCGGTGTCGACAACGCGATGGACCTGTCGATCGAGCCAATCAAGGTCCAGCGTCCACTTGCTGCGATCATGGGCCTTGGGCTCGGGTCGTTGATTACCGCAGCGGTCATTAAAGCTGACAGCAGCACGGTGCTGCCTGGAGCGGTCGGTGATGGCATCGACGTTGCAACCGAGACCGGAGACCACGACAGCAACATCAAACAGCTCGCCGAAAACTTGTACGGCGACCACGTGTTTGCCTTCCAGCTCACCTCCGTTCTACTCGTGGTAGCGGTAGCCGGAACGGTCGTCCTCACCCGCAAGTGGCCCAAGGCCGATGCTGAAGACACTGATGCGTCGCTACCGACCTCGCCGGGAGCGGCCAAATGATCGGTGCGATCGAACCGTCCTGGTACCTGATCCTCGCCGCCCTGCTGTTCAGCATCGGGGCGTCCGGGTTGCTGATCCGTCGTAATCCACTGATCATGTTCATGTGCATCGAGCTGATGCTCAATGCAGCCAACCTTACTTTCGTGGCGCTCGCCACCAAGTTGGGCGACATCAACGGCCAGACCGCAGTCTTTTTCGTGATGGTCGTGGCTGCTGCCGAAGTGGTGGTTGGCCTCGGCATCATTGTGTCGATTCTGCGCCGTAAACCGGGCGCCACCGCTGACGACCTTGCGGAACTGAAGGGCTAATCATGATCGATCTCGTTTGGTTGGTTCCCTTCTTCCCGCTGGTCGGCTTTCTGACGATCCTCGTCGTCGGCCGAAAGTTGGGCGAACCCAAGGCCGGCTACCTCGCGACCGCCATGGTCTTGCTGTCCTTCGTGACGGCTGTGGCCGTGTACTTAGAACTGCTATCCCGCGATTCCGAGTCCCGGTCTGAAGTTGTCAACATCTTTTCGTGGGTGCCGGTTGGTGACTTGCAGATCGACATGGCGTTCCTGGTTGATCCGCTGAGTTCGACGATGCTTTTGTTCGTCACCGGCATCGGCGCGTTGATCCACCTGTATTCGGTCGGCTACATGCACGGTGACCCAAAGTTCTCAAAGTTCTTCCTCTACCTCAACCTCTTCGTCCTCTCGATGACGCTGCTGGTCTTGGGTTCGAACCTGCTGGTGACGTTTCTCGGCTGGGAAGGTGTGGGCACGTGCTCGTACTTCTTGATCTCGTTCTGGCACACCAAGAATGCAAACGCCACAGCCGGTAAAAAGGCCTTCGTCACCAATCGCGTTGGTGACTTTGGCGTGATGCTGGCGATGTTTCTGGCGTTCGGTGCGGTTGGCTCAGTCGACTACGCAGTGATTAACGACAGTGCACTTGCGGGCACGATGACTCAGGCAACCGCCACAGGCATTGCTGCACTACTGTTTGTCGGCGCCGTTGGCAAGTCTGCTCAACTGCCGCTCTACATCTGGCTACCTGATGCTATGGCCGGCCCGACACCGGTGTCGGCGCTCATTCATGCGGCAACGATGGTCACGGCCGGCGTATTCCTCATGGTTCGAATCAACCCGGTCCTCGGTGCTGCCGCCGACTGGGTGCCGATGCTCATTGCCTGGACCGGCGCGATCACAGCGCTGTTTGCTGCGACCATTGCGTTGACGCAAAACGACATCAAGAAGGTGTTGGCCTACTCAACGGTCTCACAGCTCGGTTACATGTTTTTAGCTGTCGGCACCGGCGCATACGTCGCCGCTATTTTCCACATGGTCACTCACGCTTTCTTCAAGGCGCTGCTCTTCTTAGGGTCCGGTTCGGTCATCCACGGGATGAACGACGAACAAGACATGCGCAAGATGGGCAAGCTACTTAAGTTCATGCCGATCACGGCGAGCACATTCATCATTGGCTGGCTTGCTATAGCCGGTGTGCCGCCGTTCGCTGGCTTTTGGTCGAAAGACGAGATTCTGTTGTTCGCTCTGGCCGAGAGCCCGGCGCTGTACGTCGTCGGCATCGTTACCGCAATCCTCACTGCGTTCTACATGACCCGGCAGGTCATCATGACTTTCTTCGGCGAGCAGAAGTGGGGCTCTCACGCGAATGCCGAAGAAGCAGCTCACCTCGAGGTGGATGACGCTGAGGCCAGTGCAGTGCCCGAGCCGGTGACGCATGGCGCCCACGGCGAGTTCAAACCGCATGAGTCACCGCCCACAATGCTGCTTCCGCTGGTTGTCCTCGCTGGGTTGTCGATGGTCGGCGGCATCATTCAGCTGCCCTCGCTTGGCTTCATTCCGAAGAGCATGCAACACAAACTGCTTGATTGGCTACACCCGCTAGTCGAGTTCGGCGAGGGTCCTGAGCAGCGTGGTATCGGCGAAGCGGTCATCAAAGACACCTGGGCCTACGACAACAAGGTCCTCCTGATTGGCATCGCAGTTGCGTGTGCTGTCATTGGCATTTTCGGCGCATATCTCGTGTATGAGAAGAAGCGCATTAAACCAGTTGAGCCCGAGCTGTTCGCGAGCGGCTGGCATTACGACCGAGCCATTTCGTGGTTCATGGGCAACCCCGGCCGAAAGGGCTTCCAAGGTGTTGCAGATTTCGACGGGAAGGTCGTCGACGGCACCGTGAATAGCGTGGCTGCCCTGGTGCGTGAGACGTCAAATCAGGTCCGAAAGGGTCAAACTGGATACTTGCGTCAGTACGCCGGAGTGATCGGCCTCGGTGTGGTCTTGCTCCTCGGGTGGTTTGTTGTGATTCGGGGGATTCTGTGATGGCCCCGTTGACCGAAATGATGATGGCCGGGCTGGTTGCCGCCGAGGACTCCCACGGTGGTGCGATCGCTTTCCCGATTCTCACGATGTTGGTCCTCGTGCCGATCGTTGGCGCAGTTGCCGTGGCGATCAGTTCGAAGCGTCGACCTGAAATCGCCAAGCTCATAGCGCTGATGACCTCGGTTGGTGTGGGCGCCATGAGCATCTGGCTTCTCTCGTCGTTCGAGATGGGCGAGGCCGGATTCCAGTTCAGCTCCCAGCACACGTGGATTGAACAGTGGGGGATTTCGTACCACGTCGGTGTTGACGGCATTTCGCTGTTCCTCGTCGTGCTGACCGGAGTGCTCTTCCCGCTTGCGATCGTCGGCATTGACCCGCATCACGACGAGAAGCCGTACCTTGCATGGCTGTTGATGCTCGAAGCCGGTGTGATGGGTTCGTTCCTCTCACTTGATCTCTTCTTATTTTTCATCTTCTTTGAGATCGTGCTCGTGCCGATGTACTTCCTTATAGGCGGCTGGGGCTACGAGAACCGTGTTTACGCTGCGACGAAGTTCTTCTTATACACCATGTTTGGTTCGGCGTTTATGCTTGTCGGGCTTATCGCCACTGCAATGCTCGCCCGAGAGGACTTAGGTCGGCTTACCTTCGACCTCGTCGAGATCGCCGAAGGCGCTAACTTTGCAGCGAGCACTGGCCGTTGGTTGTTCTTCGCCTTTGCCATTGCCTTTGCTGTCAAGGTGCCGATCTTCCCGCTACACACTTGGCTCCCAGACGCCCATACGCAGGCGCCGACCGCTGGTTCGGTTGTCCTCGCTGGCGTCATGTTGAAGCTCGGTACGTACGGGTTTCTCCGCTTCGGCCTGTATTTGTTCCCCGAGGCTGCGGTGTGGAGCCGTTCTCTCTGGCTGACCCTTGCGGTGATCGGCATCATCTACGGCGCAATTGCGGCGACGATGCAGAAGGATCTCAAGCGACTCGTTGCCTATTCGTCGGTCGCCCACCTCGGGTTCATCATCCTGGGTACGTTTGCCTTCACTTCCCAGGCGATCTCCGGTTCTGTCCTCCAAATGGTTAACCATGGCGTTTCCACGGGCGCCCTGTTCCTCCTTGTCGGCATGATTTACGAGCGTCGCAAGACCCGCCAAATTTCCGAACTCGGCGGCATCCAGAAGGTGGCACCGATCTTTGCCGCTGGCTTCATGATCGTGATGCTGTCGTCGATTGGTGTGCCTGGACTGAATGGTTTCATCGGGGAGTACCTGATCTTGCTTGGCTCATTCCAGACCGCACGTTGGTGGACTGTCGTGGCCACCGCCGGCGTGATCCTGGCTGCGCTCTACCTGCTTTGGGCGTACCAGCGGGTCTTCCACGGCGAGCCTGACGAGGACAACGCAAAGTTCCCCGAACTGCGTGTCAAGGAAGGCTTGGTGCTGCTGCCGTTCATAGCAGCCATCGTGTTCACCGGTGTGTACCCGAAGCCGCTGCTCGATCGCATTGAACCGAGCGTCGACGCACTGGTCGAACACGTGGTGGAGAACAGCGACTTCGAACATCCTGATTACGGCTCCCAATGTGGCAACTTCGAGGCAGATCACGAGGGCGAGGCAGCCGAAAGCCACAGTGATGAGCCAGCCGAACACGACCCTGCAGACACGAACTGCGCCGCAGACAAGAACGGCGCGCACCATGACGACGACGACGAGGGAGAGGAGACCGGAGAATGATCGCTGATCTCGTATCCCAGATCTCGACGCATGAGGCCCCGGCCCAGGCGCTGTTGGCGCAGACTTTCGTCGGCCCCGAAGTCAACTGGTTTGCATTGTCGCCAATGTTGACGCTGCTAGCCGGCGCACTGGGCATGATGCTCGTTGGCTCGCTGACATCGACGTGGCCGAAGGGGCTGTACGCGTTGGTTGCCTCGGTCACGGCTGGTACCGCAGGCGCACTGGCAATGGTCCAGTGGGATGACATCACCGACAACGGCCCGACCACACTCGTGGGTGGTGCGATCGCGTTCGACACGCTTGCGATGTTCCTCACAATCACGATCTGCATTGGCGTGCTACTTGTGTCGATGCTCACGGATTCGTTCCTGCGGGGCACGCCTAACGAGGGTCCTGAGATCTATGCCCTCTATTTGGTGGCCGCAATCGGTGGTATCGTCATGGCGTCGGCCAATGACTTGATCGTGCTGTTCCTCGGTCTCGAAACACTGTCGCTGGCGCTCTACGTTCTCGCAGCGTCGAACCGTCGCTCGCTGGCATCGGCAGAATCAGGCATTAAGTACTTTGTGCTCGGAGGTTTCGCATCAGCATTCTTCCTCTACGGCATAGCGCTGCTCTACGGAGCGGCCGGGACGACCAACATCACAGAGATGGTCACGACCTTCCAATCGGAGGTTGACCTCAATAATCCAAACGCGTTGGCCCTTGCTGGGCTAGCACTGCTCATCGTTGGTCTTGGTTTCAAAGTTGCAGCAGCGCCGTTCCATGTATGGACACCCGACGTGTACCAAGGTGCGCCGTCGCCCGTCACTGCATTCATGGCATCGGTCGGTAAGGCAGCGGCATTCGCCGCAATGCTCCGCGTACTGGTCACTGCGTTACCGTTCTTTCGTGACGACTGGCGCCCGGTTATCTGGGTGCTTGCCGTCTTGTCGCTGCTGGTTGGTTCATTCCTCGCAGTGGTGCAAACCGACGTCAAGCGGATGCTTGCGTACTCGTCAGTCACCCACGCTGGTTTTCTCCTCGTGGGTGTCGAAGCAGCAGGCCACACTGCTGGCGAGTTGGACCCTGGCGACGGAATGTCGTCAGTTGCGTTGTACCTAATGCTGTACTCGGTGCTGGTCATCGGGATGATCGGTGTCGTCACGATCGTGAGCCGGGCCGCAGGCAACCGCGATGGCGACTCATCACTTGATTCGTTCAAGGGGTTGGCAAAGCGTCGACCAGCACTGGCGCTGGGCTTCACTGTGTTGCTGCTTGCCGGAGCTGGCGTACCAGTCACCTCTGGCTTCATCGCAAAATTTGGCGTGATCCAGGCTGCCGTCGAAGTCGAGAGCTACGCCTTAGCAGTCATCGCCATGGTGGCCGCTGTTGTGGCGGCGTTCATGTATCTCCGAATCATGGTCAACATGTGGCTTGCGCCTCCCGAAGAAGGAGCAATCGAAGCAGATATCGCGGGCACTGGAATTTTGATCAATCTCTCATCGGGGCTTGCGATCGCAGCATCGGTTGTATTCACCTTGTTTGTGGGCGTGTTTCCCAGCTGGCTGATAGACGCCGCCGAAACGGTGAACGTCATCGCCCGCTGAATTAGCCACCTGAGGCCTCAGGATCAAGCCACCCTTCCCAGCTGTGGAAACCCCAGGCTCAGGCGCAGTATCTCGATCGTGTCCAACTCGGGGCGCGCCGCCACCTCCCAGAGGTCCTGAGGATTTCAGGTTGGTGCTGTCGCCCAGTATTGAATTTCTGTCAGGCGTGTTGCTGCAGTCGTTTCGGGACGTGCTCGGCGCTTGAGCTGCGCTCGTGCCTACGGCCACGCCTACAACTGCCAGTACCCGGCTACGTCGATAGCTTACAAACGTGTCCCCTGATGCTTCGACTAAGACCCGTTCCCCATTCGAGTTGGTCTTGTTTGACCTCGATAACACGCTCTCAGACTTCGCATCGGCGCAGCGAGCAGCGCTCCCTGCACTCCTCGCAGATCATGGTGTCTCCGACGGTTCGGACTACCTCCCAACCTTTAAGCGCCTCGCGGCACCGCTTTGGGAACAGCTGGAAGCGGGCGAGTTGACGCTCGACACGTTGAATGACGAACGGTTCCGTCTGCTGATTGAGCACACTGATCTCGAACTTGACCCAGCTACGTTGGCGCCTCAGTACCTCGCTTGGCTTGGCTGTTCGGGGGTGCTCTGGCCGGGTGCAACAGAGCTTCTCGATCAGCTCGAAGGAGCAGTCACCATGGGCTTGATCACCAATGGTTACGGCGAAGTACAACGACCTCGTCTTGCCCGGTTCGGGCTCGAGGAATATTTCACCTCGGTTACCGTGTCAAGCGAGATCGGCCACGCCAAGCCGAGTCGAGCTTTCTTCGACGTTGCGCTCAGAGCGCACGGCAATCCTGACCCTGCTTCGGTCCTCGTAGTTGGTGACAGTCTGAGTTCGGACATTGCTGGTGGAGCAGCAGCTGGTTGTGCGACCTGCTGGTTCAACCCGGAAGGTCTGGAGTCACCGGTCGTGCCGAACATTGACTACGTCGCGACCACTCTTGCTGAGGTCGGCGCGATTGTCCTTGGTGCGTGAATCCCCGGGGAATAAAGTGGCCGGAGTGTTGCCGGCAACGGTGACCGCACATCTCCCGGTCGTTATTTGGGTCGCTACCTCAAGCAGTGGTCAGATGACCGGTGTCCACCGGTCCGACTCCCTGCGACTGACGATCACGCAAGTTGACTGTGGCACGCTGGCCGTGTGAGCGACACACCTGAACAGCCCGGCCTCTACGACGCAATGAGCACGCTGCGTGCAGTGCGTAAGTTACGGCCCGAACCGATTCCAGATGATGTGCTCGAGCGCGTGCTGCAGGCTGCTTGTTGGGCGCCGACCGGCGGCAACACTCAGCCATGGCGGGTCATCGTGGCGACTGACCCGGATGTGAAACAGGGACTAAGAGACATCTACGCGCCCGAGTGGGCGAAGTACGTCGGCAGTTTTATGAAACTGATGGAAGGGCTGCCACCCGAGCAGCTCGCACCGTGGGAGCGTGTCGCCGCAGCAGGCGACTATCTGGCAGAGCACTTGCACGAGGCGCCTGCAATCCTTGTGTTCTGCGCTAATCCAAAGATGATGGCGATCACCGACGCCAAGCTTGACCGCGTCAGCGTCGTTGGTGGAGGATCGATTTACCCGGCGGTTCAGAACGCCATGTTGGCCTGTGTCGCGGAAGGACTCGGGTGTACGTTGACGACGTTGCATTGTCTCCGCGAAGACGAAGTGAAGACGCTCCTCGGTATCCCGGCCGATTGGGCGACTGCAGCTTTAGTGCCGATTGGATACCCGGTGGGCAAGGGCCACGGACCAATCACGCGGCAAGCCCCTGGCCAACTGGCCTATAGGAACACCTTCGGAGTCACTTGGTCCTGACTGCGTCAGCGCAGCGGTTCCTGGTTGTCGTAAACGTCAGTCGATCAGGGGCGCAGCGCGTGTCGCCCACACGCCAGGTGTCATCGTCCAGTCGATGAGGCGACCGGACTCGGCCGGAGCTTCCGGCACGCGCTCGGTGGTTGAAAATCGACGAAAGCCAAGCTTGGCCGGAACAGATGCGCTTGCTTTGTTCGCCTCATCGGTTTGGATGTGGACGGCCTCGACGCCGTCGATCCCGAACGCTGCAGTGGTCAGCGCTGCTGCCAACTCCGTGGCATAGCCGTGCCGGACATGGTCGACGTGAATCCAGTACCCAATGTCGAGGGTTCTATCCCCGCTGCGCCGGTGCAGTCCTGCGCTACCAATCATTTCGCCATCGAGAAACGCGCCGAACACAGCATCACCGCCCTCCTCCCATTCACGCGTCCAGCCCTCAATAAGTTGCACTCGTTCGGCGAACGTAAGAGGCTCGAATCTGGCCCACGGCATCCAGGGTCGAAGGTGATCGATGCTTGCCGCAACGCCAGCAGAAAGAAGCGTTGCTTCGTCATGGTGCCACCGGCGCAGGGTCAGGCGAGGTGAGGTGACTTGGCTTGGGAAAGTGTCGATGCTGGCGTCAGGGGCGTCGCTCATCTCCCCAGCATTATGCACGGTATCGACCATCCGGAAGATTCACTGCGCCTACACGCTCGATCTGCGCACAGAGTCTGACGTGACGACTACTTCGGTGAGCACAGCACGGGCCAGCGGTTGAGCGTGGCGTAGGTCGACCCGGTGGGGTGCAGTCGGCTCTCGACCAACGCCACCTCGCCGACCTCGAATGACGATGCGCACCCCATGCCCACCATTTTGCGGACGGTTGCGCCCCGCCGTACTCGGGCAACCGTGATGTGGCCGTTGAAAGTGGGCCGCGGTGTGAGCGTGCCCAGGCCGTTGGTGGCGTCGACGACTGCGGCAGCCAGCTTGTCAAGACCATCGACCGGCGCAATCACCGAGTGGGTGCCGAGCATGTCGATAGCAGGGCCAACGGTCGCCGTGGTGGCGGGCAACGGGGCGTACCGCAGCGCTTCCCCAACTTCGTTAGGGTTGGCGTCGCCGAGGAATCGAAGAGTTGCGTGCAAACTTTCCCGAGAGACAAACCGCACGCCGCGTTGAACCTCGTAGGGGAGTTCACCCAGCATGTCCCTGACATGATTTGGGGGCCACACAGCGAGAAAGAGACGTGCCATTGCCTCCAGCTTGGCCTCTGGTGCGTCGTTCGCCATCAATGGGTTTCGTCAATCGTCTGGGATCGACCGATTTTGTCAACCGTCCGCGCCGACTATTCCCCGGTGCTACGAACCCACACTGTTGCGCAGCTGTCTAGCTCGTGAAAGTTGCTGAGCATCGCGTCACCCCTGGCCTTTGCAAGTGAGAGACTGCCGGTGATGAATGCACGGCACTCGGACTTGAAGCGAAAGATGGTTCTTTTTGCTCTGATGGTCCTTGTTGTCGCCTTGGTGGCGTCGACGGCTTTCGCGCACACTGGACTCGGCACGTCGTCACCAGCTGACGGTGAGACAGTATCTGGACCGCTTAAGAACGTTTCACTCTCTTTCACGGGCACACCGACGGCCCAAGCCGACAGCGTCGCGGTGGCTGACGATGCCGGCATTACGATTCTGCCCGTCTCCGTTGTACAAACTGGCAACAATGTCGTTGCAACGTTTGACCCCCCGCTGATTGCAGGTTCGTATGTTCTTGCTTGGCGAGTCCGCTCGGATGACACGCACTTCGTCGATGGTGCGTTCGCGTTCAATATCGCAGTTCCTGTTGCGTCAACCACGACCGTGCTGGAGGCGGGCGCCACGCCACCTGAGACGATGCCGGAAACCACTGCAGTCAACGCAGCCCCATCAACGGTGGCCACTGCGCTGAGTGCCGCATCTGATGATCCGACAGCGGGTGCAGTAACGGAGATCGACTTGTATGGTTCTGCGCCCGTGCTGGGCGCTGCTGCTGATGATGCCGAAAGCGTAACCCGCATCGGACGACTGCTGATATATCCCGCAGCTGTAACCGCAATCGGCATGCTGGTGTTTGCTGGATTCGCGTTCGCCGGCCGTCGGGAGGAACTCGGTACGCTCATTCGGGCTGTTCGATGGTTGGGCGTCGCCGTGCTCTTCGGTGGGGCACTCGAGCTTGTTGGTCTGTCGTCCCTGCTTGGCGGGTTGAATGAGGTGGTCGGCGATAGCACTGGACGCGCCGTGCTGGCTCGGCTGCTCGGTGGTGGCTTACTCGTAATCGGATTCGCATCGATCACCGGCGTTTCGGCGGCTCCCCGGGCTCAGTCTCTCTCTTCGGCTGTTGTTGCCCAACCGAAAGTCGATGTTGCTGTTGGTGGGCCGGAATCGGCCAGGGCGCGCTGGCGGCCAACTGGTCTCGATAGCTTCGGCCTGATTGGTGCGGCATTGATCATTGTCTCGTTTGCCTTCGACGGTCACACCGTAAGCCAAGGACCGCGCCTGCTCCACGCGCTGACAAGTGTCCTACACGTGGCCGGAGCGGCGGCGTGGGCCGGCGGGCTTGTCGCGTTAGCGGTGGTGCTGTGGCGCCGACACCAAGATGGCGTTCGATCGTTCGCTCTCGAGATGGTGTTGAGATTCTCGGTGCTCGCGATGGCTGCGCTCGCCCTCACCGGACTAGCGGGCGTCGTGATGGCTCTCTTTATCGACAGCAATGTGTTGGGATACGCCGGGACCGACTGGGGCCGCCTAATGATTCTCAAACTGGTCTTGGTCGCTGCAGCCGCACTGCTCGGCGCCTACAACCACTTCCGTGTCCTTCCGGAGCTGATAACCGAACCGGCTAACCAGGTTGTGATCGCTACAACACGGCGGACTGTCACGGTCGAAGCGACGTTAGTGCTGGCCGCGGCAGCTGCAACAGCGCTGCTAGTAGCGGCGTCAACGCTCTGACGGCTCGGCGCTCGAACTTGGTCGAGCGCAGCGTTCAGGCGGGTTGCATCTCTGCTGCACGCTTCTCGGCATAGCGCTTGGCAACGCGAGCGCTGGAGGCCATTCGCTTCATCAGCTTTTCCTGAGCCGCAGCGCCTTCGCCAGATAAGCCGCTGATGTTGGCTGCGTCCCATTGACGCAAGACGACTGGAGCGAGGATCTGGTCATGATGGATTTGTAAGTCGTAGATGCCGGCCTTAGCAATTGCTCTCGCGTGACGCTCGAAATCAGGGATCCCGGTGCCGGGCATGGAGAAGTGGCGGACCTGCTTTTCCATGGCGATCATCATCGTGTTCGGATCGGCCTCGATAGCTGCTGCAGCAAGATCGCGGTAAAAAAGCTGGTGTAGATTTTCGTCACTGCCTACTCGCTTCATCACTTCGTAGCCGACAGCGTCGCCGATCTGAGCTCCGGTGTTGCGGTGTGAGATGCGGGTCGCCAGTTCCTGGAGCGCAAGGTAGATAAACCCCTCGTGCGTAGTCTCAGGGTCGGGTGTTTCACCTTTGCTGACCTGCACCATCCGCGATCGTTCAAGCTCGACGGGATCGATCGCCCGGGTGACCATCAAGTAGCCGTAGATCGCCATCGAGTGGCGACCTTCCTCGGCGGTCCAACGGCGGGCCCAGGTGCCCCAGGCGCCGTCCTTGCCGAACATTCGCTCGACGGAGCGGAAGTAGTACGGCAGATTGTCTTCAGTGAGGAGGTTGACCAGCAGAGCGCTGCGAACCTCGGGGGTGAGGTCCGCGCCGGCAAGATCTGCGTCCTCAGGACTCCAGACGTGACCTTCCATGTGGTCACGTCCGCGGCTGTACGGCACGTACTCGTGCGGAAACCACTCTTTGGAAGTCTCGAGGTGCCGTTCGAGCAGCCGCTCGACGTCGGGGGTGATGGCCTGGAGGATTTCCTGCTCGTTCACAGAGCATAGCCTACCGACCAGTAGGTAGCTTGGCGAATTAGGCGGACGATTCTTTCTGCATCAGGGTGGTGATGGAACTCAGGGTGCTGATGTTGCTCCGTGCTTGGTTCACGCTAGATACCGTTGTAGGTGTGACCGTTGATGACCGCCCGCAGCAGCAAGGCAACGCGACGCCCCGCGTTGACCAGTGGCTATGGTCAGTTCGTATCACCAAGACCCGTGCCGACGCCGCAGAGCTGTGCCGGTCGGGACATGTGAAGGTAAACGGCAAGACAGTCAAGCCGGCTGCGAAACTTGTCGTGGGCGATCGCATCGAGACGCGAGTTCACCAGCTTGATCGGGTGGTCGTGGTGACGAAGCTGATCAGCAAACGCGTTGGTGCCGCCGTCGCTGTTGAGTGTTTCGACGACTGCAGCCCACCGCCGCCGGAACGCTCAAGCGCGTCACCGGTGTTCGAGCGTGATCGAGGTGCAGGTCGCCCGACTAAACGCGACCGACGGCGCCTTGATGATCTCCGCGGTCGCCGCCAGGACTTTTTCTGAGTCTGATCTATAGTTGAGGCGAGTGCGTCACTTAGGTAAAATCTGCTTCGCGGGCATAGTTGCCGTGCCGATCATGGTTGTCGGGGGGATCGAGGGTGAGACGGTCGTCGCGAGCTCCGGGGATGTGGTGTTCAACGAGATCCACTATCACCCGGTTGACGACCATCCGACCGGCGAGTACGTCGAGCTCCACAACAAGAGTGGTTCGACTGTCGACCTCAGTGGCTGGTGTGTCGATGGCATCAAGTACTGCTTTCCAGCAGGCCGGTCGATCGCAGCGCGGGGCTTCATCGCCATCGGATCTGGCGAGTACAGCGGTTCACTGTCGAATGGTGGCGAAGACCTGGCGTTGTTGGATGCTGGTGGGAACCAGATCGATTTTGTCGAGTACGACGACAAGAAGGACTGGCCAGCGTTCGCCGATGGCGAGGGCCATTCATTGCAGCGCCTCGACGTCAACGCTGACGCCGACAACTCCGGAAACTGGCGGTCTGACCCACCGACGCCCGGGAGAGCAAATGTGGTGCGCACGACGCCCATGCCGGTGTGGTCCAAGGTCAAACACAACCCGTTGCCGGCACCCGGCGCAGCAGTTACGGTCACTGCAGAGGTAAAAAATGCCACAGAGGCCTCTATCTCATACGTGTTTGGGTTCGGCTCACCAGTCACGGTGCGTGTTCCGATCATCGCAGGCGCGATTAGATTCGACATCCCAGGTCAGGCAGCCGGCAGCTTGATCCGATACCGCCTGAACGCGGTTTCAGCACAGAATGTGCCAGGGTCGTGGCCGCGCCAAGGTGATGGTGCGATTTTTACCGGCACCACGGTGGCGAGTGCTGTCACCACAGACCTTCCCCGATTTGAGTGGTTCATGCCCGATGCGACCTACAACGCAGCCGTGCGGGACCTGACGCTGAGGGGGGACGACGGCTACCCTGCAGTGCTCGCCTACGGCGGGGAGATCTTCGACAACACGAAGGTGCGCGTGAAGGGCCAGGCATCGCGCTACCACCCGAAGAAGAAGTGGAAGTTCATTCTGGCTCCCGGCCGTGAACTTGAGATCGAAGGCTTGCTGCCGAAGAAGGTTGATGAGTTCGCATTGCATTCCAACTGGAGCGATAAGTCCTTTCTCCGCGAGACGATTGCATCGGAAGCATTTGCAGCCGCTGGTGTAGCAGTGTCGCAGGCGTTCCCGGTGCAGCTGGAGCGCAACAACCAGTTCTACGGCTTGTACACGTATGTGGAGCAACAGGACGGGACGTGGCGCAAGCGCTGGAACCTTGACGAAAGCAGCGTCTACGAAGTCGGTGGCGGGCAAGTCTTCGGTTTGCTCCGCCCAACTGATAATCGGCTGGGAGAATCCGCATTTCGACGTAAGTACGACAAAGAGACCAAGGAGTTTGAGAACGACGCAAAACTCCGTGAGCTGATCGCTGTCCTGAACAGTACTTCCGGTGCCAAGCGTCGTGCCTGGATCTACGACAACGTGGACGTCCCGTCGGTCGTAAACACCCTTGCTGCAAGCATGGCGTTCCAACATCAAGACATCGGGCACAAGAACTACCGCCTGGTCCTCAACCAACTCGGCAAGTGGACCACGATTCCGACTGACTTCGACCTCACGTTCGGCCATCGCACCCGGATCAGCTGTGGAGCCACCTGTAACGAGGTGGGCATCGGTGGCGCGTTCGAACATCCCGGCGGCCCGCTGTTCGGCGCGTTTTTCTTCGATCCCGAGCTCGTGAGGCTCGTGCGACAACGGCTGCGCGTGATCACCGAGGAGGTTCTGCGTGACGGTGGTCTTACGCAGCGCGTAATCCAACTCCGCGATGAGACGGCGGACGAGGCACTGCGTGATCGTGCGGTGTGGGGTACCTATGGGGTCCAGAAGCTGCCCGCAGCAGATGCCAACGACATCATCAACAAGTTCATTACCCCGCAGGTGTCCCGTGTGCTCGGCACGATGGTCCGGCAGGGCCGCGTTGCAGCAAGCAGCGGCCCGACGTTGCCGCGCTTGGCAATCATTGGTGTTGAGTACAACGCGAACGGAATAGTCGCTCCACACTTTTACTTGCAGAACCTCGAGGACGTTCCGGTCGATATCAGCTCGTACAAAGTGGAGGAACTCGAATACACGGTGCCTGGCGGCACCATCCTTCAGCCGGGTCAGGCCCTTGTGGCATTTCATAAGGACGCAGGAGTCGTTGCGCCGCTGTTCCGGTCGTACGTCCTCGGCGGTACTTTCGATGAAGATCTCGAGGATTTACGCGACGGATTCGAGGTGAAGAACCGCGCTGATGCCGTGGTCACCTCGTGGACCAACCTGCCACCGGGATCGATCACCGAGATCAGGGGAATACCAAATCGTTCAGGGGTCATTTCCCTCACTTCAACCCGGTCGGCTAGTGCGGGGTACCTTCAGGTCGTTGGGTGCGACGTCGAGGCTGGTAAGACCTCGAACGTCAACAACGACGGGAAGTATCAAAACCGTGCTGGCGCTGCGATCGTGCCGTTCAGCGCCGACGGCACGGCCTGCATCTACAACCACGCATCGGCGCACGTGGTAGTCGATTTGCAGGGCTACCTTGCCGACGGTGCGATCGATGACATTGACGACATCCGGCTGATTGACACGCGAGGCCTCGGGCCCCGCCCGGCCCGTGGCTCGCAGACGAAGATTTCTGGTCGGCCGAACTCGTCTGCTTTCGTTTCCCTTGTAGCTGTGCAGACTGAAGCCGCTGGGTTTCTGCAGGTGGTCGAGTGCGGCGCGGCACGAGGCGGTTTTTCGAAC
>PASB01000014.1 GCA_002711735.1 Ilumatobacter sp.
GACGTTGAGAAATTTGCACGTTTCCGGTTGGCAACGCAACGACATGTGCCGCTACGACCGACGCGGCCGTAGCCCCTCACCCGCCGAGAGCGAGACCACCAATGACCGATCCCCACCTTCGTCCACAACTGATGGTCGGCCTCAACCGACGGCGCTTTCTCGCTGGTCTCGCAGCGTCAGGGGCGTTGGCCGCATGCGGAGGGTCCACCGGCGATACTGAAAGCTCGGCCGACGGAGCAGGCGGGTACGCCGATTCCAGCTCAGGGGTTGCGGGCAATGGATTCACTCTCGTCCAGCGATTCCCTAATAATGTGCAGATTCCTGGAGAGATTCGGATGCCGATCACGTTGTCCACCGGTTCAGCCGAGTTCATTCAAGATGGCCCAGCCACGTTGACTGCTCGGGTGCTTGACATTAACGGTGTCCAGTTGGGGAATGCGATCTCGGCGATCCGTCGAGATGTCCCCCCTGCGCCGTACTACGACTTCCGGACAACCATTGACGCACCCGGCTTCTACGCCCTCGCTGTCGCTGGCGGCCCTGACGGCGGTGCTGCCTTTCAGGTCATGGACCCCCGTGCAGTTGCGGTTCCAACGCCAGGCGAAATGTTGCCCGACTTCGACACACCGACAGTCAGTAATCCGCAAGGTTTCGAGGTGCTGTGCTCCCGAACCCCCGACCCTTGCCCATTCCACGGCGTGACACTGACCGAGGCACTCGATGCAGGCCGTCCTGTGGCGTACTACGTCGGCACGCCGGCATTTTGTTCTACTGGAAGCTGCGCCCCCGCCCTCGAGGCACTCATCCGAGCTCAGGAGCGCTTTGAAGACACCTTCACGTTCGTCCACGCCGAAGTCTTCTCCGATGCCGCTGGCACGGCGATTGCACCTGCGGTCACTGCGGTCGGCATGACGTATGAGCCAGCGCTGTTCATCACCGACGCCACCGGAACCGTTGTCGAACGCCTTGACGCGGTCTGGGATCAGACCGAACTCGAAGAACGCCTCGCCCTCGCCACCTGAGTCCAGCCAAATCTCCTGCTCAGCAAGAGAAAACCGTAATAAGTCCAAGACCCCCGGCGTTGTTGTTACTACTTCACAGAGTTTGCTGCGTCAGATTTCCCGATGTTCGGCTAGCGAGAGCATTATTCAGCCTACGCGATGACCGCCGCTGCGGAGACCAGAAAAGCGGGCTCAGGAAAAGCTGGAGCCGCAGCCGCAGGTGCGGGTTGCATTGGGGTTGGTGATTGCAAAGCCGCTTTCATCCAACCCGTCCTTGTAGTCGAGCGTGGCGCCCTCGAGGAGCTGCGCTGAGGCCTGGTCGACCACGACACGAACTTTGCCTTCGTCGCCGTAGCTGGTTTGGTTGTCGTCGGCAGCGATGTCACCGTCAAAAAACATCTCATAAGAGAAGCCGCTGCATCCCCCCGGCCGGACTGCAACACGAAGCGCAAGTTCTTCGGCCCCTTCGGCAGCCAGGAGTTGACCGACTTTCTCGGTTGCAGTGTCGGTGAGTGTGATCATGTGACAGTCCTCCTCAGGAGCCATCTGACTATTAGTTCAACGAGTAAGTATAGGTTATCCGCACGAAACGGTGACTCGCCAAAGTGTGCGGTTGGTCAAAGTAAAGAACTCCTCAATTATTGTGCCGCCAAGAGCGCCTGCGAAACNCGCNACCNTTCCCCNGTGCGAACCACAGATGAGGTCCAGATGTTCCCGGGNAGATCAGCAAATGGGCGGNAACCGAACGAGNTGACCATCCCAACATCTGCTGCGACTGCGNGATTGCTAAAATTATCAATGGCGACAGAGTCAAGGCCAAGTCAATCAAGGTCACTAANCGGCGCCTAGAGCGTGAAAAGAGTGTTGACNTGCCGACCCGCCCGGCGGGCGCCATCGTCGTAGCTAACCGCCANTGCAACGCTGGGTCGTCGACGGCCAACAGGTAAAGCTCTTCGGTCCGGCCGACGTCACGCATCTGCTCCCATTGGGGCCTTGCCATGTTCGCCTGGAGCGACGGCGAGTCATCGGCCTCGGTAGTGAGTAACGGTNGGGCCACTCGCATTAACTCGAGGAAATTTGCGTAACGCTCGTTGCCGCACAGTGTTTTCAGCACAGCGAGTNGGGATGCACCCACCACATAACGAAATCACACGGCCGGGAACGTTAAAATGGTGGTGATGAGCCGCTCCATCTCCGGCAAAGCGCCCCGCCCGACGTCGGGTCTCCCACCGACCCAAGACGAAGTGATNGAGGTACTTGGCTCAGTGATTGACCCTGAGCTTGACGCCGACATTGTGTCGCTCGGAATGGTTCCGTCCGTGGTGGTCGCAGACGACGGCATCGTCACAATCGAAATCAAGCTGACGATCTCGGGCTGTCCGATGCGGGCCGAGATCAAGAGAGAAGTCGAAGATCGCGTCGAACTGCACCCCGGCGTTTCGAAGGTGAAAATCANCTGGGGAGAAATGAACTCCGAGGAGCGCAGCCAGGTGATGACCAAGGCACGCTGGAATGCCCGCCAAAATGCTGCCGAGACCGAAGTGCCGGCCAACTGCAAAGTGCTTGCGATCGCCAGCGGCAAGGGTGGCGTCGGCAAGTCTTCGGTCACAGTGAATCTCGCGGCAGCGTTGGCGTCGACGGGGCTCACCGTCGGCGTACTTGATGCCGACATCTGGGGATTCTCCGTACCGCGTCTTCTGGGAATCACCGACCGGATGGAAGCTCACGCAGTTGAGGGGCCCGATGGAGATACGGGTAAGCCAAAAATTTTTCCAAACGAACGCGTCATTGGCAATGGTCTTCTCAAGGTGGTCTCGACCGGGTTCCTCGTCGACGAAGAGACTGCGCTGATGTGGCGGGGGCTCATGCTGACCAAGGCTGTCGAACAGTTCTTGCGCGATGTGCAATGGGGTGAACTTGACTACCTCCTCATCGATATGCCGCCAGGCACCGGCGACGTCCAAATGGGCTTGGCACGGATGCTGCCCAGTACTGACCTTATTGTCGTCACCACGCCTGCACTCGCCGCACAGAAAGTCGCGCAGCGTGCAGCCGACATGGCTCGCCGTAGTTTCCTGAAGGTGGTNGGTGTGATCGAGAACATGAGCGCGTTTACNTGCGACCACGGCGAAAAATACGCCCTGTTTGGATCGGGTGGTGGCGAGGCATTAGCCGCTGCAATAGGTGCGCCGTTGCTCGGTCAGGTCCCGTTGGAGCCGTCGGTCGCTGCGGGCAATGACGCAGGTGCTCCGGTCGCCATTGACGGCACTGGCGGGGCGGCGGAACTGTTCCGCTCGATCGCTGCGCACATCATCGACGAGATTTCGCCCCCATCAAAACATGAAGACGTCGACATGACTGGCTGCAGCGCCCGCCTCTTTGACTCCGACGATCCGACGTTCGCCAAACTCGAGACCGCAGTCACCGTGGGTCCCNGGTCGTTGTAGTCGAGTTTAGAGCATGTCGTAGTCGGGATCGCCGGGTAGGGCGATCCCGATGAATTTGCCTGCGTCGTCAGTACGCATCTTCGGAAGGATGCATGGCACGTCGGTGCGTGCCTGGCCCGCAGCGATTGCATCAGCCGCAGAGTTGTGTTCGGCCAAGAACTTCAGGTTGTGAATCGTCGGCGGCAACATCATGAGGTCGCCGCGCGCATGCATCTCAAGTGCTTCTTGCGGCCGTACCCACAGACTCTCGACCGNCTCCTTATCGTCGTGTAACCCTTCCTGATCCGAAGGCGCCAGCGTGACGAAGAAACGAGTATCAAACCGGCGGTTCTCGCCGATTGGCGTGATCCAGTGATCTACATAGTGCGTCGTCGACAGATCAAGCACGAGACCGTGGCGTTGTGAAAGCTCAACCATCGAGAGCGTTCCGTCGTGGATGTGGTGACGTTCATCTTCATCCACATCGAGCGGANCGCCATCACTGCGTTCGGCGAGCAGAACACCGGCTTCCTCAAAGCACTCCCGGATTGATGCGACCCAATATGCGAGCCCACCCGAATCAATACTGAGTTGTGCCGAGGCTTCATCATCAGTGAGGCCCTTACAAAAGGGAGCGATCTCGTCAGCATGGTCGACGTCGTCAACACGTCCTCCAGGAAACACATACATTCCGGCAGCAAATGAAGCTCGGCCGGTACGTCGCAGCATGAACACCTCAAGGCTTTCAGGGCCGTCCAGAGCCTTGTCGCGCACCATCATGACGGTGGCTGCCGGCTTGATCGGAACGGTGGTCGGGTCAAACGGTGTGTCAGTCATGCCCGACTGACACTAGAGATATTCACCCACTTCGTTTGCGTCAGAGTTTCTGCGGACTNTTCCGCAGGGCCTACCAAACAGACCGAAAATCNNTAGCAAACNGGGGTCAGCTAGGCGATTCAGACTCAGAGATCACCTTGAGTTCATCGTTGGTGTCCTCCTTGCGGAACGTCACGTACGCCACGGCAGCAGCGACGACNCCGCCAAGGACAACGCCGACGACCTTCCAGTTGTCATTCAAGAAGGCGGTGGCGTCCGCCTGCCGGGTGAAGGCCCAGTCGGTGATCGGGTCGCCACCATTGTCGAGGTCGACCCAGTAGAAGTACCAGGCAAGATAAAGACCTGACAGCATGACGAAGGCAGCAGCAATCTTGTCGACGTACTGCATGGCGTTACGCAAGAACTTCAGCAGGGTCGTGTTAGCGAATGCGAATCCGACAGTCAGAGCGCTGACAAGGAGCGCCATGCCGGCACCGTAGGCGATCATGTTGGCGACACTGTCGATGAAGGTCTCGTCCGGGCGAGTGCTGAAAACAGTTGCGAGAAACAGTCCAATCGTGCACCCGATTGACGCCACGGCGTACGCAACGCCGTAGACGAACATCGACTTCACGGTCTGATCTTTCTTACCGGATTCGATCTGCGGCGTCATGAACGGGAGCTTGTAGCCAAACAGCATCGCTGCGCCAAGGACGATCAGCCCCATTGCAATGAAGCCGGTGACGTACTTGGAGTTCGCCGAAATCGTCGAACGCAGCGGCACCGACAAGAACCCGATAGCTAAGAAGACAGCTAAAAACCCGGACGACACGGCAGCGCTTACCTTGAGCGCCCGTGTAATCGATGCCTTCTGTGTACCCGGCACGCCACCGGACACACCGAGGAAATACATCAGATAAGTCGGCAGGAGAATAAAGCCGCAAGGGTTGACCGCAGCAACGAGGCCCCGAATAAATGACAAGCTCATGCCGAGGCCGCCAAGAGTTGTTCGATCTCGGAGCGAAGCTCATCGGCATTGAGCACACCAGCTTGCCCAATAATGCCGCCATCGGCAGTCACGAAGAGAGTCGTCGGTGTGTTGACCAGGCGGATCGCGTCCACGAGAACACCGAAGTCGTCACGGTAGAGCTCATATGTGACACCGCGATCGGCGGCAAAGCGCTCCATTTCTTCGACCGAGTCTTGGGTGTTTACACCGATGAATCGCACGTCATCGCCCATCTCAGCGTGCACCTCCGCAAAGTCAGGGAGCTCTTTGACACAAGGCGGGCAGCTGGCATACCAGAAGTTGATCACAAGTGGCTGGCCAAAGAACGACGCCGTGGAGATCACATTCCCGTCCCGGTCACCCAGGTCCACGACGGGAAGAAGGTCACCTTCAACGTTGGCGTTTGCAAGTTCATCGTTTGGAAACGTGACGACTCCCGGAGTGAGTCGAGCGTCGACGTCATTGTCGCCGCTGCCTTGAGTGGCCAGCACGAGGGCAAAGGCCACGATCGCCAACACGGCAACGGCAAGCGAGCCAACAAGCAGTCGTGGGCGCGCGATCTTCACTCTTAGAAGGGTAGTGACAGCAAATCGACAGCGCCGGTCGGGCTGCGAAACCTTCCTCTACAGAATTCAGTCTTTTGCTCCTAAGGTTTGCGTATCCGCCAGATGTCGTGGGCGACATACGGCGGATACGCAAACAGAAGGTTGGGCAGGTACAGAACGACAATGTGACTAAGCCAAGACCAGAGCGGCTCCCACCGGGCCCATCTCGTCGTAGACAACTTCGGGCCGCGGGACCTTCGGCGGACGACCACAAGGTCGCCTGTCAGCGATGATCCGGCCGCCCGAGAGCATTTGTCCGCCCCAGACGCCCCACGGCTCTTCACGCTCGAGGGCACCGGCGAGGCACTGAATTTGCAACGGGCAGGCGGCGCACATCGCCCTCGCTCGGGCAATATCAACGACGTGGTCGGAGAAAAAGAGTCCGACCATCGTGCCGTTGCCGTCAGCACACCGGGCTTCCGGGGCGCGAACAACGTTGGGTTCATGGCGCGGCCCGTCAAGTGATCGATCTGGGGGTCTCTGTATGTCAGGGTCGGGCTCGCCGAGTTTGTCGGCGGGGGCAGAGGTGCTCATCAGAGACTCCTTTTCGTTGGGACGTGCGTACGTGGCGGGAGCTGCGAGTGTTATTTCGTCGGTTTGGTTGAGCCAGATAGCGGCGGCTGCGTCGTGGTGCGTGAGAGTTTTCATTGGTGCTTTCTGATTTGGTGTGGCGGGTGGACGTAGGTGAAATCTGGGTCAAAAAAGAAAAAGGCCGCCGGGTTGAAGAACCCGGCGGCCTCGCAAGAGGTGATCTGGCGTTGGTGTTACGTCAGTGCCCCGTTGAAGCCGCCGGTGGTGATTCGCTTCGTGACATACATGGTCTTCACGTATCCCGTTTTGGCAGAGTTACCGAGCCACGCAGTGTTCATGCGGTCATGATTCGCGCTCATGCCGAAATAGTTGCGATGGAATGCTGAGTTCATGTCTGCCAAAGCCCGAACCGAGAGTGTTGCAACAACTGCCAAAACGGCGCCGCCATGAACAGACAGTTTTGCGATGTTGCGCTCCATAACTAACGCGATGCCGTTCATAGATCTGTCGTTTCTCCTTGGTCTGCTTATTCGGATGAGTCACTTTGCGAACGGCGATGAACGCGCGCATGAGGTACAGGCAACCACGATTGTGGACATCAGGTCAAGGGAGTTAATCCGGCCCACCGACTTTGCCTCTGACGCGCAGGATCTCGACTTTCCTACCAACAGGGCGTACACGTTTGTTGCAACATATCTCCGCGACGACCAGAGTGGTCCGGTGGAACTCGTGCCCGATCGCATCGACCTGGCGATCTACTTGATGGGATGGACCTTGGGTTGGTTGCTGTTGTGGCGTCTTCGACCGCTTCCGACTCCAACCAGTGACCCTTCTCCTTGGTGTGGGGGGCGGCCGGGCGTTGCCGTAATCATCCCTGCCCGCAACGAGCAAGATGCGCTCCCCCGCCTGCTATCACGAGTAACGCCGCACCTTGGGCCGCAGGATGAGGTGATCGTGGTCGACGATCATTCCGATGACGCCACTGCGAGCATTGCGACGTTGCATGGCGCCCGCGTCATCACACCGCCACCGCTCCCGCCTGGATGGCTCGGCAAACCACACGCGTGCGCGCTTGGCGCCGCTAAGTCGAGTGCGCCAATTCTCCTTTTTGTTGATGCCGATGTCCAACCCGCCCCCGACCTTGTGGCTCGGATAGCGCAAGCCGTCACGGCACAACCCAACGTGGTGACCTCGATCCAGCCGTGGCACAAGACGGGTAATTGGGCGGAGCAGGCCAGTGTGTTATGCAACGTGACAGCCCTGATGGGCTGCGGCGCATTTACTCCGGCAAGACACAACGCAAAGGCAACGGTGGCATTCGGCCCGGTTTTGGCCGTCGACCGAACCACGTACGACCGAGTTGGCGGACATGCGGCCCCGTCAGTGCGTTCGATGCACACCGAGGACATCGGACTTGCACGCCTTATAGGCGGGGCTGATCTTTACACTGGCCGTCCCGACACGTCATTTCGGATGTACCCGGAAGGCCTCAGACAAACCGTCAACGGATGGACCCGCAGCATTGCAACCGGTGCTCGATTCTCATCCTGGTGGATTGCCATCGCCACGCTGGCGTGGGTCTGGTCGCTCGCAGGGGGGTGGATAACCATGCCCATCGTCTTTCCACTCAGCGCGCTGCAGTTCTGGATTCTTGGGCGTCGCGCTGCGTCGATCCATCCGCTTACCGTCCTGTTGTATCCGCTCGCCGTCCTGACTTTCATAGTCATCACTCTGCGCAGCCTCTTCGCATTGATCTTCGGGCGACGCGTCGTGTGGAAGGGCCGAAACGTTGATGCGCGTTGACCCCTTTGCCAACCCGTGATCTGCGTCTAGCGGGGCCGGGAAGGACCTCAGCGGTGATTGAATGATGCCATGAAGGGCTCCCCTGGTCCGGTCTGCCGATTCTTAGTTGCAGTGCTCGCTGTCGCAGCAGTACTGAGCGCAAGCTCGGCAGTGCGTGCGCACGACGAAATCGAATCGTCGATTCCCGAACACAAAGCGCAGTTTGACGATCCGATCAGCGAGGTGACCATCAACTTCGGCGAACCGGTTGGCGGTGTTGAACTCGCGCTGGTCGGCCCAGATGACCGCGACGTACCTGGTGAGGTCCTGATCGTGTCAAAAGTCGAAGCCAAGTTTGTCTTCGAGCCCCTGACGGTCCAGGGTGAGTACTTCGTGCGATACCTCGCAGAGGAAGATGGCCACCTCATTCGCGGCGCGATCACTTTTGTCTACGGCGAACGCACGGGAGAGGGTGCTGGCGCTCTCACGTGGATCCTGTTTGGACTGTGCGCCGTGTTGATTCTTGCAATTGGCGCCTTCTTCAGTTTGCGCAATGCTCAGAAAGTCGCTGGCGATGCCGAAGAAGGCGAGCTGACTGACGTCGACGTCTAATGTCGGTGTGATCGCCGTAGCGCCCGCTCAGGCAACGTCGATCAGGATCTTGCCGACGCTGACGTTCGACTCCATGTAGCGGTGCGCCTCGGGTAGCCGATCGAAGGGGTAGCGCGAGTCAATGACTGGGCGAAGCGCCCCTGATTCGAATAGCGGCATCATCTCGTCGTTGAATCGCTGTATCAATGCGATTTTGCGCTCAAGCGGCCGAGACCGCAATGTTGTCCCGATCCATGTGACACGCTTCATCAGAATCAGCCCCATGTTGACGTTCGCCGATCCTCCTCCCATGAGACCCACTTGCACGATTGTTCCATCGATGCGTACAGCCTTCAGGTTGCGATCAGCTTCCTCGCCTCCGACGACGTCGAGGATCGCGTCAACGCCATCGGGCACCACAGCGCTGAGCTCGCCCAGCCAATCGGATGGGCTGCGCTCAATCACCAGATCGGCCCCGAGGGCAGTGCATGCTTCGGCTTTGCCAGCCGAGCAAGTGACAGCGATGCGTGCACCAATAGCCTTCGCTATTTGAATTCCAGCAGTACCAACACCCGATGCTCCCGCATGGATCAATCCCCATCGCCCTGCGGTCAACCCGCCTTGCACGACGAGCGCATCCCACGCGGTGAGAAACACCTCGGCAATGGCAGCAGCGTCAGCCAGATCAACATTGGCAGGCACTGAGAGTGCCTGCCGGCTGTGGGTGACGACTTTTTCGGCGTAGCACCCGCCCGATTCGATGCCCATCACCCGGTCACCGATAGCCCACTCGGTCACGTCGCTGCCAACGGCGGACACGGCACCTGCGTACTCAAGGCCGGGGATCTCGATTGCGGGGTTTCGTGGGTCGTTGTACATCCCCATCCGTTGCAGCGTGTCAGCTCGGTTGAGCGCTGTGTGGCCAATATCGACAACGATCTGGTCGGGTCCTGCCACCGGGTCAGGAACCTCCTCGATCTGCAGGACCTCGGGACCACCGTGTTCTCTCAA
The DNA here is from genome assembly GCA_002711735.1 of Ilumatobacter sp. GTDB lineage: Bacteria > Actinomycetota > Acidimicrobiia > Acidimicrobiales > Ilumatobacteraceae > Ilumatobacter_A. The sequence continues at coordinate 9,773 of PASB01000014.1, forward strand.
AACGATTGCGCGCATAAGCGGAACCTACCCGGCGCGCTGAGCGCAGACCGATGCGGTCCTGAGGTTCTCGGACCTTAAGACATCGAATCGGTTAACGATCAGAGCATTCCGCTCAGAACGCTAGGTGCGACCGTCAGCTACTGCGGGCGCGGCCGAGTCAATAAAGACACTGTCGCGGTAATAAACCATTTCGCGGATCGACTCTCGAATGTCGTCAAGCGCTCGATGTGAGCCATGTCCACGCGGTCGGCTGGTGTCGACCGTTGGGTACCACCGCTTGACGAGTTCCTTGACGCTGGACACGTCAATCGAGCGATAGTGCAGCCAATTCTCGATGTCGGGTAGGTAAGCGTCGAGGAACCGACGGTCGGTGCCGATCGAGTTGCCGCACAAAGGGACGGCCCGCTCTTCGGGGACGTGCTCCTTGATGAACGCAAGCGTCGCCGCCCCTGCTTGCTCAAGCGTGATGGTCGAGGCCTTGATTTCATCGAGCAGACCCGACCGGGTGTGCATGTCGACGACAAACGGGTCCATTGAGGCGAGTTGCTCGTCGGTGGCGTGGATCACCAAATCGGGACCCTCAGCCACAACCTCTAGTTGATCGTCCGTGATCAATGTCGCAATCTCAACGATGACGTCCGATCTGTGGTCGAGACCAGTCATTTCGAGATCCATCCAGACGAGCATTTTTTCATCGTACTGGCCGAATTCGCCCCGGTTCAGTGACTCGGCCATGATAAAGCGGTGACAGAGTTCGCTCAGATCCTCGAGGCGCCCGGCGTGCGCGAGGTATGTGAGCTTCGCTCAGGCCTTGCGGGTCGGGTCGGTTTCATGGCGTATCACGGCGGAAACCTGGAGTTGCAGACCGACGTGATTGCCAATGCAGCAGCGATCCGGTCTGGTGCGTCGTACTACGGCGTCCTGCAACCCGTTCCCATGCGCCAGCACTTGTCGTCAATCAAGGTGCGGCCTGCGGAGTCTGCGGCGTTGAGTTCGTTCATTGACCATGTCGACATCGTGGTAACCATCCACGGCTTCGGCCGGCGAGGCATGTTCAGTTCGCTCTTGCTTGGAGGATCGAACCGGCCGTTTGCCGAGCATGTGGGAAATGCTCTGCGTTCTCAGCTCCCGGCATACAACGTGGTGACTGACCTCGACACGATTCCGAAGAAGCTGCGGGGACTCCATCCTGACAATCCAGTGAACTTACCGCGCCAGCAGGGGGTGCAGATCGAGTTGCCGCCGCGTGTGCGCGGATCAAGCCCGCTCTGGTGGGACTGGGAGGGTCCTGGCCTCACGCCGCACACCAACTCTTTGATCGACGGCCTCGTCACGGCGGCTGCCACATGGGCTCCGCACCGTTGAATCTGGTGTCATAATCCTGTCAGCGGGAGGGAGTCGGGAGCAAGATGCGCACATCGCCGCCCGGGCTATCAAGAGCCCGGGGCCAGCAGTGCCGGTTCGCGTGTTGCGGGCTGAATCAGCGCGGATAAACGGGTCGAATGCACGTTCGCGGAACTCGGTCGGAAAGCCCGTGCCCTCATCGTGCACCAGCAGCACCACGTTGATGTCGCTGCGCGCTACGTGCATCAGGACAACCGAACCGTCGGGAGCGTGACGAAGAGCGTTATTGAGCAGGTTTCGAATCACGCAAGCGAGCTGAGATCCGTCGACGCCAGCCATGACTCGTTCGGGTGCTTCAAGGAGCNACTTGACGCCACGCGTTTCTGCAAGCGGACGGACGATTTCCATCGACTCATGGGCTAGTNCAGTGAGGTCAATACGCGCCCTGTTGAGCAGCAGCGTGCCGCTGACCAGACGCGTNTGCAACTGCAGGTCATCAACGAGGAACGTGGGCGCCTTCACCTGGCGCTCNACTCCGACGAGATACAAATCAGGGTCGTTGCCCACGCCATCTCGGATCGCCTCAACCGCAGCACGTAGCACCGCTAGTGGTGCTCGAAGATCGTGCGAGATTGATGAGAGCATCAATGAGCGCTCGTTTTTGACCGAGTTGAGACGGCTGACCATAACGTCGCGCACGGTGGGCTCGTCGTCAACCACCAGGACTTTGCTTGCGATCATGTGCACGCCCTCGCTTGTTGCCTTAGTCAGTTCAACTTTGCGCTCGACTTGTTTCGTGCTTGGCTCGTCGGCGTTAGGGAGCAAGGCGTTGTATCGTCCACCCTCCGCCGGCGGCGCCGTCATGCGCCCGGCGTCCATCTGTGGTGTAGCGCAACCGGTCGTGGAGTCGGCTGGGCCGGCCCTGCCAGAATTCCCATTCAGTCGGCGATAGTCGCCAGCCGCCCCAGTTATTCGGCCGGGGTATATTTTCGACGTCGGCAAAGCGTTCCTCGGTTGCCAAGATTCGAGCGTCGAGCGTTTTGCGGTCGGGGATCGTTTCACTTTGTGGCGATGACCAGGCGCCGAGNTGCGAACCTCGCGGCCGGGTCGCGAAGTAGGCATCGCTCTCGTCAGATGACATTTGGTCGATAGTGCCACGAGCTCGGACCTGTCGATGCAGGTCAAGCCAGCTAAACGTCGCTGCNGCGACCGGCTGACGACTGAGTTGCTGGCTTTTGACACTGTCGTAGTTGGTATAGAACGCAAGTCCACTTGCGTCGATGCCACGAACCAAAACAATTCGGGCATCCGGCACACCNTCAAGACCGATCGTCGAAAGTGTCATTGCGTTGGGTTCGGCGACGCCCGAGTTGAGTGCTTCGTCGTGCCAGCGCTGCCATTGCACAACTGGGTCGGCACTGAGGTCATCGACATCAAGCCCACTCGTCTCGTATTGAACTCTTCGGTCACGCAGCGCATCACTCATCCNTGCAGCTTCGCACCAACAAACGCTCCGAGCACGAGGGAGTTCCGCAATGCTTAAATGGAGTCAGTCCGCAGTGATGCGAGTGGCACCCCGCATGTAGGGATGGAGAACGTCGGGAATAGTGACGCTGCCGTCTTCGTTTCGATAGTTCTCGACGATCGCTGCCCAGACTCGCGGGACTGCCAGTGCGGAACCGTTGAGCGTATGCGCGAACTCACTGCCCTTGATCAGCTTGCCGTTCTCGTCATGTCGGCGGAACCGGATGTTGGCGCGACGCGCCTGGTAATCGCCAAGCCAGCTGACCGATGACACCTCGAGCCACGCATCGGCACCCGGCGCGTACACCTCGACATCGAAGGACCGGTGGTGGCTTTGTCCCATGTCGCCAACGCATATTTCGATGACGCGATACGGGAGCCGCAGCGCTGCGATAGCTCGCTCGGAGCGCTGAACCATGTCGTCGAGTAGACCTGGCGCCTGCTCGGGCGTGGCATACGCCATCATCTCGACCTTGTCGAACTCGTGGCTCCGAAGCATGCCCCGCGTGTCGCGGCCAGCGGACCCTGCTTCGCGTCGATACGACGAGCTATGCGCCATCAGCCGGATTGGCAACTCNGTGTCGTCGAGNACTTCGTTGGCGTAAATNGAGGTCAGTGGCGCCTCGGCAGTAGGGCTGGCCCAGAGNTCNTCACGCTCAATNGCGTANGCGTCGTCNGCNAACTTTGGCAATTGTCCCGTTGCGGTCAGGGTGGCTGTGCTGACCAGCGAAGG
>PASB01000040.1 GCA_002711735.1 Ilumatobacter sp.
CATCCGAGCGCCAATCCGGTGATCGTTGGCCCAACTTGGGATCAGTCCCCAGCGGAATGCCCGGACAGTCTTGTCAAGCGGCGCATCGGGATCTGTACTGCGCGCTACAACGCCATAGACGGCGTGAGTCGGCGCCACATTAAAGTTCGCGTCCAGCGGTGCAACAGTCGAGGTCGCACCGAAGTAGTCCGCTATCGCATCGAGCGTGCTAACCGAGACAAATCGTCCGCACATGTCAGCTCGGCAAGCCGACGGTAGCGGAAGTCAGGCTGCTGATAATTCCATCGATGGAGTTGCGGTTGAGTCGATACCAAACCCAGCGCCCTCGTTTGTCGCCTGAGACCAGGCCGGCATTGCTGAGAACCTTGAGGTGGTGCGAAATTGTGGGTTGCGACTTGCCGATTGGCTCGACGAAGTCGCACGCACACACTTCTCCGGCCGCCGACGTTGCGATGATCGACAACATCTGAATGCGGGCCGGGTCTGCGATTGCACCAAGTTGATCGGCGAGTGTTTTTGCCTCGTCGAAATTGAGGCGCGAGACGCCGTTGCCGCAGAATGAATCGTCGAGTTTTGGTGGGACGGGCATGGTCATCTTGGTCATCTCTGGTTGAGAGCATCTGCTGTCGCTCATCATGACGCTACTCGCCTCCTCGTCGCCCTTCGAGGTTGTGACGTCGACAGCATCAGGTACATGAACACCGAACATGGCATGACCAAATAGACTTGATCGAAAGGCTGCACCTTGCAGACCATGTTTCAATGCCGGCAGGTGAGGCCCTCAATTCCACCGAATGATTGGAGATGAGGTGCCATCTGGCATGTCCGACTCCGCAGCGACGCGAGCTGCTCTGTGACAGTTTTGAGATATCAGGAACAACTCCAATCGATAGAAGTCATCATCGCAGCCATGACGCACCGGAGATCGTAAGAATTATCTGCATCGTTTTGGTCATTTTTTAGATCTATCGAGTGTCTTGGTCGCCGGGTTCGGTGCAAGATCCGTCCCCCGCAGGGTAAAGCCTGAGCGCCTTGGTAGCTGAGAGACAGTGGCTGGAACGGGGTTTCCTAGCGTTTGACGGAGGTGCCTGCGGTGGCGTGGTCGACTGCGGGGAGCCGTAACGTCAAAATCCAAGTAACGCCCACAAAGACCGCTGTACCCCAAAGTGCGACGGGAAGTCCGCCCCACAGATACAGCAATCCCGACAACAGCGTGCCAGCGAAGCGTCCCACAGCGTTTGCTGAGTAGTAGAAGCCGACATCGGCAGACACGTCGTCTTGGGAGCTGTAGGCGAGGATCAGGTAAGAGTGAACCGAAGAGTTCACGGCAAACGCCACGCCGAAGATGATGAGTCCGCCCACGATGACTGCGGTTACTGCGATGTCGGCCGCGACGAAGGTGGCGATTGTTAACGCAATGAGGCCAAGGATCATTGCCCACCGTTGAGCGCCGGCAACGTCGCGGTCGATCCCATTGGCCTGGTTAGATCCATCTGGTCGTGTTGAATCGAGAATACGAGGGGCCATCGACTGCACTCCCCCGTAGCCAATGACCCACGCGGCGAGAAAGCCGCCAACGGCGTAAAATGACCAACCCAACTCCTCTTCAAGAAATACTGGAAGCGCCACAACAAACCAGATGTCGCGAGAAGCGAACAGGAACACTCGGGCAGCAGACAGCCGATTCACAGAAACGGATTTGGAAAGAATTGAGCCGAGGGGCGTCCGCTTCTTTGTCTTACCGATGTCTTCGTTCAGCATCGCCATGATGGCGACGAGTGCGATACCAACAACCGCTGCGAGCATCCAAAGCGCGGCGTCGTAGCCAATGGATGCAAGCAACGCAGCGCCCAAGAAGAATCCGACGCCCTTCAAGGCATTCTTGGATCCAGTCAGTATGGCGACCATCTTGAAGAGGGCACCGTCTCTGTCGCCGGCGACGAACTTGACCGCGCTTTTCGAACTCATTTTCGTGAGGTCCTTGGCGACGCCTGATAGCGCTTGCACGGCCATCACGAAGACCACTGAGGTCCACTCGGCCCACGATTCTTGTTGCTGCGTTAATGCAATCAAGGCTGCGACCTGGAGGCCTAGACCGACCCGCAAGGTGAGGCCGAGACCCGTCCGCGAGCCGACCCAACCGCCTATCAAATTAGTGACGATCCCCATAAATTCATAGGCGAGGAAGAGAAACGCTAACGCGACCGGTGAGTAGCCCAGTTCGTTGAAGTGCAGCAGCACCAACATGCGCAGGGCGCCGTCGGTGAGCGTGAAGGCCCAGTATCCGGCGGTGACCAGCGCGTAGTCTCGAACGTTCATAGCTCCACGATCATCCTGCCGGGAGTAGCGCTGCGACCTTCGCTGTGAGGTCAGCCATGCGGAACGCATACCCGTATTCGTTGTCGTACCAGACGAGTACTTTGACCATTCGACCATCGACGACCATGGTCGACGGCCCATCAACAATGCCAGACCGTGTGTCGTTGGTGTAGTCCGCCGATACCAGAGGAAGGTCTTCGAATCCGAGGATGCCGGCCAGTTCGCCGTTGGCGGCGGTGCGGAGGTGATCGTTGATTTCATCAACGGTCACATCTCGTTGCATAGTGAAAACCGCGTCGGTGAGCGACGCGTTGAGCAGCGGAACGCGCACTGCGGTGCCGTTCAGCTTTCCGGCGAGCTCTGGGTATATCAGGGTGATAGCGGTTGCCGACCCGGTCGAGGTCGGAATCAGGGAATTGAGCGCTGAACGTGCGCGACGGAGATCGGTGTGAGGGGCGTCAACGACAACTTGCGTGTTGGTTGCGTCGTGAATCGTGGTGATCGCTCCACGTTCGATTCCGACGTGCTCGTGTAAAACTTTGACGACGGGCGCCAGGCAGTTTGTCGTGCATGAGGCGGCTGTCACGATGTTGTGCACAGCTGTGTCATACAGGTCGTCGTTGCAGCCCATGACGACGTTCAGCACGCCATCCGCCGCCACGGGTGCGGCTACAATGACCTTGTGGACGCCGCCGTCAAGGTACGGCTGCAGTGTTTCGGCGGTTTTGAATTTGCCGCTGCACTCGAGCACTATGTCCACGCCTCGGTCCGACCACGGCACGGCTGCTGGTGTGTCGTGTGATGTGTAGGTGACAGCGAGTCGATCGATTGTCATTGATGTGCCGTCGGTGCTGACGTCGCCAGCAAAGCGGCCGTGGACAGAGTCGAACTGAAGCAGGTGTACCGCCGTGTCGAGGCTCGCGTGGGCATCGTTAACGTGGACAACCTCGATTCCGTCTCGGCCGCTGAGTGCACGGAGAGCTAGCCGACCGATTCGCCCAAAGCCATTGATTCCGATTCTTGTGGTCACGGTTAATTCCTCATAGTTGTGCGTATCCTCCAGGCTCTCAGCGAGAGCCTCAGCGTGCAGCACGATTCAATCAGCCGAGGGATGGTGATTGACTGAACGCAGAGTGAACTCCGGGTGGAAAAATGAGTCACAAATTCGAATTCGCAGTGCGCGAACCTCGTCGTGGTCTCAGGCTGGTGGCAGAGAAGAGAGGGTTTTCCAACGCGAACGTCGCAGCGATTGCTTCGGCTCCGTGCACGGAGAGCGCGAGATTTTTGGCCATTGGCGGCGTTGGCTCAAGACGCCTCGGACTAGAGATCTGCTGATGCCCTACATGCGGGTTGCCCCAGCGACGCTCCTGCCATTGGTAAGCCGCTGCCAAATCTCTTCAAGAATAGGAGCGCAAAATTTCTATGGTTTTGCAGGCCTCGAGGGCACAGTACGCCAGAGGCCAGCCATCGTTGACGGAAGCAGCACAGCTGCTGCCCACCATGGGATAGCACCAAGCGCCCAAGCTAAAGCAACGGCACCGATGACAAGAATGAGCAGCAAGGAAATTGCGATCCATGTGACTGACTTTTCTTCATCCGGCATCCGGATCAGTCTGGCACGCAGCGCTTGGCACGCCTCGGGTCGGAGCCGTAGACGAGTGGCTTTGAGACAAATACGCCGCAGGGTGCCCAGGTAACGACGTCGGTAGTAACGACGCCAAGCAGATGGGTAATCGCTTCAGGCGACGCTCCCCCGTCGCCATCATTAAGGCCTTGGGTTGGTCGTCTGTCTCAACCGCAAGTGGGTCGAAGAGCACGAAAGCTCTGAAACATTTCAAACACAGCGCGGACGGGCGGTGGACTTTGGAAGCTCGTGCGGCTGCGTAGGTCAGATGGGCACGACGGTCATGGCGACAAGTCTTCACATTGTTGACGAGGTTGGATGATAGATGACAGTCGCGGTGTACTGATCGCTGTTTGTTGACGTCGGCTTGATTCGGTTTCGTTATCGTTACGCAATGGTGGATCGAGTGAGCTCACACCCCGGATACTGGCCGTCAGCATGGCCCGTTGAGTGCGGCGGGAACCGACGACAAAAAGCCAGCCCGGGACGACTCGACGCAGCCACTGGTGCGGCGAGTGTGGTTTCACGTCACGACGACAAATGGCATGTCATGGCAATCCAACGAAACAGAGGGCAGTGGTATGTGGGCGGCACAATGGCTGCATTTAGTGGGCCACCACCATTCGGATGGGTGGAACGGATCGATCCAAACACACTCGAGATTCTCGCCGCTTCGCCACAGTTGCCGTGTGGGGAACATGTCTGGTGCGGTGCAATCCTCGCTCACGCCAACGGGTCGATCATGTCGGTCAATGGAAATTATCTTCATCGACTCGACCCGGATGATCTCTCGATATTGGTCGAGCGCAGGCTGCCAGCAGACCGATCCCATAACGGACTGTTGGCGTTGGCGGACGGCTCGTTGATCACGAAGGACCTACGCCTTGAAGGCCAGGGCGGCACGACGGTGACTCGCCTTGAACCAGAATCCCTCCAGATTCTTGGCAAGCCGCTTGTACTTCCAGAAGGATCTATGGGACGGATTGCCGCCAATCTTGAACCAGATGGAACCGAGACGGTGTATGTGCCTGGAACCGAACATTTCTGGCGTATCCAACTGGAAGATGAGGAGCTCATCATCAATCCAGATTGGCAGCCCCGCTACCGAATGCCGAGTGGCGAATTCGGTTTGTCCTGGGACGCCTGCCTCTCAGATGACACATGTTGGGCCATGGACTGCGGCGACGTCGCGTCGGTGCGACGAATACACCAGACCGAACCGAACGGCCGCTTCGACTCTCCGCCCGGGCGGGACTTGTCCTGGCGGCTCGACGCGCCTTGGGACGGCCCACAGCGGCTCCATCGGATCTCGCTAACGGATCCGACAGCGCACGTCGTGATTGAGCCTTTCGGCACCGCAGGTGGCGGCATTATTGCTCCACCGGTGCACGTCTCCGAGTTCGACATGGCCATTGCGTGGGACAGCATCAATGGTGGTCTCGCCGGAGTCTCCACTGCAGGCGGTGGTCTTGAGGTGGCCTGGCATCTCAACGTGCGTGCAAGTATGCAGCCAGTGGTTTTCCCTGAGTCTGGTGAACTCGTCATCAACGACTTCACTGCTGCCGGAACCGACGACATCATCGTGGTCGACATCGCTACTGGAGAACTCCTTGATCGGGTCAGAACGGGCTCGAGAATCGCAAACGGGATGTTTCTCACTCCTGGAGGAAATCGAGACATTTTTTACTGCAGCACCCTGACCGTTGCCCGTATCACTTGGTCATGATGCGAGCAGGTCCCCCAGGAAGTGAGCGCCGGTGAACTGATCGGGACCGTCAGTCTTCGTCGTTCGGATTGTGCATCGGGAGACTCGGGTCAGCAGACCATTCCATGAGGCTCCCGTCGTACACCGTTACGTTCGTTTTCCCGAATAACGCCAGTGCAAAGGCATCGACTGTTGCTGCAATTGCGCCGCCGCAGTAGGTAATCACATCACGTTCGTCAAGGAGTCCAACGCGACTGAGGTGCTCGTGCATCGCTGCTGGCTCAACAAAGGCCGCCGTCTCTGCCTCAATCAGTGATCGGAATGGAACATTGATGGCCCCGGCAATGTGTCCGGAACGTGGACCGTATGTGGTGCCAGTGCCGTCGAAGCTGTCAGCAGGTAGCGCATCGACGAGACATGCGTGGGTGGTTCCGACCTGAGTCTGGGCATTGCGGACTGCGACGAGCACATCTGCTTGAGATGCGTGACCTGACGTCGCCAGCTTGGGGTTAGCGCTGAATGCTGTCGAAGGAACTGTTGAGGGTTCGTTAGTCAGCGGCCGACCTTCGGCCTCCCATTTCTCAATTCCTCCCCACAAAATGGCGCAGTCGACTCCGGAATGGTGCAAGGTCCACCAGGCCCGAGTGCACCACATTGTTCCCGAGTCAATGCCCTCGCGTGGTGTTCGAGCAACGAGTACCACTTTGGTGTTTGGCCCAACGCCGACTGCGTTGAGAGCGGCGCCAACTTCGTCTCGAGTCGGCCACATCCAGGGAAGTGCAGCCGACTGATTCGAAAGCACTCCCTTGCCTGCGGCGCTGTCGAAGAAAAGAGAACCAGGTATGTGTTGTTCCTCGTAGCACTCCGCCCTAGCTCGATTCTCAAACCGCCCGTTTAACTTTGCAGTGACGTCCAAAACGCGCACATCTGGCGAGTCGACATGTGCAGCGAGCCAGTCGGTGGACACGACGAATTCGGGTCGAGCAAATTTCATACCTGAGTCTTGTCCGTTCGGCCCGCTCTCGCCAACATGTTCGCAGTCCAGGGGTCTTAGGGCGCCGAGGACAGGGTTGGTGCGTTAGAGCGTGCCAACTTGCGTACTATTTAAGTAGCTTGCTATCGTGTGTTAGGTGAACCTAACTAAAAGTAATAACCACTCATCCCTAAAGTTCGTCGCTGCGGGAATCGCTCTGGCGCTTGTTGTCGCCGCGTGCGGCAGCGATAGCGGAAGTTCCACTGGAACTGCAGCCCCTGTGGCTGATAGCGCAGCCCCAACCGTCGGCACGGACGCTCCTGCAGATGAGCCGAAGGTGCCGACGGACGATGCGACTCCGATGGACGTGGGCTATGCCTACGCCTCGAACGTCGACACTCACCGCCTTGTTGTCATCGATGTCTGCGACGTCAAGGATTTGCTCGACGTCGCCCCGATCGACTTCGACGCTATCAACGTGATTTACACCGATGGAAAGAACTCAGTGAAGGACGACGGTGTAAGAACGATCGCTGGGTTTGCAACCGGCGAAGATAAAAAGCACGGTTTGTCGGATTTTTATGGCACGCCAGCACCACTCGACGAATTTGTGTCATCGGCGATTGCGGGAACCGGCGTCTTCGAGGGAGCCTCGGACGATGTTCGCTCCCAAGGTGTCGAAAAGGGAATTCAGAATCAGATCATGATTGCTTGGGTCGTGCATGAACTGAACTCGGCAATTGCAAAAGCCCAAGACGGCAATTTTGATGTGGCGAAAGGTGCAGTCCACAACTGGGACGAGGGGTGGGCGTTTTACGCCGGCGCCGAGCCCGGATGCGGCCCATACGGCACCGCTGACAAACGCGGTGAGAACTTTGGCACGTTGACTGACGGTGGCACCTCAGTCTCGAACAAAGCGATCCTCGCTGCCATGATTTCTGGTCGAGATGCCTTGCTTGCTTCGAACGTGGCAGGCGCCGAGGCGGCCGCCGCTGACGTTGTCAAGAACGTGGCAATCACTTACAGCCAGGCAGCTATTCGCTACGCCACCAAAATCATCGACGATATGGCTGCGAGCGACCCCGACGCGGCCGCCAAGCACGCCGCTGAGGGTCTCGCTTTCTGGCGAGTCATCGAAGCGTACGTGGTTCCTGCAGGAGCTGACGGTGAAACCATCAATGCCATATTTGCCCTCGACGGCGACTACGGCTCTGACGGCGGTCCTGACGAGGTGCGCAACGCGCTCCAGCCTGCATGGGATGCGTTGGGTATCACTGATGCCGACATCGGGACCCTGAGCTGAGTTGATTCCTCTCGTGGTGCGAGCGACGTCAAAACCTCGGTCGCACCACGGTCTCAGCTCGCAACAAGACCTTGGCAGGTGGTTGCAGTTGACCTGCCAAGGATCTTGTCGGCATGGAACGCTGAGGATTCTGTCGTTGCGTTTGACGAGGCCGCTTCCTCGGCCGAACGGTATGCGCACAGTTACCATGCTTGAATGAAATCCAGCTCTAGTTCACTGATATGGCGGCCAGGTCGATGTTGACACTTTCGCCCTCTCTTATCAAGCCGGTGACAGGTGGACTCCTCTGCGGCATGGACGTAGATGGCGGACCAACTCCTGAGCAGATGCTTGTTTTGCGAGCAATTGTCTCTCACCTATGGGGCCGTTCGGACCTCGATTTGCGCTCCGTAGCTCCTGTGACCGCAGAAGAACTTGCAGCAGTGTTGCCGGACAAAGAAACCCGAACGATGTTCCATGAGCTGCATCTCACATTAGAAGCGTGTCGTCATCCACAATCTTCGGCGCAGGTGGCAGCTGTTCAATCCTTTGCCGAAGTCTTAGAAATCGATGGCGAAGACCTTGCAATCTTTCGAGACCTCATTGAGGACGGCGTCGACGCTGCAAAACGTGATTACAACCGTTTTCTTGCAAACAACATGCGCCAAAGATCCGAGGTCCTTCTCCCGCCGAAGACGAGCGGTAGCGAACCCTCGGAGATCGATTTTGCAGACCATCTGAGTGCTTTGAGCGAATGCGGTCCAGGTTCGCTTGGTCGCGCCTATCTTTCCTTCTACGAGCGTTTCGGAATTAGCCTGCCAGGGCCAAATCTTTCGACAGACGACCTATTTTTCGTGGCGCATGACATGACNCATACCATCGCTGGCATATCGGTGACCCCAGAGGGGGAAATTGCATTGAGCGCTTTCCAGTTTGCGATGAACAACAACGCCACCAACCGTGCTGCCTTACTAGCGTCGCTTATTGCTCACGAAGCCGGGTTTGCGGTTCCAGCTCATCTGAGTCGAGGACAGACAGGCCTACTTGGAGATCCGGCAGCAGCTGAGCTACTCGGACGTGAGTTGCGACGGGGCAGTGAGTGTCTCAGTGACTTTTCCCTTGTAAATCATTTTGATCTGGCCCCGCTGCAACTNTCCGAAGTTCGAGAAAAATTCGGCGTTTTACCACCGGTTGATCCGACAGATGGTCACCACTGGTGGTGAGACGTCCTCAAAAGTGACGACTGGCTNCAATCCCGAGCGNAGAGACCAANGNGGTTGGCNGCGACTGCCGTCGGCTCGACAGGATGTTCCACAGATGGAGCGACCTCACTGTTTGGGGAGTTCATCGTGAAGCCTTTGCGCGTCGCCGAGGAAGGAAAGGAGAACCTCTCGGTTTCACGTAGGCAAAAATCTATGGCGGGGTGGACTGCTGCGGATTAAAATTGTACGATCGAGGCATGTCCAGCTCTCACAACGACCTAAGCAAAACCCANCGTCCTGTTGGCAGCTCTCGTCTGCCATTTCGGAAGCCAAAATCATCGAGCATCGCCGCAAAAACCATGGACGAGTCGCTTTACGCCCCGACTCCCGAGCCATCTCGGCTNCCTGATAACGCGCCGAACGTTGTGGTAATCCTCATTGACGATGCCGGCCCTTCGCTGCCGGACACACTTGGAGGGGACGTCCACACACCAACGATGCAGCGTGTGTTGGATCAGGGCATTGGTTTCAACCGGTTTCACACGACAGCGATGTGCTCGCCAACTCGAGCGTCATTGTTGACGGGTCGGAATCATCACCGGGTCGGAAACGGCCAGATTGCTGAACTCGCCAACGATTGGGACGGCTATACCGGCCGTATCCCGCGCAGCAGCGCGCTTCAAGCAGATGTTCTTCGCGAATACGGGTACTCAACTGCAGCTTTTGGTAAGTGGCATAACACTCCAGCGGCCGAGACATCGGAAACTGGCCCATTTGAGAACTGGCCGGTGTCGCTTGGCTTTGAGTACTTCTACGGCTTCCTCGCTGGCGAAGCGTCGCAGTACGAACCGAACTTGGTTCGTAACACCACCGTCGTTACCCCTCCGTCCACCCCAGAAGAGGGTTACCACTTGAGTGAGGACCTTGCCGAAGACGCAGTGCAGTGGCTTAGAAAGCACCAAGCAATGCAGGCGGACAANCCGTTCTACATGTACTGGGCTAGCGGCGCAATTCATGGCCCGCACCAGGTGCATAGCGAGTGGGCGGATAAGTACGCCGGGAAATTTGATGATGGCTGGGACGCGTACCGCGAGCGGTCATTCGAAGGAGCTAAGGAGAAAGGCTGGATCCCCGATAACGCAGAACTGACGCCCCGCCATCCCGAACTTGCTGCCTGGGACGACATTCCTGAAGATCAAAAGCCGTTCCAGTCGCGTCTCATGGAGGTGTGCGCAGGGTTTGCTGAGCACGCAGACGTTCAGGTGGGCAAGATTCTTGATGAGCTCGAACATTTAGGTATGGCTGATAACACCCTGGTCTTTTACATCTGGGGCGACAATGGATCATCCGGAGAAGGCCAAGAGGGAACAATCAGCGAGCTGCTTGCCCAAAACATGATCCCAACTACCATCGATCAGCACATCGATACCCTCGAGTCGCTTGGCGGACTCGAGGTTCTCGGCTCCCCTCTCGTTGACAACATGTATCACGCTGGGTGGGCCTGGGCTGGCTCCTCGCCGTACCAAGGGATGAAATTGATGGCGTCCCACTTCGGCGGCTCCCGAAACCCGATGGTGGTTCAGTGGCCAGCGCAAATCAAACATGACGGCCAGGTGCGTAGCCAGTTCCATCACTGCAATGATCTCGTCCCTACCATCTATGAAGCCGTTGGAATCACGCCACCTGATTTAGTTAACGGGATCGAGCAGGACGAGATCGACGGGACAAGCTTTGCTTACACCTTCGACGACCCTCAAGCTGACGGTCAGCTCAAAACTCAGTACTTCGAGATCATGGGAAGCCGGTCGCTCTATCACGACGGCTGGATGGCATCAGCTATCGGACCGCGTTTGCCGTGGGTCAAAGGTGTCGACCCAGCGATCCTGCAGTGGTCACCTGACGATGACACCTGGGAGTTGTACAACATCGATGAAGATTGGTCGCAGGCCCATGACCTCGCCGGCGAAATGCCTGACAAGGTTGCCCAATTNAAAGACATGTTCTTAGTTGAGGCAACCAAGAACCAGGCGCTTCCCATTGGTGGAGGCTTGTGGATTCCGGTCTTCCATCCAGAAATGCGAATCAAGCCTTCGCAGACTGAATGGAACTTCCCTGGCAACATGACTCGTATTCCGGAGGTGACGGCTCCAACACTCGGCAACCGAGCGAACGTCGTTCAGCTGGAGGTGAATCTTCCAGAGGATCCGAGCGGCGTGCTGTACAAGCTCGGAGCCAACTCAGGCGGCCTAACTCTCTTCATCCAAGACGGCGTTTTGGTGTTTGAGTACAACCTCTTCATTGTCCAGCGCACACAGATTCGCGCAACTGCTCCTCTTCCGGTCGGCGATGCTTCGATAAGTGTCATCACGACCCCAGTCGATGAAGCTGCAGCGGGGCCGTTGAACATAGAGNTCCACGTCAATGGAGAATCTGTTGCGGAAGGTGTCGTTCCAGTGAGCGCACCGTTGTTCTTCACTGCAAATGACTGCCTGGACTTCGGGAAAGCTCTCGGTTCGCCCGTATCGCTCGATTACCACAAGCTTGCACCGTTCGCCTTCAACGGCACTATCCGGTCAGCGAACGTGTGGTACACCGACTTAGTCGAACAGCCTGCCTGACCCCCCGCAGGACCCAATTAACCGGTGCCGGCATCGCCCGGCACCGGTTTACGGGGTAGACGGCCGTAGAGAAACGGTGCGGTGCGACAACGCTATGGTCAGCGCAACGTCTCCTGGCAGTCCCCCGCTCGCAACGAATTGCCCAAATATGTGTCGTAATCCTCGGGGCTCAAGGCTGAGAGATCGTCCTCTCTGGCAATCGACACCTCGTTGAACCACCGGATGTAGTCCTTGGTGCAGCCAAAGTCTTCGCAGGCGCACGCAGCGTCGGCTTTCTCAGTCGACTCCTCAACTAGGTCGCTACCTCCGCCATCTCCGCCGCATGAACTGAGCGCTGCCGCAATGGCAGTGATCACGCTGAGACGAAAGGCACGACGCATACCAGTTTCGAGCATCTGCGTAGGCTAACCCCGGGCAAAACTACATTCAGTCCGGCGGTGTCGTAATGAGTGCGGCTGTCGACTCTCGTCGGTGAGCAGCAGCTTCGCCTTGTGACCGTTGTGTAATCGAAAGCGACACCGAGACTCCGTCGGTTTAGAAAGTCCCTGTCTTTCAGTGTTGGGCTAACAGGATTTGAACCTGCGATCCCTTATCCCGCAGTAACTCCATAGGGATAATCACTAGGCATCAAGTTTGATGTCTCCCTGCTGACGGTGCCAGGTGTGACGACCCTCAGGGGTGATTGGCAATCAATTACGCAACCCTTGAAAGGCGGACACCGAACTCGGGTCAGAGCACAAGCCTGCCGAGAATCGTGCGATAGTCGTCGAGGCTCGGCACGGCGAGACCGCCGACCTTGGCCCGGTCATCCCACCGTCGAACGATCACGGCCTCCCGATGGTACGGGCGCCGTTCGAACGCCTCAACCTCGGTGGCCGACATGGGACCACCCTGCACGTGCAGGCTGCGTAACGACGAAGCAGACAGGCCGTCGAGGTAGCTCGCCTCGACCGCACACAGGAAGCGCTTTGCTGGAACGTGAAGCGCTACCGGAGCGGTGACCTCTGGCCCGAACCAGCGTGTGAGGAACTGTGCGCCGATGCGTTCATGGTGGAAGTCGTCGGTGAGGTCTTCCTCAAGGCTGACGTTGTCGTCCGACACCAAATGACCGACGTCGTGCAGCAGCGCAGCGGCCACTAAGTGATCGGGGGCGTCATCGGCCTGAGCGAGCGCTGCAGCTTGCAGGGCATGTTCGACTTCGGTGACGTCCTCGTCGTACATTCGATTCGCCGGCGGCGATGCGTACAACGTCAAGAGTGCGGCGAGATCACTCACGGCTGCCCACTGACTGTCGCTTCCCGGGAACCGGCTTGCCGAGAAAGTCATCGCTGATGCTGATCCGCACGCGATCGCCTTCGAAGTCACCGCCTTTGGCAGCGAACTCGGCGCGCTTGTCGGCGTAGTAGCTGTCGCGGTGGTCGCCGACCGACGCCGCGTTATAGGTGAGGTATGCAGCGCGACGTGAACGGCCAGTGGTGTTGGTGTCGCTGTAGTGAGGTGTGTACGAATCGAAGAACAACAGGTCGCCCGGGTCGACTAGCGCAGGTCGCCAGGCGAGTTGGGCGGTGGCCTCAACAGTGATGCGGCCTCGATTATCGGTGGGAAGTTGGCCTGCCTCGTAGCCAGGCGCCACGTACAGGCAGCCGCTCGCAACCGTCGACGGGTCGATCGGCACCATGCACGAGATGTGGTGGTCAACGAACCGGTAGGCGGTGGCGTCCTGGTGTGGTGCGAAGCCGCCGCCTCCGGGCTGCTTGTAGTTAACCTTTTCTTTGAACAGCACGGCCGGTTCACCGAACAGTGCGCCCAGGATCTTGACGACGATCCCGCCGAGGATCAGGTCGCCCAGCACTGCGTCGTCGTAAACGAAGTCTTCGCTGCGCGCCAGCGCAGCGCCGGCGTCGGTCTGCTCGAAGTGGTGCAGCCCCGGTCCCCCGCCGATGGCAGACTGCTCAAGCCGGGTTACGGCAGCATCGACCGCCTCGACGTGTTCGGTTTCGAGCGCTCCGCGAACGATCAGCCAGCCGTCGCGTCGAAACGCATCGACGTCGTAAACGTCGACCGGTGAGGACATCTCGGTCACGACGCATCACCGTCGATCTGGAGTAATCCGGCAATCAACGGCGCCCAGTCGAGCACCGACGGATGCGACTGTTCGATCTGTCGAGCCACGGCGGCCACGCGATGGTCACCGCCCGACACGATCGCCATCTGGGTACGACACCGAGGGCTGCCGTGCTGTCCGTAGATCGGGATCGGTGTCGACCCGAAGGCCCTGCCCGGTTCGGTCCACGCCATCCACACGTCCGGTGTTAACGCGGTTGCGGCCTCGACGCCATCGACTGCTCGGATCATCGCCTGCAGGCGCTCATCGTCGATGTCGGCATCCGACGCACGGCGATGGATCAGAGCTGCAGTGCCGTCGTTGGCCACCTCGACGCCCGAGACGTCGCTCAGGGCTTCAGCCAACTCGACCGGGTTTAAGTCAGTGATCGTCTCCTGGTCATGATCCGACACGGTGAGCAC
>PASB01000015.1 GCA_002711735.1 Ilumatobacter sp.
TGTTAATTGAGGCATTGGCGTGTGATTCGCATCGAATCGTAGCCCCAATTGGTTCGTCGACTATCGCTGCTTCAGCGCATGCGTGGGGCACGCCAGTGTGGCTTGTTGCAGGTGTTGGGCGTCGGCTGCCTTCGGCCTTCATTGATCATATGGTTCAGCGGCACGAGGCGATCATTGATCCTGGCGGAGAGTACCGAGTTGACGCCTGGGAGATGGACGTCGAAATAGTCCCCGCCACGATGGTCACCGATGTCATCGGCCCGCACGGCCGCGCACCTATGGGTCCACCGGCCATCCGGCCTGAGTGTCCCATGGCCTATGAGCTACTCCGCCAAAGCGCCATGTAGGCCCCGCCCGACGCCGCGTTGCCTCGTTCTCCAGCCATGCCCTCGCCAGCATTGCTGACATAGAGATTTTCGAGACGCATTCTCCAAAAGCAAATGCAGACAGCGAATCGGTCTCGTCATAGTTTGCGGTGACGTGGCGAGGTGCCGGTGAAATCTTCGATGATCGCTTCGGCCTCTACTTTGCGGTCTTCGGTGACGAAGATCCGCGCCATTGCCTCCCGGTTGTAGACGCCCATATTGAGATTGAAATCCTCTACCCAGACCGCCGGGACGCCTTCATTTTTTAGTAGTTCGGTGAGCATCGGGCCCTGCCAGACTGGGACCCATCCAGCTTCGACGGTCTTGTCAGGATTCGGTGGATCGGGTACGTGTTTCCCGAACAACCAGTTCCAGGCGCTGCGAAACGTCGGCATGCGTGCAGACTATGGGCACCTCATGAGCGACCTACCACCCATCCTGAAGCATTTGCCGCCTGCTCCCGACGAGTCGGCGTTGCTTGATGGCTTCACCAATTGGACAGCTGGGCAGGGCATCGAGATGTACCCGGCGCAGGAAGAAGCTGCGTTTGAACTGATTGCCGGTAGCAACGTGATCCTCAATACGCCGACCGGGTCAGGTAAGTCACTCGTGGCGGTCGCCGCTCATTTCGTCGGCCTAGGGCGTGATCAGCGCAGCGTGTACACCGCCCCCATCAAGGCATTGGTCAGCGAGAAGTTCTTTGAGTTGTGTCGGCAGTTCGGACCAGAGCGTGTGGGGATGATCACCGGCGACGGGTCCATCAACCCCGACGCTCCAATCATTTGCTGCACCGCTGAAATCCTTGCGAACTGGGCGTTGCGCGACGGTGACCGCACGGACGTTGACATCGTGATTTCGGACGAGTTCCACTTTTACGCCGATCCACAACGTGGCTGGGCCTGGCAGTTACCGATCCTCGAACTTCCGCACTGCCAGTTTCTGCTGATGTCAGCGACGCTCGGCAATACCCGATTCTTTGAAGAGGAGCTATCTCGGCGAACCGGTCGAGACACGGCGCTGGTCAAGTCGACGCAGCGACCAGTTCCGCTGCATTTCGAGTACCGAACGTCGACACTTCATCAGTCGATCGAAGCGCTCCTCGAGTCCGGCAGGGCACCGATTTATCTTGTGCACTTCACCCAGCGCGAGGCAACCGAGGCGGCGCAGAGCTACCTAAGCCTCGACCCGCTGAGCAAAGATGAGAAGCAACAGATCAAGGATCTGATCGGCGGATTCCGATTCGATTCGCCGTTTGGTAAAGGCCTGCGACGCTTTCTTGTCGGAGGAGTGGGTGTGCATCACGCCGGCCTCCTCCCGAAGTATCGGCTGCTCGTAGAGCGGCTAGCTCAGGCAGGGCTCCTCAAAATCATCTGCGGCACCGACACACTTGGTGTCGGCGTCAACGTGCCGATTCGATCGGTGCTATTCACCCAGCTTTGCAAATATGACGGCGCCAGCACGCGACTCCTGCGCGTGCGCGAGTTCCAGCAGATCGCTGGGCGGGCGGGTCGACGGGGCTTCGACGATAGCGGGGACGTGTGGGCCCAAGCCCCTGAACACGTCGTGATAAATCAACAAATGCTGCAAAAGGCAGCAGAGGACGCAAAGAAAAAAAAGAAGCTCGTTAAAAAGAAAGCTCCTGAACGTGGCTACGCCCACTGGGACAAAGACACCTTTACCAAGCTGGTCGAAGGTGACCCTGAGCCATTGACGTCGAGCTTCGTGGTCAACCACCAGATGGTGATGAGTCTGCTAGATCGACCCGGCGANGGCTGCCGCGCNGTCNGAACATTGATGACCGACAACCACGAACCACGNAAGAACCAGCGCCATCACATTCGGCGGTCGATCTCTATCTATCGCTCGCTCGTTGACGCTGGTCTCCTTGAGTTCCCCGATGAATCNGACAAGTACGGCCGCCGAGTACGNGTCGACTTCGACTTGCAAGACGAGTTTGCGNTACACCAACCGCTGTCGCTGTGGGCGCTCGATGCAATTGAACATCTTGATCGNGAGTTNGAAGTGGAAGAACAGTCACANGAGCAACGCAACGANCGACGTGAGCGAGAACGTCACAAATTGGTTGAGCACGAAACCCTGGCCAACGACAGTCCGTTCGCAGCCCTGTCCGGCCTAGTTCTGGATGTCATCACCGAGGCAGATGCGACCAACGAAACAGCCGAGATAAAGGTGAGGGAGAACAACGCAACTGCTGGTTTCGATCGAGTCGCCGAACGGACAGAGTCGGGCGAGGCGGATTCAACGATGCGCTTTGTCGCCGCCGAGACGAAGGGCGAGATGCAACGGGCGATCGCGGTGCTGACAATCGTTGAGGCAGTGCAGGAGAGCCCCGGGGTAGTAGTTAACGCTCAGCTTCGCAAGGCCAAAGATGAGTTAATGGCCGAGATGAAGTCGTCAGGCATCGAGTACGAGGAGCGTATGGAGCGTCTGGGCAAGGTTGAGCCGCCCCGGCCGATGAAGGACTGGATTTACGCAGACTTCAATGAGTTCCGCGCCAAGCATCCCTGGGTTGGGGGAAACACCGTGAAGCCAAAATCAATCGCACGAGACATGTTCGAACGGTCGATGACGTTCGGTGAGTACACGAGTCACTATGGACTGAAGCAGAGTGAGGGTGTTCTTTTGCGCTATCTGTCGGACGTATTCAAGGGCATCACTCAGAACGTTCCCGCTGAAGCGATGAACGAGGAACTTGATGACATAGCGCACTGGCTTGGCACGCTCGTACGCCAAGTCGACTCGAGCTTGTTGGACGAGTGGGAGCGACTTCAGAACCCTGGTGAGCACGGAGAAGTTGACGGGGAGGTCCGTCCACCGTCACAAGAGANCCCGGGTGAGGTCACGATCACTACTGACGCTCGNNCGTTTCGTACGCTGGTTCGCAACGCAGCGTTCCGTTGGGTTGAGCAACTGGCTCGCCAGGAACGTCCGAGAGGTTCAGTCGAGGGTCTNAACGCTCGCAAGTTGATGGCGCCCTACTGGGATGACTANGACGCNATCGAAATCGACGGNGATGCCCGAAACTCNAGCCGATTCGACTTCGATCCGCTNGGGGGAANGGTCAGCCAGACCATTCACGANCCCGAGGGGAATGACGAATGGCGAATCATTGGCGACGTCAACCTNGAAGCTTCTCGCGAGGAGAATCGACTNGTCATCGCGCTCACCGGCATCGAGCGCCACTAGNTACTNCNGCTGAGAGGTCGTCCAGCGTTTGCTCNTCTGGAGCGACGCAAGCGTGTGACCTGAGGTTGTGANGCNGTTGCACAANNTCTNGGNGTCGCCATCTGCACTAACGATCCCGGCGGNNGCGCTATCGAANGCANCAGCAAAGCCCCGGGCTTTCGTGGTANCTGAACTTTCNGACGTGAACCCTGGAATCGTGGTGGTCGACGGNTGATTCTTATCCTNNATGGCCGGAGATGGAGGCTGGGGATAACCCAGGGGCGCCACCTGANNACGGATTACCGAGGTGCGATGCAATGTTGTTCTTGANGTCCCACNGGACCGACAATTCGAAGATCCNACANGNTTNCGCCGGANNNGCTTCGGTGCGCTGCTCTTAAGGCCCCTGAAGTTCCATTGAGTCAACGACGGAGCTCGCGTTAGGTAAAATTGTTTTAGTCAGGGAACGCCGACTTCGAACGGTGCACAACTCTTGACCATTGCCCGATGTCCGATATGTCGCTTAGTGTCCGGACATGGCAAATATCGTGAAAGCCGCACTTCTCCAGACAGACTGGTCAGGCGACAAAGAGTCGATGATCCTCAAGCACGAAGCAGCGGCAAGGGAAGCAGCAGCGCAGGGCGCCCAGATCATCTGTTTTCAGGAGCTNTTCTACGGACCGTACTTCTGCCAGGTGCAGGACGCTGAGTACTACGAGTACACCGAGTACATCCCTGATGGGCCGACCACGAAGCGCTTTCAGGCGCTCGCCAAGGAACTCAACATGGTGATGGTCCTGCCGATGTACGAAATCGAACAACCTGGTGTTTATTACAACACAGCGGCGGTCGTTGATGCCGATGGTACGTACCTGGGTAAATACCGTAAGCAGCACATTCCGCAGGTNACAGGATTCTGGGAAAANTTCTACTTCAAGCCGGGCAACGGGGGNTACCCAATCTTTGACACCGCTGTTGGCAAGGTCGGTGTGTACATCTGTTATGACCGTCACTTCCCGGAGGGGTGGCGGGCGCTTGGGCTAAACGGAGCTGAGATTGTCTTCAACCCGTCAGCGACTCACCGGGGCCTCAGTGAATACCTCTGGTCCATTGAGCAGCCGGCAGCAGCGGTGGCGAACATGTACTACGTCGGCGCGANCAACCGTGTNGGCATCGAGCCGCTCGGTGAGAATGACTTCTACGGACAGAGCTACTTCATCGGGCCGCGCGGCGAGTATGTCGGTGACAAAGGCAGTCCTCATGATCCTGAATTGATCGTCCGTGAACTTGACCTCGACCTAATTCGCGAGGTCCGCGACGGCTGGCAGTTTTACCGCGACCGTCGTCCCGAGGCATACGGCGAACTGGTGGAAGGCTGAGAGGGGTCTGACTGTGGCGACCACACTGATTTATGGCGGCACGGTCGTCTCTGCGATAGGTCGACGCGAAGCAGACGTGTTGATCGACGGCGAATCGATCGCTGCGATACTCGCTCCAGGGCACGCCGCGGCATACGGCATCACACCTGACGTTGTGATCGACGCAACTGGAAAATACGTGGTGCCTGGTGGCGTTGATGCCCACGTCCATATGTCGCTGCCCTTCGGTGGCACGGTGTCTGCTGATGACTTTGATACCGGCTCGCGAGCGGCTGCCTGGGGCGGCGTCACCACCATCATCGACTTTGCGTCGCAAACAGTTGGGCTTGACGTGCGAGAGGCCCTCGCTGAGCGACATGTGGAAGCCGCTGGCGAATGCCACGTTGACTACGCCTTTCACCAGATCATTGGCGACGTGAACGAAGAATCGCTCGAGGCAATGACATACCTCGTCGAAAATGAAGGNATNACGAGCTTTAAGATGTTCATGGCCTACCCGGGTGTCTTCTACTCGGACGACGGCAAGATCCTTCGTGCAATGCAGAACGCATCTGAATCGGGTGCCTTGATGATGATGCATGCTGAAAACGGCATTGCGATCGACGTGCTTGTCGCTCAGTCGCTGGCCCGTGGTGACAGCGATCCGAAGTATCACTCNTATACCAGGCCTGAGGAACTCGAGTCAGAGGCGACACACCGTGCGATCAAGCTCGCTCGTGTCGCCGGCAATGTTCCGCTTTACATCGTGCACATGTCGGCGTCCGAGGCTCTCGAAGAAGTGTCGCGCGCTCAGCACATGGGCCTCAACGTATTTGCGGAAACCTGCCCGCAGTACTTGTACCTCTCGATCGAAGACCACCTCGCTCAACCGGGGTTCGAAGGGGCGAAATGGGTGTGTTCGACGCCGCTGCGTTCGAAGCACGAACATCACCAAAAGGATCTTTGGAAGGGCCTGCGGATGAACGAGTTGGCCGTGGTGTCNACCGACCACTGCCCGTTTTGCATGAAGGACCAGAAGGAACTCGGCCTCGGGGACTTCTCAAAGATCCCGAATGGCATGGGCGGCGTGGAGCACCGAATGGAAATGATCTANCAGGGAGTGGTGATGGGGGAGATGACCCTCGAACGCTGGGTCGAAACCTGCTGCACCACCCCGGCGCGCATGTTCGGCCTCGAGAAGAAGGGCGTGCTCGAGCCAGGTGCTGACGCAGACGTACTGGTCTGGGATCCAAATACAAAAACAAAAATCGGCGTAAATAATAAACACCACATGGCGATGGATCACTCGTCCTTCGAGGGCTTCGAAGTTGACGGCAAGGTCGACACGGTGATTTCACGTGGCCGCGTGGTCGTGGCGAACGACACTTATCTTGGCGTCAAGGGCCACGGTCAATTTGTCAAGCGCAGCCTGAACCAGTACATCCACTGAAACGGGACTACAACATGGACATCGGAGTCGTACTGCAGACCACACCGCCAGCGGCGCGTGTCATCGACCTCGCCAAGCGTGCAGAGACATATGGCTTCAGCCATGTCTGGACCTTCGACTCTCATATCCTCTGGGAAGAGCCGTACGTCATTTACTCCCAGATCCTCAACGAGACGCGTAATGTCGTTGTCGGGCCGATGGTCACAAACCCGGCGACACGCGATTGGACCGTGACTGCGTCGACCTACGCAACGCTCAANGAGATGTACGGNAATCGAACNATCTGCGGAATCGGTCGGGGCGANTCGGCGGTCCGCGTCACCAACGGTAAGCCGACAACTCTGGCAACAATGCGTGACTCGATCAACGTGATCCGCGAACTTGCCTGCGGTCGCAGCGTCGACTACAACGGCTCGACGATCACGTTGCCTTGGGCCGCAAAGAGCAGCCTCGAAGTGTGGGGAGCTGGTTATGGCCCCAAAGCGCTCAAGCTGATAGGCGAAACATGCGATGGGTTCATCTTGCAGCTCGCTGACCTGTCGGTTGCTGAATGGACGATCAATGCGGTCCGGACTGCTGCAACCGACGCCGATCGTGACCCAGACGACATCACGATCTGTGTGGCGGCCCCGGCCTATGTCGGACCGAACACCGACCTGGCTTACATGCGTGACCAGTGTCGATGGTTTGGCGGCATGGTCGGCAATCACGTCGCCGACATCGTCGCCCGGTACGGCGAGTCGTCGTCGGTGCCGTCAGCGCTCACCGACTACATCAAGGGACGCGAAGCGTACGACTACAACCAACACGGTCAGTCGGGCAACACGCATACGGCGTTCGTGCCCGACGAGATCGTCGACCGGTTCTGCATCCTCGGCCCGGTTGAGGCGCAGCTGGAACGGCTTTCTGCGTTGCAGGCCCTCGGCGTTGATCAGTTCGCGATTTACCTGCAACACGACGGCAAGGACCAAACGCTTACTCAATACGGCGAGCACATCATCCCTGCTCTGAACGAACAGGCGTTAGCCCGGCAGTGATCGACAAGGCGATGCGGCGCAGGGTGCTGTTCATCGCTGCGCCTACCGCCGGCCGGCCGCCGTTGGTCTACGTTTTCGTACATGGCCGAGATCATCGAATTTCGAAGCAATGGCAACAACGCAGGCGGGTACCTCGCTATGCCCCATTCCGGCACCGGCCCTGGTGTCATCGTGGTGCAGGAATGGTGGGGCCTCGACTCCGGTATCAAGGAGATGACAGATCGCCTGGCGACCGCTGGCTTCGTAGCTCTTGCACCTGACCTCTATCACGGCGAGCTCGCTGGACATACGGAGATGGACAAGGCTGCAGAGTTGATGAACTCGTTACCGTCTGAGCGTGCCGGACGCGACATGAGCGGTGCGGTCGACTATCTCGCCAATCACGAGGCGACCACCGGCGATGGAATCGGTGTCATGGGGTTCTGTATGGGTGGACTACTTACGTTTGTGCTCGCTGCGCTCCGGCCCGACAAAATCAAAGCAGCGGTGCCGTTCTACGGCTTCCCGCAGGGTGATGACCAGCCGGACTATTCGAAGATCGAAGCGGCGATCCAGGGCCACATGGCAGAAAACGACGACTTTTTTCCGCCCGCCGCTGCGATGCAGCTTCACAACGAGCTTCAAGCACTTGGAAAGAATGCATCGATCACAGTGCACAAAGGCTCGGGCCACGCGTTCATGGCGCCGCACAATGCCCTGGGTACACAGGACCCTGACCTAGCGGCGGAGGTCTGGCCGAAGGTAACGGCGTTTCTCCACGACCACCTTGGCTAATTGACGGCAGGCCCACGCAGCTGACAGCTACCGTTCTCTCCATGGCCATTGGACGTCACACTTCTGCTCGATCGGGTCTCGCCGCGAGCGTCGCTTCGGTAGCACTCGTTGTGAGCGCGTGCGGTGGCGATAAAAATGGCGGAGCTACAGCTGAGTCGTGGTGTAATTTCGTTGCCGAGTCCGATGTCGTCGATGAAATCTTTGACTCACTCGGTGTCGACCCGGTCGAGACTGAGCTCGGGTTGAAAAAGGTTGAAGCATTTGTGAAACGGTTACCAAACGAGGCACCACCAGAAATCGCAGAGGATGCCAAAACGATCGCAGACGGCACGCAGCGGTTAATTGACGCAGTTGCCTCGGCCAGCTACGAGATCGTCGATGCGGACCTGTCCTTCATGGCTGACTCTGAGTTGGAGTCGAATCGCGATGCCGCCGCTGATCGAATCGATGCCTACTCACAAAACGAGTGTGGGCGCTCGTTCGGTAGCGACGCCTCAGCCAGCAGTGACAATGACCGGAGCGAAGATGACGGCAGCCTGAGCGATTTTGACCCGGCAAGTGGGACCTTGCTCGACCAACTCACCGCACAGCTCGAATCGATCGGTCTAACCAATGAGGAGTCAAGCTGTATCGCAGCCAAGCTTGACTTCTCAGATCCAGCTGTACAGAGCGGTGACGTTGCTGCAATGCTTGACGTGTTTGAAGAGTGTGGGATCAGCCTGGACCGACTCGTCGAACTCGGCAGCTGATGAGTGGCCGGCCGGTACCCCTCGAAACAAGCGACCGCTGATGACTACGAACACCTCACGGTTTGACGCCGTACTGTTTGATGCCGGTGGCGTGCTCGTCTTGCCTGATCCGACGGTCTTAGCGCCGTTGCTCGACTTTTACGGTGGTGATGCCTCGATTGAGGTGCATCGTCGTGCGCACTACGCCGGTATGCGTGACAAGTCGCGCGAGGGGTCATTGGAAGACGAGTGGCTTGTGTACGACGCCGCCTACGTTGCGGCCGTCGGTGTTCGCAGTGCCGATCGCAGTGAAGCCGCTGACGTCCTGAACCGAACGCGTACGCCGGACCTATGGCGGTGGCCGATCCCTGAGACTCTGGTGGCTCTGCGTCGCCTAGCGGCTGCCGATGTTCCAATAGGTGTGGTGTCGAATGCCAGTGGCCAAGTGGAAGGGTCCCTCAATCGCTCGGTCTGCCAGGTCGGCGAAGGCCCGTTCGTATCGGTGCGCTGCATCGTCGACAGCCACGTGGTTGGAGTTGCGAAACCCGATCCGACCATTTTTGACTATGCGCTGCCGTATTTTCCTAACTTCAAGCGAAGCCGAATTGCCTACATCGGCGACAGTGTCGCTATGGATATTCGATCGTCCACGGCAGCAGGCCTGCACCCGATCTTGATGGACCCGCACGAGGACCATGCTGGAGCCGATTTCGAGCGGATTACATCCGTTGACGTCATCGCAGACGAACTTTGCGGATAGGGATTTCCTCAGATGATTGAGAATGAACCAGCCACGATCGGCGACCTCCCAACCCCAGCTTTGGTGATCGACCGCCCGACGTTTAACGCAAATCGCCTTGCGATGGATGCGTTACTGCCAGAAGACAGGCTCCGTCCGCACGTGAAGGCATTTAAGGCCACGGCGCTTGCGCAACTGCTTGCTGATGACGGTCACCGGGGATTCTGCTGTGCGACACCCCGCGAGGTTGAGGGAATGGTCGCTGCCGGACTTGGCGAAGACTTGCTGCTGGCAAATGAGTCACTTGATGTTGCCCGCCTCGGAGCGCTGGCGGATCGGGCGAACATCACCGTCGCTGTTGACTCCAATGCGACGCTCGACGCCGCCATCGCTGGGCGCCTCCGGTCGGTACTCATCGACGTCAATGTCGGTTTGCCTCGCTGCGGTATCGACTCGGCAGACGCTGGCCGACTCGCTGATCGAGCGCGCAAGGCCGGACTGGAGGTGCGCGGCGTCATGGGATACGAAGGGCACCTCATGATGGTCAGGGACCCCAAGGAGAAGGCCGACAGGGTCAGCGCCTCAATGGAAATGTTACTTCAGGCGTCCGCGGACGTCGGTGGTGACATTGTGTCGGGTGGAGGTACGGGCACCTGTTTAACAAATACCTGGTGTACGGAGATCCAAGCAGGGAGCTACACGCTGATGGACACTGACTACTGCAAGCTTGGCCTGCCCTTTGAGCTAGCGCTCAATGTCGTTGCGACTGTGATCTCGGTCAATATGCAAGGGTGGATCACCGCGGATGCAGGCATCAAGTCGATGGCGATGGATCACGGTAATCCGAGATGGGAACACGGTGACGTCTTCTTCCTCTCTGACGAGCACATCACGCTGTCGCCGACCAACATCAACGATTGGGAGGTCGGGGACCGCGTTCGTCTCCAACCTGCGCATGTCGATCCAACAATCGCCAAGCACCAACAGATGTGGCTTGTTGACGGGGACAGCGTGGTTGACCGCTGGGCCGTCGACCTTCGACATTGGTGACCTCGGACCGGTTTTCAACTAGACGTCATTTATGAGGTGTCGGGGGCGGTGCGCATATCCACGAGCAGCCCATTTGGTGCGGCATACACTTACCTAGGTTNAACAGCAGTTAATGCATAAATGCTGGCGCACCGAGCCAAAGATTTGGACACGGAACAAGGAGTCTTCAAGATGAGCAACATCCCACCTGTAAGCCAGTACGGAAATCCGCCGGAAGAACCAGAGCCGCACGTGATGCGATCGACCGGCCGTGTCACGGCGATGATTGCTCGCTTCATCGGGTACGTCGTGTACGTCTACATCTTGTTCGTCGAGGTGATCTTGGCGATCGGCTTTTTCTTATTGCTACTTGGCGCCAACCCGTCGTCTGGCTTTGTTCAGTGGGCCTATCGAAACCTCGACCGGACCATGAAGCCGTTTCGCGGCATCTTCACCCCAATCGAGTTGGGAACGACAAACGGCAACCAGGTCGAGTCAATCTTTGATACGTCTGTGCTGTTTGCCATGATCATCTACGGGATTATCGGCCTCCTCGTGCACGCCGCAATTCAGTGGCTAGACCACAAGGTTAAGCTGATCGAACGTCAGCAGCGCAACGAAGAGGCCGCATATGAGGCCGAGCGCGTTCGACAGGAAATGCTGCAATCGGGAATGGCAGCAACCACGACGGTAACGCAAACCACGCCCACTTCGACGACGTCGACCACGACTGCTATTCCCTCAGCGATGCCGGTCCCGCCGAGCTCGCCTGAAAACGTCTCGCAGCCGCGGTCAGTGCCGCCAGGCTGATATGGCTCCAGCTGACTGAACCCCAAGACGCCTTGAGTCAAGGCACTAACCAAGCAATTTTCTGAAGTCGTGCCTCAAGTAGATGCGGTACTCATAGGGCCTATCGGGTCTGAAAGTAAGGCTCCATTGNAAACAACACCCTGGTGTCGATACT
The DNA here is from genome assembly GCA_002711735.1 of Ilumatobacter sp. GTDB lineage: Bacteria > Actinomycetota > Acidimicrobiia > Acidimicrobiales > Ilumatobacteraceae > Ilumatobacter_A. The sequence goes on from PASB01000015.1 coordinate 11,631, forward strand.
TGTGGGCATCTGGCTACGTGAAGGGCGTGTATCGGATCTCCTCATCAGAGGCCGNTCGACGTACCTTGATCAACTCGGCACCTAAAAGCAGGCTCTGCGCTGCGTAGTACACAACAACNAGGCCGAGGACAACACTGCTTGCCGCNCCCGTNACACTTGAGGTGCCGACGGTTCGCAAGTAGATCCCATAGCCCCAGAATCCGACGGCGAATACCACGGAGACGAACACGCAAGGGGGCAGTACCTGACGCCAAGTAGGCCGACCGGATCGAACTGAATATCGGTACAGCAAGCCGAGAGTCAGTACACCCAACACAGCCTGGGCGGCGGCGCCAGCAGTTCGGAGCGCAGCAGCAAGGAGAGCGTCAGTCCAAACCAGTTCCTGAACAAACGTCACGGCGGTCTGCAAGATCATTGTGAACGTGAGCAGGAGCCCTGCAATGATCGGCACCAACGCCCCAATTGCCCGGGTCGCCACGGTTCGACGTAATCCAGACTCGTACGGCACGTTCCAAACAAGCTCAAGGATGTCGCGCCAGGCGACGAACAGAATTGAGGCTGAGAAAATGACGACGCCAATCCCGAAGAGTGCAAAGTTCCAACTCTGTCCGCTGTCCCATAGAGCTGCGATCGCTGACTGAATTTGGTTTGCTGCCTCGGGGCCCAAGACAGCCGTCAGCTGCTCGTCAAGCTCGCCGGCTGCAGCGTCCTTGCCCACGAACGCTGCAGCGATAGCGAGTGCCAGCAACAGAGTAGGTACGAACGCAAAAAGGGTGTAATACGCAAGGCTGGCGCTGAGGCGACGAGCTCTATCTTCCAAGAAGAAGTCAATCGCAGTTCGCAAAACTGAAACACCCCGGACCAACGCGACTTGAATTGATCGGAGTGACAGAGACAAGAAATTCACCCGTCCGACCCCAGCATTGCTTCGTTGTCGCTCTTGCGAAGATCCTGCAAACTCTGCTTCATCCTCTTGTAGAGCACCCCTAGCAGAGCAGTTGTCGCAATCGCAGAAATAATGATCGATACCAATGGTTGTCCGCCAAGAGCCGTAGAGATCGCTGCTGAGGAAATACAGGCAAAAGAGGCCCAGACGACGCTGCCGACCACGTCCCAGAGCAAGAAGTTGGGATAGGGGTGTCGGGTGATCCCCATCGTTGCACCGACTACGAACCGGACACCGGGGATGAACCGGCCGAAGACGATAAGCAGCGGTGCCTGACCGCTCATGACCGTGACTGCCTCAGCGACTTTCTCGTTTTGCGTGGCGTTGTCTACGCGCTTCGACATGAAGTTGCGAAGCGCTGTCCGCGAAATCCAGTACAAGAGCGAATCGCCAAATATTGCTCCAATCGATCCAGCCACAATCAACTTCCAAATTTCGATGGGCGAGCCTTCACGCATCGCCAGAATCGAGCCTGTGTTGAGCAGTGATTCGCTTGGAAAAATTGGAATCACGGCGTCAAGCATCACAAAGAAAGCCACAAGAACGTACGGACGGTCAAGCGTCTCAAAGTTGATATCGGCGACGAAATCAACAATGGCCGTAGCGATCCAGAAAGCAGCTACAAGCCCCAACGCCAGCAAAACGAGAACTAAAAACGACGGACGCCGAAGCCGGTGCATCAAGGACGCGCCTGATTCGATCGGGTTATCACTTTCCATGCCATGACCGTACTGATGGAACGAGCCAACTTGCGAGAACTAGACCCTCGTCGAAGGCCACTTGGATTCAGGTCATTCCCAGTGGCGTTCAGTCCGCTACCGTGGTTACGAGGCAGATATTGAGGCTTGTCAGCCGCGCGCTACCAGAGATCGAAGTGAGAGTCTGATGTGCGTCTACCGGCGTCTGCAGGCGTCGATCCAGTCAACCTCAAGGGTAAATGGTCCGTCAACGCCGTCAGAGATGATGATGCCGATTTCGATAGCGAGGTCCGGGTCAAACGGCGGCGCATCGAGGGATTGGCCGAAAATCGATGGCTGCAACTCGGCATATGAAAGATCGACCATCTGCCACCCGTTGGTATCCGTCGGTCCATCGGTAATTATGTTGGCTCCGTGCGAGATTGCTCGGCGGCCAACTTGCGCGCTGTCTGCCAGCGTCATTCCGTAGGTTCGCTCATCCGCTCGAACACGCAGCACGAGTGACTCGGAGTCGGTGAGCTCATCGCCGGCCAACGGCAGACGCACTGATGTGAAGCCACCGCCGGCCGTTACGACATCGCCTGTGAACAGCATCGCGGAGTCGACAAACTCAACGGTGCCGTTGGAGCGGCCGCCCATGACGCCATCGTTGACGATGCCCCAGCCTTGACCGTTAGCGAAGTCGGTTAGGCGGCGACACGAAATAGACGGCGGTTCGGCTGGCGATGCAAGCGTGATTTCTGGCGTCGACTCTGCCGGCTCGGACTTGATCGCGGGGGACTCGTTCAAGGGCACCGGATCTAATGCAATGCTCGGCGCAGTGGTGGTAACCGGGAGTGTGGTGGCGGCCTGCGCCGATGACGCAGGGTCGTCACCTCCGCAGGCGGCGGTCATCAGTATGAGGCCAATGGTGCCGAACGCACGCTGCGCTGAGCGCGACGTGCGGCGATGTTGGGCGTGATTTGTCGATTTGCTGCGTTTCGGATCGAACTCGAAATTCATCACACAGAGTGTTCGGAGCGGAGAGGGCAAAGAGATGTTCATCTCATTTTTGTCTAGTCACCGAGGTGGCATCGTTGTCCGAAGCTACGCGCCATCGTCCTTGCTGCGATACTCGCCGACATGATGAATCGGCCACCGAATACCGAGGTCTACGCAGATCTCCGAACGGAGATGATCGCTGTCGGACGCAGCCTGACGGCTGTCGAAAGTGAACTCAACGTCCCGCAGTCGCCGGCATGGAGGATTCGAGATGTGTTTGCGCACGTGGTCGGCATTGTCGATGACATCCTCACGGACAACCTCGCTGGTATTGGCGCAGACAGTTGGACTGCGAGCCAAGTCAGCAGTCGGGCAGCCAAGACTCTGGATCAGATCTGTGACGAATGGTGGGCGCTAGCGCCTGGGTTCGACGCACTCGGTAAGGTCAACCCGGTGATGCCGATGCGCGCTGGGGCAGACCTGGTCACGCACTACCACGACATTCTTTTTGCGTTGGGTCAACGAGGTGCCCGCGACACGGCCGCGGTACGAATGGGTCTCGAACGGTACGGGCCGTTCTTCTGCGAACGTGCCAACCTTGCCGGGCTTCCTGTGGTGCGGGTCGTTGCGGGTCCGCAGGTTTGGCAATCAGGAGATGGGGAACCGGCGGCAGTTTTGATGGGGTCGCCGTTTGATCTGCTTCGGGCGTTCAGCGGACGACGGAGTGCAGCACAAATCATGTCCATGGAATGGGCGGGCGACGCCGAGCCTTACATTGTAGTGGCGAGTCCATACGGACTGCCGCCGGAGGCTGTCGCCGAGTGAGGGAGCTGTTATCGGGTCAGGCCTCGCTGTTAGCGATGAGTTGGCGGGCGATAACCTTAAGACACAGGGTTTCGTCAGCGCCTTCGAAGATGCTCAACACTCGAGCATCAACGAAAAGACGACTTACTTCGTATTCCTCGGCGTAGCCCATGCCGCCGTGGATTTGCATCGATTCGCGAGTGACCCACTCGGCCGCTTTGCAGACATACGCCTTGACCATCGATGCTTCCATCTGGCCTTGGCCTTTAGCCATGAGTGTTGCGACTGCATAGCTGAACTGGCGACCGGCCTGAGTGAGAACAGCGATCCGTCCGAGTTTGGCGCGGATCAGTTGGTAATCGAAGATCGGCTCACCGAACACCTTGCGGTTCTCGGCGTAGTCGAGGCCGAGCTCATAGGCGGCCTGCATGACGCCGACGGCCCGGGCCGCTGTCTGCAACCGGCCGTTCTCGAAACCGGCCATCTGGTAGTAAAAGCCCTTACCGAGACCGTCGTCCATTCCGATCTGATTCTCGGCTGGCACCCACCAATCCTCGAGGGCAATTTCATAGGAATGCATGCCGCGATAGCCGATCGTGTCGATCGGCCGACCTTCCATTTTGCCACCGGTCGGCTTGCCGTCAATGTCTTGGGTGAGTTCGAATCCGTGGGCATCGGCACGAGGCTTCGGAACGACGAAGAGCGAGAGTCCGCGATGGGTTTTTGATCGGTCAGGGTCGGTGCGAGCCAGCAATGTTAAAGCGTCCGCGCGGGCACCGAACGTGCACCACGTTTTGACACCGTTGATAACCCAGCCGGCCTCGCCGCTGGGGCCTTCGGCCCGAGTGGCCATGACCTTGATGCCTGCGACATCGGAGCCGTAGTCAGGCTCGGTCACTGCAACAGCTGGCATCACTTCGGCAGTCGCTAGGAGCGGCAGCCACTTGTGTTTCTGCTCCTCTGTTCCGCCCTTGACTAGGGCTCGAGTCAGGATCTCCGGGCGTGTGATGAGTGAACCGCCAATACCTAGGCTTGCCTTCGACAGCGCCTCGGTCGCCGCAACCATGGCGATGTACTCCTCGTCGCCGCCCTCGGAGTAGCCGCCGTACTCGGTGGGCACGCTGAGGCCAAACGCTCCAAGTTCGGCCATGCCGGTAATGATTTCCTCAGGTACGTCAGCGTTGGTGCGATGGACGTGCTCTGCGTGGGGGGCGATGACGTTTTGGGCAAACGCATCGAAGGTGTCAGCCACCATCTCCATGTCACTTGACAGGTGACTTGGGCTGGACTGGTCGGCGAGCGACGCTAAAAACTCCGCAGCACGGAACTGGGCGATGAAAGCGTGAGCGTTGGCGAACGGATCGCGGTCAACGCCCCAATCGTCCTCGCGACCAAGCACCTTGCCGGCAATGTCATGGAGCATGTCAGCGGCGAACGCGCAGCAGATCTTTGCTTCGGTCTCGCCCTTGTTGCCGTAGTCGATCAACGACTTGGCGGTGGCGACTGCAGAAGCGGCGTGAGCGATNTCGTAGGCCAACACCTGGTGGGTGTCGGCGCCACCGTCAAGTGCCGACAAGCGGCGGACAGCTTTGCCCACCACTCGATCAGCAAGGTCGATGGCATCAGCGCAAGCGGGCAGGTCTGGAGCGGCGATTCCCATAATGNAGACAGTACCTATGGGTTACCGAGTGAGGTGAATCTGTGCGATGCTGCCACGATGTGACTCGTGTCAAACATTTGTGTCTTTTGTGGGTCGAGTAGCGGTACCGATCAGCGTTTCAGAGCTGCCGCTGTTGAGTTGGGTGCGGCTATCGCTGCATCCAACCATGACCTCGTATACGGCGGAGGCGACGTCGGATTAATGGGCGTCGTGNCTAATTCGGTTNTGGAAGGAGGCGCAGAGGTGACCGGAGTGATTACCGAGCAACTTCTTGCTCTCGAGGTTGGCCACATCAATCTCACAAACCTCGAGGTTCTACCCGACATGCACACCCGCAAAGCACGGATGGCACAGCTCTCTGATGGCGTTGTCGTCTTGCCGGGTGGTTTTGGCACGTATGAAGAGGCATTCGAGGTGCTNACGTGGAATCAGCTAGGGATTGTCGCGGTACCGATTGTTTTTCTTGACGTGGAGGTAAANGGTCAGAGTTTCTTCGCTTCGCTGTTTGACTTTATCGACGGCGCTGTGTCTGCTGGATTCATGAAGCCCGAGCATGGTGGCCTAGCGCAGCGGGCCACCGACCCCATCGAAGCTGTGTCCATTGCTGCGGGCCCGGCGCCTCTGTTCACTCGCAAGTGGATCGGCTGAAGCACTCGAAGCGAAACGGTAAAACAGCTGGATTTGCCTCTCACTGAAGCCGAACCTTGTAAATGGCAGCGGTACCTTCGAAGTATGATTTCCACTCGTCGTAACATCGTTCGCATGTAAATCGTTTCGGTCATCGCAACGGGCGCAGTGATCGCCCCGGCATGTACGAGCAGTTCATCAGGCGTGCAATAAGAACGGCTCGACGTGCTCAGACAACACCGATACCGACTCTTCCAACCCGACGGAGGTGGCGAGGTCGACCGACTCATCGCATTCTTTGACTGTGGCCGTGACGGAGGTAAAGGTCTGGCGGATANCGCAATCGCTGACATTGTGATCGATCNACGTTTTGAGGGAACTCGATTCGATCGACGTCATCGACTCTGCTGTCGTCTTGGCGTTTGACGTTCGCTAGGAGTTTGTTTCTGACCTTTGATTGGGGTGCGGGTTGGTGGCCAAATTTTCCACAGCCGACNTGATGCCTTACACAGCTTCCCTCACAGGATTTGGGCAGTAAGTCACACGAAAAACACATGGTTGTGGGTCTTGTTACCCACAGTCACTAGGGCGCACAGTGGAGGNATGGCCCGCCCCTTAATCCCTAGGACAACGTCGGCACCGCAGAGGCGTTGGCATCGCTCAACGCTGCGACAGTTGGACCGGCAAGCTTTGGAGCGGTTGGGGTGGCGAACAACGCTCGAGTTTCGTGAAAACCACGTTCGGCTCGGCGACGGGCAGCTTGTCGACGTCGAACCATTCTGGACTGCTGAAGCTGAGCGTGACGGTGTCGTGATCAGCGCCTCTGAGCGGTCGGAATCGCGCGCTTGGTCACGACTGCAGTCGCAGTCGTGACTGAGCAATCAAAATTTCTTCAAAGCCGCAAGCCCCTGAGCAGGGGCTTCGCGATTAGGTGTCAAAAAATTGTGGATTCCTCCTCGCTACCGTTGACACCNCCGTAATTTCACTGTTGTATTTACCAACCCGCCAACGTGTGNTGACACGACATATGGTGTCAGGCAGGGGAAATTCAAACATAAGGCCACGACATCTGGTGGTAGTGGCCAGTAGTCGAGAAGCCTGAAGAAAACACGAATAACGCGAAATATAAACGACACGAAGAACCGAGATGGAGCAGCCGGTGACGCTGATTGAAGACAATGTTGGGAAAGCAAAGAATGAGTCAGCCGACGATGACAAAGGNGCCCATCAGGTGCCTACGTTGACCGACGCAGCGAAATCTGCGCCATCTGAGACGCCTGTGGCCACCGGCGGCGGCATGCGGGTAATGAAACGCAACGGTCACCTAGAACCGGTCGATCTGAACAAAATCGTCAACGCAATTGCTCGAGCTTCGGAAGGGTTGCTCGGCGTCGACCCCATGCGGGTTGCAACCCGCACTATCTCGGCCCTCGCTGACGGCGCCAGCACCGGAGAACTTGACAACCTATCGATCCGGACGGCAGCAGGTCTTATTGTCGAAGAGCCGAACTATTCCAAGCTTGCAGCGCGCTTGTTGGCCACCGTCATCGACAAAGAAGTTCGTAACCAAAACATCCCGTGGTTCTCCGAATCAATCAAGATTGCCCATGAGCAAGGCATCGTTTCCGACGAAGTATTTGCCTTCGTCGAGGCAAACGCTCCCGAGTTGAATGCGGCGATTAATTCCGATCGTGACCGTTTGTTTGAGTTCTTCGGTTTGCGCACTGTTTACGATCGGTATCTGCTGCGTCACCCTGAACGCCGTGACGTAATTGAGACTCCGCAGTACTTTATGCTCCGCGTCGCTTGTGGCCTCGTTGCTGGCGACGCCGAAACTGGGGAGATGCCTGGCGGCGTCGACGCTGCGGTCAAGTTCTACGACCTGATGTCGTCGCTCGGCTACCTGCCGTCAAGCCCAACGCTNTTCAACTCTGGAACCACTCACAGTCAGATGTCGAGTTGCTATCTGCTCGACTCACCTGAGGACAGCCTTGAAGGCATTTANAAGCGTTACACCGATATCGCCAAGCTCTCGAAGTTNGCTGGGGGCATCGGAGTCGCNTGGCACAGAGTGCGCTCNAAGAACAGCCTGATTCAGGGAACCAACGGCTTGTCTAACGGCATTGTTCCGTGGCTTCGGACTTTGGACTCCTCGGTCGCTGCGGTCAATCAAGGTGGCCGCCGCAAGGGAGCCGCATGTGTCTACCTTGAGTCATGGCACGCCGATGTCGAAGACTTTCTTGAACTGCGCGACAACACCGGAGACCACGCTCGTCGTACGCACAATCTCAACATCGCCAACTGGGTCCCAGACCTCTTTATGGAACGCGTGGAGAAAGACTGGCAGTGGAGCCTCTTCGATCCGAAGAAGGTCCCTGATCTCACCGACAAATTCGGTGAAGACTTCGTGCGGGCTTACACAGCAGCTGAAGAGGCCGGTCTCTACGAGAGACAGGTTTCGGCGCGAACGTTGTANTCGAAAATGATGCGCACCCTCGCNCAGACCGGCAACGGCTGGATGACCTTCAAGGACGCATCGAACGAAAAGTGCAACCAAACCGGTGCGCTNAACGACGATGGCACGCCGAGAGTGGTGCATCTCTCCAACCTGTGCACCGAGATCCTTGAAGTCACCGACCAAGCAAACACTGCCGTCTGCAACCTCGGCTCGCTTAATCTTGGCAGCTACGTCTCTGCCGACGGCGAGTTTGACTTCGACCGCCTCGGGCGTGTCGTCCGTCAGGTCGTGCCATTCCTTGACCGGGTTATCGACATCAACTATTACCCGACGCCTGAGGCTAAGTATTCGAATAATAAGTGGCGTCCCGTTGGCCTCGGCATGATGGGTCTGCAAGATGTCTTTTTTAAGAAGGGCCTCCCGTTCGATTCCCCCGCTGCAAGAGAACTCAGCAAACGGATTAGCGCACACATTTACTTCCATGCACTTTGGTCCTCGACTGAACTAGCCGCCGAGAGTGGCCCTCATCAGTCGTTTGCTGGCACTCGTGCCGCACAGGGCGAATTGCAGTTTGACCTGTGGGACGAAGGCGGCCGCAAGAGCGGCGTAAAAGTCGTTCCGCCGGCCGAGCTTGACTGGGACACCCTGCGTGGTCGGGTCAAAGAACATGGGCTGCGCAACAGCTTGCTTATCGCCATTGCGCCCACCGCCACGATCGCATCAATTGCGGGTTGTTACGAGTGCATTGAGCCGCAGGTTTCGAACCTGTTCAAACGCGAAACCCTGTCGGGTGAGTTCATGCAGATCAATCGTTACCTCGTCACCGAGCTGCAGCAACGCGGTCTNTGGGANGAGCAGATGATCAACGCTATTAAGCAGGCCGAAGGCTCGGTCCAAGAAGTCGATCGCATCCCCGTTGAACTGCGAGAGGTATACCGAACGGCCTGGGAAATTCCGCAACGCCAGTTGATCGACATGGGTGCCGAGCGGGGGGCTTTCATCGACCAGAGTCAGTCATTGAACCTCTTCATGGAGACACCAACTATCGGCAAGCTCTCGTCGATGTACCTTCACGCGTGGAAGTCAGGTCTAAAGACCACCTACTATTTACGCAGTCGCCCAGCGACAAAGATCAACAAATCCACCACAGCTGGAGCCGCTACAACGCCGCCGAGCGGTCCGAGTGGTGGAAAAGATCCGGAACCCACCAAGGCGTTCACTGAAGAGGAAGCACTCGCATGTAGCCTCGAGAACCCAGAATCATGTGAGGCATGCACCTGATGGCACTCATCGACCCGATCACCTCCGATCCTTCCGAGCNCCACGGCCTGTCAGCTGAGACGCCGGGGCCCACCCACACGCCAAATGAGCGATCAAAACACATTCTCGATCCAGGATTCGACCTGACGCTGCGCCCGATGCGTTACCCGGTGTTCTTCGATATGTATAAGGACGCCATCAAGAACACCTGGACTGTTGACGAGATCGATTTTTCAGACGACCTCGTCGACCTCGATCGCAAGTTGATGCCAGCCGAGAAGCACATGGTCAGCCGCCTCGTAGCGTTCTTCGCAACCGGCGATTCAATCGTCTCGAACAACCTGGTGCTGAACCTGTACAGCCATGTCAACAGCCCAGAGGCGCGGATGTACCTCTCGCGTCAGTTGTACGAAGAGGCCTTGCATGTCCAGTTCTATTTGACGCTGCTCGATAATTACATCCCCGACATGAAAGAGCGCGAAGCTGCTTTCGCTGCGGTNGAGAACATTCCTTCGATTAAGGCAAAGGCTGACTTCTGCTTCAAGTGGATGGACCAAATTCAAGACGTCCAGGTGATCGAGACCAAGGAACAGCGCAAGCAGTTCCTGATGAACCTGATCTGCTTCGCTACCTGCATTGAAGGCCTGTTCTTCTTTGCGGCATTTGCTTACGTCTATTTCCTGCGTTCGAAGGGCCTGCTCAACGGGCTTGCNGATGGTACCAACTGGGTGTTTCGTGACGAGTCATGCCATATGAATTTCGCCCTCGAAGTGGTCAACACCGTNCGCAACGAAGAGCCGGACCTGTTCGACGACAAGCTCGAAGCTGATATTCGCGAAATGTTGCGTGATGCCGTCGAGTGTGAGCACCAGTTTGCAGCTGATGTGCTCGCTGACGGCGTGCCGGGCATGAGCCTTGGAGATACCCGAGAGTACCTCCAGTACGTTGCGGACACCCGCCTTGCGCTTCTCGGATATGCCGCCGAGTTCGGGTCGAAAAACCCTTTCAGTTTCATGGAACTTCAGGATGTGCAAGGACTCTCGAACTTCTTCGAGCGCACTGTGTCGAGTTACCAGACCGGCATTGAGGGTGACGTCAGCTTTGACGAGGACTTTTAGTCCGGAATCCCTCAGGCTCATACGGCTCAACCGTCACGGCTCAGCGATAACGGTCTGTGTGTTCGCCGAGAATCGGGCCGACATCGCGGATTGATCCCGGGGTTCGGCTGAACTTTGGGACAACGCCCAACATTGCGGTTTCGATACCTGCNCGCGAGGTAAACCTTTGCACCATCTCACGAGCGAGATANTGATCATCGGTAAGCATGTCGGCGGCGGTGTAGACGCGACCAGCTGGGACGCTGTGCTCATGCAACAAGTTGAGCAGATCGTCACTGTCGATCGTTCTGGTCCAGTCAGCGATGATTCCGTCGAGCTGATGCTCACGTTTGCCGCGGGCGCCATGAGTTGACCACATTGGGTCACTGATCATTTCGAGTTGGTCCATCGCNGCGCATAGCCGGGCGAACACGGGATCAGCGTTTGCGGCGATCAGTACCTCTGAGTCGTCCCGGGTGGGGTACGCATTTGCCGGAGCCACACCCCGCAACGTTCCACCCGATCTGGACCGGAGCACTCCAGCGACGTCGTAGTCGGCCATCGATGACTCCATAAGTGCAGCGACTGCCTCGTAGATCGCNACGTCGACTTCCTGGCCTTTTCCGCTGGCTCCCCGCTCATGCAACGCAGCCAATGTGCCTATGACGGCGAACAGCGCTGCCAGGGAGTCACCGAGACTGATTCCGCAGCGGGCTGGAGCCCGGTCGGCATCACCGGTTGTATGGCGGATACCGCCGATGGCCTCACCGATCGATCCGAAACCAGCCTCTGGCGAACGCGGTCCAGTTTGGCCAAAGCCTGAAACGTGAGTGATGATCACTCCCGGATTCGTTGCTGCGATGGCNGAGTAATCAAGACCGAATTCGGCGAGCGTGCCTGGCCGAAAGTTCTCAAGCACAACNTCGCATTCGGCGCACAGTTGTCGAACCATGGCGAGGTCGTCGGCATCCCGAAGATCAGCANCGACGGACTGCTTATTGCGGGCAATGGTCGGCCACCAGAGGCTCCTGCTGTCGACAGTGACGCCCCAACGGCGCATTGGGTCCCCGCCGTCAGGCGACTCGATTTTGATCACCTCGGCGCCGTAGTCGCCGAGCAACTGGCCAGCGAATGGTCCTGCAATGAAATTGCCGAGTTCAAGGACTCGGACGTCGCTCAAGGGGCCATCGGTGTCAGTGCTCACGGCTCCATTGTTACGCGTTCAGGACCCGGGCCTCTGATCAGCCCTCGCCGCACGGTTCGAAGTTGTTCTCAAGCGGTCCGATGCCCGCAATTACTGCGCGGTTGCGGAACTCAACCAGACCAGGTTGTTCACTCATCCAGTCGAGCTTGGCTTGCACTGCATCGCTACCGGCATCCAGCTGAAAGACAAACGCGCTGAAAGACTCAGCGAAATCTTCTTCCGGACTGCTGGCAGCGTATGGACCAAGGAANCCGGGGTTGATGCTGCACCGATCTAGGCCGGCATTGCCGTTTGCGCCTTCACTCGGATCGATCTCGTCGACCAGACCGTCGCCCCAAAACANAGTGACCCACTGTGCCATGAACGAGTTAGGGAGGTAGCANCCTTCNCCGTTGTCNTATGTTACGCACTTATCTTCTGACTCGACACTGCGGTTGATTTGCGACGGCAGAGCAGTGAGCACATGACTGAACTCGTGCGCCAACGTGAGNAAAGCCTCATTTGGATCCTCTTTGAAGGGATCGAGGTTGATCGACATNTGGAAAAAGGTGCCGACGTCGTCGAGAGCATTCACAAATGCCAACGTGACTTCATCACCGCCCTCGGTGCTTTTGAAGGAGCCGAACAATCCAAGGTCGGCAAGCTGCGGCGATGGAGTGATGATTGAAAGAATTACCCAGGCTTGAATCAAGGCAGGATCTGCGTCGCCGAAGCATGTGGCACCTAGAACACCGCCGACCACGTAGTGGGCGGTAATGAATGTCGAGGTCTTGTCCTCGCCGAGGCCCGCCGCAGAGCAATCGANGTCATCGCGAGTTAGTGACGAATCAACAGTGCTTGAGATACTGGAAGAGTCTCCCTCGACCCCGGTTGGCATGTCGGCGAAGTCATACCCGGCGTCAGACCCGCAAGCTGTAATCAGCGCTACCGCAGAGAACAAAATAATAGAAATCTTCGTCGGTGTTGACTGAAGTAGGTGATGACGTTTCGGTGAGTCAACCTGCGTCNCCGAGTGGTCGAAACAGTGCCGCACAACTCAATCGTATTTGGCCCATTTTGATCCGATAGGGCCAAACGNCGGTTGTTGAGAGGTCGCCACAGACGCTTGTTCGTAAGGGGCGGTCAACATGNTTAAATTCGGCAAGACTGTTGAAGTGAACGATTTACCTTCCAGCATCATCCTGCGCGACGTGTCGATGCGTGACGGTCTCCAAGACGAAAGCCCGGTTCCGACCGAAACAAAACTTGCACTTTTCGAAGGTCTGGTCGCTGCCGGTGTCCGCGAACTTGAACTCACGAGCTTCGTGCGACCCGACCGTGTACCTGCCATGGCCGACGCCGAAGAATTATGCGCCGCAACAGCTGGCTCTGAAGTTGTGCGCTGGGGCCTCGTGCTCAACCGTCGAGGTGCAGAACGCGCTATGGCAGCAGGCCTCACGCATTTGCAATACGTCGTTTCGGTCAGCGACACCCACAGCCGCCGCAACGCAGGTGCTGACACCGATAATTCTATTGCCGCGTTCGAAGCTCTCGCTGTGCCAATGATCGATGCGGGGGCAGTGATTGAGATGACGCTTTCGACGGCGTTCGGGTGCCCGTATGAGCAACAGATTGATCCAGCGCGCGTGCTTGACGTTGCGCGCAGGGCGGTTGATGCGGGCGCGTCTTCAATCGGACTTGCCGACACAATCGGCGTAGCTGTACCGCCCGACGTGACGCTCTTGGTCGAGCAAGTCGCCTCAGCTGTCGACGTCTCAATCGGAGCCCATTTACACGACACGCGAGGGCTTGCAGTCGCCAACGGTCTGGCAGCGTTAGCTGCCGGAGCCGACCGCATCGATGCTGCGGTTGGTGGTCTTGGCGGCTGCCCATTTGCACCAGGCGCGAGCGGGAATGTTGCTATCGAAGATGTTGCGCATGCGCTTGAAGCCATGGGCGTTGACACCGGCTGCTCAGTACCGGGTCTCATAGATGCCGCAGTCCTGGCATGCCGGGCTGTTGGCCGGCCAGTGGCCAGTCACGTCGGTGTTGCGGGNCCTCGGTTCGCAGAGTCGGCCAAGGGCGCCTAACGACGCAAATTCTGCAGATACCGTGACATCAATGACCGATGTTGATAACTCGATCCGTCGATGACGAACCGGCTCACGCAGAGTGGCGTCGTCGTTGTCGCCGGTAAGGGCGGCGTTGGCTCGTCGACCGTCGCCGCCGCACACGCCCTTGCAGCAGCGCAGCAGGGCGCCGATGTCCTGTTCATAGCCGTCGACGGTCGACCGGGCATGGGCAAACTGCTTGGCGGCCGCGAGATCAATGATCGCGACCAGGTTTTACAACGCAAGGTTGGCGGCCCTGAGGGCGGCACGATTCGCGCCCGAAGTATTCCCGCTGAGCAGGCCTTTAGCGACTACCTCGAGCTGAAGGGCGTCGGAGGACTGCTACGTCGTGCTGCCTCGGCTGCCTCTCTGCCTATGATCGCCGCAGCGACGCCCGGCCTTGAACATCTTCTGGTGCTGGGCAAGATCAAAGAACTCGAACGAAATAAAACCGCTGACCTCATCATTGTCGACGCTCCGCCTGCCGGTCACGCAGCACCTTTCCTCGGATCGGCTTCGGGCCTCTCTGACGTCGTGAAGTCCGGTCCTGTCCTCGACCAAGCCCGAGAAGTGAGCGAGATGCTCGCCGACCCTCGACGCTGCATGGCGCTGCTCGTTGCGTTGCCTGAGGAGACTCCAATCACCGAAATGATCGAGCTGGCCAACGAACTCGGTGATGACTTAGGGATTTCGCTTCTGCCGCTTGTAGTCAACGCATGCTGGCCTGACCGTCCTGGACTCGATAAGTCACCGGCAATGGCTGCACGCTCGCACAAGATCAAGCTGTCGACGGCTGCCAAGAATTCGCTGGAGTCTGCTGCGACGTTTGGCCGGGGCCGACTAATCCAACAGCGCCAGCAAATCGAGCGACTCGTATCTGCCCGCACCGAGCCGATCATCACGCTGCCTCGTCTTGCCACGCCGCGACTTGACTCTGTTGATCTCATGCTCATTGCCGACGCTCTTGCTAGTGCTGTCCCGATTGGTGCGGCGTTATGACTCCGCTTGAAATCGCCGTCAGTGAGGCCAAGCTAATGCTCACCTGCGGCCCGGGAGGAGTAGGCAAGACGACCACAGCTGCTGCGCTGGGCGTCGCTGCGGCACGGGCGGGCCGACGAACTGTCGTGGTCACCGTCGATCCTGCTCGCCGTCTCGCAGACGCACTCGGGCTTGGTGACGATGCAGAAGCCGATGAGCCGCACCAAGTCCCTGGGGTCACCACGGGCGCCAACAAGGGCGAACTCTGGGCGCTTATGCTTGATGCAAAGCAGACGTTTGACCGTCTCGTCCACGATCAGTCGAGCAACAAAAATCAAGCTGATGCGGTCCTCAACAACCCCGTCTACCAGGCAATATCTGGATCTCTGTCAGGTGCACAGGAGTACATGGCCATCGAACGGCTGCACCAACTGCACACAAGTGGAGCGTGGGACCTGGTCATTGTCGATACCCCGCCGAGCCGGCACGCCATCGACCTACTCGAAGCCCCCGACCGTCTGGTCGGCTTCCTCGGCCACCCGGTTTACCGTGCTCTCACTGCTGGCCAGCGGGCTTTCGCAAAAATTACTGACACCGCTGCCTCAATGTTCCTATGGGCCGTGAAGCGACTTGCCGGCCCGCAGATCGTCGAGGACACCATTGGGTTCTTTCGATCGCTCGCCAACATCGAAAGCGGTCTCCGTAAGCGAGCTCAGGAAGTCTCCGCGCTGCTGCGAGACGAGAGCACCGCATTTGTCGTTGTGTCAAGCCCGCGGTCCGAAGCAGTCGGCGAAGCCAAACATTTACTCAAAGCGCTGCATGAGAAAAAGTTCCCGTTCGCTGGTCTCGTAGTCAACCTCATTCATCCGATGCCTGAGCCGCTCAACGCCGATGATGCTTTGCTGCTCGCTGNTCTCGACGAAGGGCCCCTTGCCGATCATGTTGCTTGGCATGAAGAACTGACCAGCCTTGCAGCAGCCGAGCGCGCTGAACTCGCGGAACTTGAGGTGCTGGCAGGTGACGTCCCAATCATCGAGTTACCGTTGCTTGAGGTAGACATCCACGACGTCCCCGGCCTGGTCGACCTCTCCACTCGCCTCGTCTGACGCTCCGGTTGGCAGCGAGGCAATCTGTTCCGAAATTCTGGTCTCCAAGCTCCAAGGTACGGTGCGCAAATGTCAGAAATCGCCTCGCTAGTTGACTCCTTGTTCTCTCGCCCCGAGAGCGANGGGCANACACTTGCATTGCTGATTCAACAGCATGGTGAGGTGATCGCCGAACGTTATGGCACTCAAGCTGCCAATGATTTTCAGTCGGCATTGAACCTCGACGCGGGCTCGACGCTGATCTCTTGGAGCATGGCCAAGTCGGTCACCCACGCAGCGGTTGGGATCTTGGTCGCCGACGGGCTTCTTGACATCGACGCTCCGGCGCCGGTTGACGCATGGGCGGGTACGCCGAAAGCTGAGATCACTGTGCTCCAGCTGCTCGAGATGCGCTCAGGCCTCCACTTCATCGAGGACTACATCGACGGTGAGACATCGAACTGCCTCGAAATGCTTTTNGGTGACAGTGGGCCGAGTCACGCCGAATATGCGGCAAGCCAACCCCTAATTCATGAACCTGGTACGAAGTGGAGCTACTCGTCAGGAACGACAAACATCGTCGCTCGCATCATCGGCGACATTGTCAACGGCTCAGCTGGTGGCGACCCAGCAAAGCGTGAGGCCGCTATGCGCGCTTTTCTCACCGATCGGCTCTTCGGTCCGGCAGGCATGGCGTCGGCCGAACCGAAGTTCGACGGTGCAGGCGACTTCGTCGGGTCGTCCTACGTTTATGCGTCGGCTCGCGACTTTATGCAGTTTGGCGAGCTCTACCGTCACGACGGCGTGGCCGACCTCGGAAACGGCGAACGGATTCTTCCTCCCGGATGGACGGCGCATGCGGCACACCAGATTGCAATCGACAACGAGACCGGATACGGCTACGGACGGCACTGGTGGACCTGGCCCGACTTCCCGGGCAGCTACTCCTGCCATGGTTACGCAGGCCAGTTCATCGTGGTCATCCCGAATGCTGAGATCGNGCTTGTTCATCTCGGGCAGACCGACATTTCCGTTGCGCCAGCACTTCGCGCGCGTCTGAAAGCAATGCTTTGGACNTTGAGCGGATCAGGCCGCAACTGATCGGCTGAGCTCGGAGCGGCAAGACTCCTGTTCCTGCCCCAATGCGCTGTGTCNCGCCCGCTCATCATGTATGAAGTAGGGGTGATTGTTGAGCCGGGTGAGCCGGGTGAGCTTGAGTCAGGGATGCAGTACGCCCACGATAAGACCCACGAAATGGATCGTGAGGGTTTGCCGACCGGCGAGTTGGCCGCATCGCCTCAGCCTTTAGTGAAGTTGAAGCCACGCATCCGTCCGGTCCGATTCGGCGTCAGGATGGCCCTGTTCGCACTCATAATCTGGTTTGCTATCGGCTTGTTGCCCAAGTTCGTTCAGGCAGCCAGCGAACTTCGTAACGTCAGTCCAGTTCTGCTCGTTGTTGGGTTCGCGTTGGAAATCATTGCGCTGTTCTTCTACTCGCTGCTCACTCGTGCTGCGCTCGGTGAAGCCGGTGCGTCGATATCGGGGATGCGGATGTTCCGCATCCAGCTGTCAACAAAGGCGCTGACCAATGTCGTGCCGGGTGGCAATGCGGCGGGCTCGGCATTGGGCTACCGACTGCTCACTCTGTCCGGAATCAGGGGACCGGATGCTGGCTTCGCGCTTGCGACTGCTGGCATCGGCTCGGCAGTGGTGTTGAACCTTGTCTTCTGGGTCGGGCTCATCGTCTCAATTCCCCGGCGTGGCGTTAACCCGGTGTACGGAACGGCTGCGTTAACCGGCATCATCGTGATCGGTATCGCAGCATTTCTTGTCATCGGGATCATGGAGGGACAGGGGCGTTCTGAGCAGTTCATCCGCTGGATTGCGCGCAAACTTCGAGTGAACGAAGATCGGCTTGCAGGCGCGCTCCACCAGATTGCTGAACGGCTTGAGGAACTGATTAGCGATCGTGCGCTACTCAAGCGGGTTGTAATTTTCGCGCTACTGAACTGGCTTTTCGATGCTGCTGCACTCTGGGTCTTTCTGCGAGCGTTTGGTGGCTCGCTTGATATCGATGCCCTAATAGTCGCGTTCGGGTTCGCCAACCTCCTCGCAGCAGTTCCGATCACTCCCGGTGGGCTTGGCTACGTCGACATCGCTTACGTCGGATTGTTTATTTCATTTGGGCTGACTGAGAACGTTGCAACGCTTGGTGTCGCTGCCTATCGGTTCGCCCAGTTCTTCTTCCCGATCTTCCTTGGCGCTGTGGCCTACGCCTCCTTGCGCGTCGGGCCCTGGAAGATCGAGAGGCGCGACCGGCTTGGCAATCTGCGTGATCTCGCTCGGACCGAGGCAGCGAAAGGCGAGACCAAAATCGATTTTGCTCTCCGGTGGGGTCGGCGTGCTCCTGTCGCTGATGTGGCTGCAACGACCGATGGTTTCGAATTGGTCGACAACGCCGACCTGAATCACGTCGACCTCGCTGCGCCTGCTGAGCTTCGGGAAGATGACGACGGCCAGGAAAAGGGCGAGGCTGGGTTTGGATCAGACAGTGATCCGGGCGATACGTTGCCCATTCATGACGACACATGAGCGCCCGTTCGGCCGATGCCTGGAAGATTTCGCCCCTGGTGACATCCTCCGCCACTGGCCTGGTAAGACCATCACCGAATACGACGACCACCTCTTCTGCATGATCACAATGAACCACCACCCGCTGCACACCAACGACTGGTTTGCAGCCGAGTCGGTGCAAGGGCGCAATGTTGTTGTCGGCAACCTCGTCTACAGCCTGGTGCTCGGGATGAGTGTCCCCGATGTGAGCGGTGCCGCCATTGCGAATCTCGAAGTCGAAACACTTCAGCACAAGTTTCCGACATTCCACGGCGACACCATTCATGCTGAAACTCGCGTTCTTGAAGTAAAAGAGTCGAAGTCAAAGCCCGACCGTGGCATCGTGACGGTCGAGACTAAGGGCTTCAATCAAGATGGTCAGGAAGTCTGCTACTTCAAACGCAAGGTGCTGATCTGGAAAAGGGACGCCGCCCCTGAGCGTGCTCGGCCGTACGACGGCACTGATGTTTGGGCCGACTGAATCGGAGCTCTCTGATCTCGATCGGGTCAGGCTTGCACAGTCATTCGGCGAAATAGCGGCGGCATACGAGCTTGGGAGGCCCGAGTACCCTGATGAAGCGCTGACCTTCTGGGACGACTGCGGCGCTTTCGAGCGCGGACACTCCGTGCTGGACCTTGCTGCGGGAACCGGCAAGTTGACGCGATTGCTGCCCGTGATCTGCAACCTTCACGCAGTAGAGCCTCTCACCCAGATGCGTGCCGAGTTCAGTCGAGCCGTTCCTGATGTCGAGGTGCTCGACGGAACCGCCGAACAGATCCCGTTCGCTGATTGCACGTTCGATGCAGTCCTCGTGGGGCAGGCGTTTCACTGGTTCGATCCGCAAGTCGCTCTCGATGAAATCGCTCGGGTGCTCAAACCCGGTGGCGGTGTCGGAATGATCTGGAACACAGATGACATTGACGCGGCGTCTTGGCTTGTTGACGTGGCCGACGAGAAACTAGCTGCCGTTGCGCCGCCCGTCATCGGAGAGCATTCGGTTGTCGAAATCATCGATGTGAATTCGGGCTTCGGGCCGGCTGAGACCTTCGAATGCCGTTGGGAGCATCTCACGAGCGTTGAGGGCGTGCTCGCAGACATGTTGTCTCGCAGCTATGTCAGCGTTCGACCGCCCGACGAACGGCTCGCCGTGCTCACCCGCACGCGCCAGGCAATCGAGCGACAATTCGGTAGCGATGTCAAGACAATCCCGCATCCGTACCGAACCACAACGATCTGGTCACCGCTGGTTGAGGCCACCCCGGCGTGAGCCGACAAACAGGCGGGCCGCTTGATGCCGGCGCGGTGCTGAAATGGGGATTGCCGGCGATGCGTGACTTGCCATGGCGCGCTGAGCGTGATCCATGGCGAATTCTCGTCAGCGAGGTGATGCTTCAGCAGACTCAGGTCGAGCGCGTGATTCCGAAGTGGCATGCGTTCCTCACAGCGTTCCCGACTCCTGCTGACTGTGCCATCGCGTCGCTCGGCGATGTTCTGCGACTGTGGCAAGGTCTTGGATATCCGCGACGCGCACGCAACCTGCAAGCAGCAGCCGCCATCGTTGTCGAGTTACATAATGGCCAGTTGCCTGACGATCTTGACGATCTGCTCGACCTTCCTGGAATCGGCCCGTACACGGCTCGCGCCGTGCTGGCTTTTGCCTTTGAGCGCGATGTGGCAGTGGTCGACACAAACGTTGCGCGCATTTTGGCGCGCTCATCAGGAGAGCGGCTCACACCTAAACGTGCCCAGGAGCGTGCTGATGAGGCAGTTCCTTACGGCCAGGGTTGGGTCTGGAACCAGGTTGTCATGGATCTTGGGGCCACACTGTGCCGCCCGGCCCCGACGTGCATTCCTTGTCCGCTTGCGGGATCGTGTAGCTGGCACCTTGCAGGCCGCCCTCACCCAGACCCTGCAACCGGATCAGCAGGGGTGAGCGGTAAACAAGCCCGGTTTGAAGGCAGCGCTCGACAAGCGCGCGGTAAAGTCCTCGCTGCAGTTGGTGTAGAGGCCCGGCCCGCAGCTGACTTCGATGACTCGATCATCGCCGGGCTCGTAGCCGACGGACTCGTGATCGTGTCCGATGACACGGTCCACCTGCCCGAGTGAGTTCCTACCTGATCCTCCAACCGATCTATCGTTGGGCCTGATGCGTCCCGCTAAAGACTTCTTCCGTCCCCTCGCCGTTGGTGCCCCGGCGCCTGTCCGCGAGATCCCGTTCCCTCCGAGTCGGATGATTCACTTCTTCCCGGCGGCGAACGAAAAGATGCGCTCGAAGGTGTCGCAGATCGCGCCGACGGTCGACATTTTGCTCGCCAACCTTGAAGATGGGGTTCCAGCGGATCAAAAAGAGGCTGCACGAGCTGGGTTAGTTGAAGTCGCCCAGACGGTTGACTTCGGTGCCACCCAGTTCTGGACCCGAGTCAACAGTCTTGACTCGCCTTGGGGTCTCGACGACTTGACCGCCGCAGTGCTGGAAGCTGGTGAGGCACTCGACGTCATCATGATCCCGAAAGTCGAGGGTCCTGAGGACATCCACTATGTCGACCGCCTGCTGGCTCAACTTGAGGCCAAGGCAGGGCTTACGCGACCGATCCTCGTGCACGCCATTCTTGAGACTGCAAGAGGCATGGCCAATGTCGAAGAGATCTGCGCGGCCTCGCCGCGCATGCAGGGCTTGTCACTTGGTCCGGCCGATCTTGCTGCCAACCGTCGCATGAAGACCACTCGGGTTGGTGGAGGTCACCCTGGCTACCTGGTGCGCACCGATCCGCCATTGGCGACTCAGCAAGACGGAACGGTCGAGACCGATATCAACGCTGATCGCACCACATATCAACAGGATCTTTGGCACTACACCATTGCACGAATGGTCGACGCTTGCGTGATGAACGGCATCCTCCCGTTCTACGGGCCGTTTGGTGATATTAAGGACACGGTTGCTTGCGAAGACCAGTTCCGCAACGCGTACCTCCTTGGCTGTGTAGGCGCCTGGAGCTTGCACCCCGTCCAGATTGACGTTGCCAAAAAGGTCTTCAGTCCTGACCCAACCGATGTCGCACATGCTCAGCGGGTGATCGCAGCGATGGGCGATGGCACCGGGGCGTTGATGCTTGACGGCAAAATGGAAGACGATGCTTCGGTCAAGCAGTGCCACGTCGTTGTTGAACTGGCCAAGGCCCTGTCTGCGAGCGACCCCGAACTCGCGGCCAGCTACGGATTCTGAAAGAGACGACGATGCCTATCAACTCAACGCCAGATCTTCGCCCCCGTCGTTCGGTGCTCTACATGCCCGCAGCTAACGAGCGTGCAATCGAAAAAGCGAAGGGTATTCCGGCTGATGCGATCATCTTCGACCTCGAAGATGCAGTAGCCCCCGATGCCAAGCCCTCAGCGCGCGTGAAGGCAGCTGCCGCTGTCCGGTCAGGCGAGTACGGCAACCGCGAGTTAACCATTCGCTGCAACGGCCTCGATACCGAGTGGGGTGCCGACGACATCGCCGCGGCTGGCGCTGCGTTGCCGTCAGCGGTCGTGATCCCCAAAGTCGACGACGTCGAGCAGGTGGACGCAGTGTCAGCCCAACTCGACGCAGCGGGAGCATCCGAGAGCACGTTGATCTGGCCGATGATTGAGACCCCAACAGCGATCTTCAACGTCCGTTCGATTGCTGCGCATCCGCGTGTCGCTGTGCTCGTGATGGGCACCAATGACCTTGCTAAAGAGCTGCGCTCGCCCATTGTGGCGGGACGTCATCCGCTTGTGCCCCACCTCGCCACGGCGCTGCTCGCTGCGCGTGAGGCCGGCAAGGTGATCCTCGACGGCGTGTACAACGATGTAAAGAACACTGATGGTTTCGCTGCAGAGTGTCGGCAGGGGATGGAGATTGGATTTGACGGAAAGACGCTGATTCATCCCAGCCAGGTTGAGCCAGCTAACAATGTGTGGGCGCCGGGCATAGACGAAGTTGAGTATGCGCAGCGAGTCATTACTGCGTTCGACGAAGCCGTTGCTGAGGGCAAGGGCGTCGTGACTGTCGACGGCCGCATGATCGAGAACCTGCATGTTGATAGCGCCCGCCGTGTGCTTGCCACATCAGCTGCCATCACAGGGCTGCGTCAGTGACGCCTGGTTCTAACCGGACGTAAGAGAGAGGCGCCTGGTCCGAAACTCGAGGTGTTCAGTCGAGGTTGTTGTAGGGACGGTCCCCGCTAATGGTGACTCGGCGTAGTACTCGTTTGTGAGGGTAGTAGTCGCTGGCCGCGTAGTGCTGCACGGCCCGGTTGTCCCAGAAGGCAATCGAATCAGCCTTCCAGTGAAAGCGACAGATGTACTCGGGTCGTCCATGCTGAGCGAGCAGTGTGGTGACGATTTGCTTCGAGTCGTTTGGCTCGAGCGTTTGGCCGGTACGCCGGTCGAACAACGACTCGTGGCGGAGGAACCCACCGTGGAGATAGAGCGCTGGCTTGCCTGTTTCGGGATGGGTGCGCACGAGCGGATGTGTGACTCCGAATGGAATTCGTTCCTTCACCGCTGTGACGAGATCGTCGGGCATAGCGCCTCGCCCGCGACCCTGTACAAAGATTCGATAGTCGTTGATCCCACTCAGGTGGTCGATCCGCTCGCGTAACGCAGTAGGCAGGCCGAGGTAAGCAGCGTGACTGTCGGAGAAGAGTGTGTCGCCTCCGTAAGGCGGAGTGACAACGCACTGCGCAATCGATCCGAGTGAAGGTTGTTCCATCCAGGTCACATCGGTATGCCAACCGTTTTCGATACCGGGGCTGCCTGGACCGTGCGAAATCCTCAAAATAAAGGGGTTGTCGCCCGGCGTCCCAAATGGAAAAGCATCAAGACCACCAAACTGTCTGCCAAACGCTGTCTGCTGGTCTTCACTGAGGTGTTGATCGCGAAAGAAGATCACCTTGCGTTCCAGTAGAGCATCACGAATGACTCGTATGAGCTCTGCCGTCAACGTCACGGTTAGGTCAACGTTGTGCAGCACCGTGCCGAGAGTAAGACCAAGATGTTCGAACTCGATGCCGTATTTAGCTGCGCGCTGCTCCAAATCTTTCGAGACGGGCCGGTCGCCCATTCGCTCGTACTCGCGGTATACCCCGGCAGCCGTCGAGTTAAACGAAGCGACCAACTGCTCGATCGGCAGGTCTGTCCTGTCAGGCTGACGAGTTGCTGTGCGAAACTCGTGGAGCTTCGCTGCATTTTGAATTGCAATGCGGTTGTACTCGCTCAACTCTGCTCCGGTGAGTTGATCTGTTGCGGGCGGTGGATTCATTGGAGTCTCACAGATCTCGAGGCGGCCGTCAGAGGGTTAGCGCGTCCAGGATCTGGTTGAACGCCACGTCGGCGTAGGTGAGCATCTCGTCGTCGGTGCGGTCCTGAATCGGGTGCGGCGTAAATACACGCGAGACCGCAGGAAAACCGAGTGCGATCGACTGCGCCTCCGCAGCATCGACGAACTGGTCGGAGGCGATGAACACCGAGGGGACGCCACGCAGTTCAAGATCGTTAATGTCGTGCACACTGCACGACGTGCAACTGCCTCAATCCGCCAAGGCCTCGATGACCACCTGACATTCCGTGGCGATCTGGTGGCGCAGATCAACCGGCGCTGGCTTCGTGAACGTGGGTTTTATGTAGCGTTTGACGTTGGCTCCGATGCCAACTAGACGTTCCTCGATGCGATCGAGAAACACGTCGCCACGAGGTTTCGAGATGTCGAGCAATCCAACGGTGAGGCCCTCGAGGGTTGATGGACGCGCAAGTCGTTCA
The DNA here is from genome assembly GCA_002711735.1 of Ilumatobacter sp. Taxonomy (GTDB): domain Bacteria; phylum Actinomycetota; class Acidimicrobiia; order Acidimicrobiales; family Ilumatobacteraceae; genus Ilumatobacter_A. Next base: position 35,914 of record PASB01000015.1, read on the forward strand.
CGTTCGACGAGTGATTGTTCGCTTGTTGGATCAAGTAGCGCTTCCATGGCACAGTTCTAGTACGCCACGGCGCGTGTGACCGGCTTGGAGCCTTTGTCTCCGTTGACCCATCCCCCGATGATCTGGCTGAAGAGACCGGCTCCGCCACCTGCATAGGCAAGCATCAGTCCGCCAGGGCGAAATTTCGGAAGCGACTCGGCATCGCCGAATGCTTCAGGTAGACCCTCTGTGATCCCGTCGGCTCCGCGTACCAATTCTGAACCGGACCGATTGAGGTGCTCACTGATCCCTGCAACAATCTGCTCGCGATCCCAGCCAGCGTCGGCAAAGACCCGTGCGTGTTCGGGTCCCATCACTAAGATCGTGTCAAACATCATAATCAATTTTGGGTGGCTGACCGTTTGCAACTTGAGTGCGAGTGAACGGGCCAACGACTCGGGAGTTCGCGACAACTGATCGACAAGGCAGTGCGGTCCCTCGCCAGCAAACAACGTCAAAGCATCGGCTCCGTCGTCAATCCCGAGCTCTCCGGCAAGCCGCCCGTACGGCGAGGTGTCATCGGCCTCGGCGAAGCAAAAGCTGATCTTTGCTGGGCTCCCGTGCGCTGCGCGATCGACCTCGCCGGGTCGACCACCGCCAAAGTTTCGAATAACCAACTGCAAGGCACGCCCGATCGTGAGGTTGGCGCGGTTGCCCTGGCCTAAGGCATTGCCGCCCGAATTCATGCCGATCGACCGGGTACCGGGTCCGCTGCATACGATGACTGGACCGACCGGCATGGTGGTCGCCAGAAGACCGTGCATGTTGAAATCATCGGTGCACGCGGCTTCGACGGCAGTTAGAACCCAAGGCAGATACTCAGGCTTGCATCCAGCCATGACGGAGGCGATCGCAACTTTTTCGACGGAGATATCGACAAGGTCGGGCGGCACGGTCGCCACGGTCTCGGATCCGGTGCGACGGGTTCCGGCGAGCATCGCCATCACCCTTTGCTCGGTCGGGGGCACCACGGGTAACCCATCGGTCCAGCCGCGGTTGAACATCATCTCCATTACGTCTTCGGCGTCGGCCACCTCGATACGCCGGGCTGTCAGATTTGATGCCCCGAAACGAACGCGCAGTACATCAACGAGATCCGGGTCGACGCTCATTGAGCCGCACCCGGGGCGCATGACAGGTAGGCCCTCGCCCAAGCCGTCGATGCCGGTCAGGCGTTCCCATTCTGATCGCATCCAGCCGACTGTTCGTTCGACCTCAATGCCGTTCTGGATGACGATAACGGTTGGAACGGTTTCAATGTCGTGATGCCAACTCACCGCTAGATCGGCATCATGCACTGCAGCCGGCGTAGAGGGAAACGATGCGTTGTCTTGCGTGTAGACCGTCAGCTCGGTTGCAGCGTCTAACTGTTGTAGAACGGGCGCAATGGTCTGACATGTCTCGCACTCTTCCTTGACGATGATGACGACACCGTCGGGGAGAATTGGCGCACGGGTCGTGTCGAGGTTGCCGGTCATGAGAGAAACTCCAGGATTTGAGTGTTAACAACGTTTGGTGCTTCAAGGTGCAAAAAGTGTCCGACGCCTTCGATGAGTCGGATCTCGACATGATCGCCAACCATTGGCCGAGCCGACTCGGCGACTTCCGGTCCAATACACCCATCATTGACGCCGTGAAGGTACAGCGTTGGTTGCTCAGGAACGGCCTGCGTAGCGTCTTGAGCTTCAGTGTGCGCTGGGTCTTGAAACGCGTCGCCAAGTGCCGCGCGGTAATAGCCCAGGGCCGCAGCCATGTGTTCGGGTTTGCGTAACGCATTTTTCACGTGTACGAGGTCTTCAGCCGCGTCGTATCCGGGCGACCAGTCCTTCCAGATCATGTCGATGAACGCCATGTCGTTCGCGGGTACCACCATGTCGGCGAGTCCGTGCTGGAAAAAGAACATGTACCAGCTTCGTTTGAGCTGATCGGTGTTGGTAACGAAGGCGAGGCCCATCGAACCGCCGGGTGGAACCGCCATGGCAACTACTTTCGCCCAGCGGCTGGGCTCGATCGACGCTGCACCGTAGACAATCGGTGCACCCCAGTCGTGCCCGATCAGGACCGCACGGTCGTCACCGCGAAAGTGCCTATGAAGCGCGCATGTGTCAAGAGCTGATGCTCCGATCTGATACGCACCTGAGCCGGAGACAGTGCTTGGCGCGTAACCGCGAATAAAGGGAGCGGCGACGCGGAATCCAGCATCTTCAAGCACGGGCATGAGGTGCCGCCATGAGTGTGCGCTGTCGGGAAAGCCGTGGACGCAGATGACAAGCGGTCGATTGTGGTCATTAATTGACGGTGATGTCAGGCAGGTCAGCTCGACATCAGGCAGGCTGACGGTCTGGTTGGCTATTGCGCTCACGAGCCGAAGGTACCGCGGCGGGCTGTTACAGACGTCACCAGCACAAAGTTTGGAAGCTCAAGTGCACAAACCTCTAACGTCCGTAGTCATTGAGGTGTAGGGGATGAGTAGGGCTACGTGTGGAGACGGTTTTGCCGTGACGTTTCACGGCGTTCGGGGGTCAACGCCATGCCACGCGCCCGAACTTGTCCGGTACGGCGGCAACACCTCGTGCGTGTCGCTTGACATCGATGGTGTCGATCCGATCCTGTTCGACCTCGGAACCGGACTTCGCTATTTCGGCGACACCCTTGAACCCGGAGCCCGATTTGTTGGCACCTGCCTGCTGAGTCACCTGCATTGGGATCACATCCAAGGGTTGCCGTTCTTCGCGCCGTTGCTGCAAGAAGGTTCCGACATAACGATGTACGGGCCTCGACAGGAAGGCGACGCGACTCTGGCTTCGGTGTTCGCTAGCACCATCTGTCCACCGCTTTTTCCAGTCGAGCTTTCGATGCTGCCTGGCGATATCGACTTTGTTGACTGCTGGGAGTCCATGTTCCAGGTGACGACAACGAGCACCCAGGTCGACATCATGAGTCGGCCGATCCCTCATGTCGGTAACACGCTCGGGTACCGCGTCAGCGCTCACGGCCGTTCAGTCGCCTACCTCAGCGATCATCAGATGCCGACGAATGGAGCACCTGCTATGTCAGCAGGTGCACGCGAGCTGTGCGCGGGTGCTGATCTGATTATCCACGACGCGCAGTTCACGCCGAGCGAATTCGCTCTGAAGAGCAACTGGGGCCATTGTACGATTGAGTATGCCGTCTGGGTTGCTGCTGAATCTCGGGCCAAGCGGCTTGCGCTTTTTCATCACGACCCCTCCCATGACGACGACATGCTTGATCGACTTGCAGCTAAGGCAGCCGAGTGCGGTCGAGAATTTGGTGTCGAGGTCTTTGCAGCACGTGAGGGCCACACCATCGAGGTCTGAGCGGTCGTTTCGAGTGTTGAAACCTGATGGAAAGGTATCAATTTGGCATGGCTGACTGGATCCCTGTGACAGCATCGATTGTTGTCGGCGCAGTGTTCCTCGTCGCTGGTGCGACGAAAATTGCCGCCGGTGCTGAATGGCCTGCGCAAGCACGCGGGCTGGGCGCTCCGGCGATCACCATTCCGCTGGTGCCGTGGGTTGAGGTTGTAATTGGTGCTTTTCTCGTGGTCCAGGTAGCGCGTCAGGCAGCGGCGCTCGCAGCAGCTGCAATGCTTGTTGTATTCACGGTGTTGATCGTGATGCAGTTGGCGCAGGGCCGCCGTCCTCCTTGCGCATGCTTTGGAGCATGGTCTGTTAAACCGCTCGGCGCCGGACATGTCGTGCGTAACGTTGCGTTGATTGCGCTGAGTGCTCTGGCGCTGTTTTGACCCGGTAGCGATCGGTCAGGTCGTCGTCAGGATGAAGGCAAGGGTCCGGGCTTCGTCGCGCCAAGCGTCGTACCGGCCCGTCGGTCCGCCGTGACCAGCGCCCATCTCTGTGTGCATCACCAGTGGTTTGGTCCCCGTTCCGACCGACCGGAGGCGTGCTATCCACTTGGCTGGCTCATGCACGCTCACTCGCGGATCGTTCAGCCCGGCAGTGACGTACAGCGCTGGGTAATCCGCCGCCATGGTGTTGTCGTAAGGGGAGTATCGACTCATCACGCTGGCGAAGGGTTCGGAACGAGGATCACCCCATTCCTCCCATTCGGTCACTGTGAGCGGCAAGGTTGCATCACTCATTGTCGAAACAATGTCGACGAACGGCACCTCGGCGACCACGCTGGCGTACAGGTCTGGGCGTTGAGTCATGCACGCCCCGACAAGAAGTCCGCCTGCGGAGCCACCGCGAATCGCTAAGCGGTTAGGTGCAACGATGCTCTCTGCGATCAGATGCTCAGAGCACGCAATCATGTCGTCGAACGTGTGCTGCTTAGCCAGCAGCTTGCCATCGAGGTACCACTGACGGCCTAACTCGCCGCCGCCACGCGGGTGTGCAATGGCAAAGATGACGCCGCGGTCGAGGAGCGAAAGCCGCGCGACCGAGAACCACGGGGGGAGCGAAGCCTCGTATGAGCCGTAGCCGTACAGAACTGCCGCTGCGGAGCCGTCGAGCGGCGTGTCGACATGGTGAACGATGTCGAGCGGGACCAGTACTTGCGTGCCGTCGGCACCGCTCGGCGCCCAGTGTCGGCTGGTCGTGTACTTCGTGAGGTCGACATTGGGTGTGGGTATCTGGCGCAGCAGAACCCGGTTGCCCGTCTCGACGTGCTCCTCGAACAGGGTCGGCGGCGTGACCATCGAGGAGGTAATAAATCGAATGGTGTTGCTCTCCCATTCTGGGTTAGAGGAGAGGTCCACGTCATGCGGGTCGTCACCGAGGTCGATCGACCGCTCGGGCATTGCGTTATCGCGGAACAAGATGCGTATCCGCGGTTGGGCTTCTGACCATTCATGAACAACCAGAAATGTTGCGAACGGTTCGGTTCCGGTGATGCGCCGGCCTGCAACATGCCCGATGAGTTCGATCCAGACGTTTTTGTCTGTCCAGTCGCGGTCAACCGGCGCCGTGAGGACGCGGAAGTCGACAGCGCTGTCGTTCGTAGTCATCACAAACCTGTCGCCCCAGTGGTCAACCTGGTACTCGACGTCATCGCGTCGAGGTTGCACGACGGTAAATGGCTGGGAGAGATCAGACGGCGCAAGGCGTACCTCGCTGCTCGTCTTACTTGCGGTGTGAATCACGATCCACTTGTTTGATCGGGTTTCGCCAATCGCTACAAAAAACCGTTCGTCAAGCTCTTCGAAAATCAGCTCATCGTTCTCGGTTGAGCTGGTGTCGACTCGGTGGCGCCATACCTGGCATGGGCGTTCCTGATCGTCGGCACGCACGTAGAACAGCCACTGTCCGTCGGAGGACCAAGCGGTCCCGGAATTAGCGATACCTTCGATCAGATCATCGGTCGACGAGGCTTCTCCGCTTTCGTCGAAGCGGCGAACGCGAAGGGTGTAGCGCTCGTCGCCTGACGTATCGATCGACCAGGCGAACATTGTGTGATCGTGGGAGGCATCGAGGGCACCGAGGTCAAAGTATTCGTAGCCCTCGGCCTCGATGTTTTCGTCAAGCAACATAAAGCGGTCGGCGCTGTCGAGGCTTGGACCTCGTTGATGGAGTGGGTAGCTCAAGCCCTCCTCTGTGCGGCTGACGTACCACCATGGCCCGTTGCGGACCGGCGTTGAAATGTCGGTCTCTTGCACTCGTGACTTGACTTCACCGAAGATCGTTTCGATGAGGGCGGCCTGTGGCGCGAAGTGTTGCTCGCTGTAGTCGTTCTCAGCTTGCAGATATTGGAGCAGCTCCGGGTCCTCGACGTCGCGCATCCACGCATACGGGTCGTCGATTGTCCCGGTCGGGCGATCCCAAGTGTGTGGTCGGGTCGGCGCCACTGGCGGAGTAGCTAGCTCGGCTTCATTGCTGTGGGATTTGTCACTCTCGCTCATCACGGTCGAGTCAATGTACGCACTTAGCGGTACCGTTCGGTCATCATGCGAGTCTGGATCGACCAGGACCTCTGCACCGGCGACGGTATTTGCATTGATCACTGCCCCGACGTCTTCGTCCAACTTGAAGATGGCATTGCCTACGTTGCGGAAAATGGTGCGCCTCTGAACGATCCTGGCGGCTCCGGCAGTCTCGCATGGGTGACTGGCCGCAACGCAGCAGATGTTGTCCACGCTGCTGAAGCATGCCCCGGGGAGTGCATTTTCATTGAGGTCGACATCCCGGTCGCTGCGCTCGGGGACGAGGACGCAGGCGACAACGCCGCAGCGTGAAGGGCGTAAACGCTCACGTCGTCGGGCAGATCTCTTCGTCTAAGTCAGAACCAGAGTGGATGGAACAACTCCGGTTCCGTTCATTACGTCTGTTCGACGAACGGTTGATGGCTGAATGGTTCGTAGCTGACCTCTGTGAAATCGATTTTCAAGACATCGATAGCGAACCGCAATCAGAAGATGTCCTGAGCGACCTGACAGGCAAGACCGCACTGCTTGGATCTGAGGCTGCCAGCGAGGAGCATCGAGAGGCCCTCGAACAGCAAGGGGTTCTCTTTTGTGACATGGACACCGCCATACGCAAACACCCGCGCTTGGTGCAGGAGTACTTCGGCACGGTCATCTCGCCCGGCGCTGACAATTTCGCAGACCTCAACACCTCAATATGGGCGGGTGGCGCGTTTGTCTACGTTCCATCGGGCATCGAAGTTGCAATTCCGCTGCAGTCCGACCTTCCGACGCATTTCGAAACCGGAGGCCAATTTCAGCGCACGCTGATCGTCGCTGAGGAGGGTTCGAAGGTTCGCTACATCGAGGGGTGCTCGGCACCGGTGTACACGAAAAACACATTGCGCTGTGCCGTTGCGGAGATCGTGGTGAAGCCAAACGCTTGGGTTAGTTACACGGCCATGCAGAACTGGTCACACAACGTCGACAATTTCGTCATGAATCGAGCTCGTGTTGAAGCTGGCGGGCATGTCGAGTTCGTCGACATTGACATTGGCTCGAAACGCACTGCCAAGTATCCCGCCATCCATTTGGTTGGTGACGGAGCGAGTGGGGAAGTGCGCTCAGTGAGCTACGCCGGTAGGGGTCAGCATCAGGAAACGGAAGCCAAGATGGTGCACGCCGCCCCAAACACCTCCTCGAAGGTTGTCTCCAAGTCGATTAGCCAGCAAAGTGGCACGACCCCCTATCGCTGTTTGGTTCGCGTCGACGAAGACGCCACGCAAGCTGCAAGCGTTCTTTCATGCGAGGCCCTGCTGCTCGACGAACAGTCGGTCTCGCTCACCCCACCGGATCTCAAGATTGCGGAGGAAGATGCACGGATCACTCATGATGCGAACGTCTCGAAGATCGACGACGTGCAACTGTTCTATCTCATGTCGCGTGGGCTCTCTGCGGAGCAGGCGATGGGCCTCATTGTCAACGGCTTTATCGAGCCGGTAACTCAGACGCTGCCGATGGAGTACGCGGTTGAATGGAATCGCCTCATTGAGCTGCAGATGGCGGGTTCGGTCGGGTAGCCCGGGACATGCTGCGCTGTTGTGCGCGGCTCGAACCCCTATCCTGATCCGATGCCGATGCGGACGGAGTGCAAGAACTTCGAGAGCCGGTCGTATCCAAACGGCGACACGGTCAGGAAGTGCAATATCGACCTAGCGCCCGATGCGCCATGGCGGTGTCCTCAGGATTGCTCAGGGTATGAACGCAGATTGGCCGACGCTGCGTGGACGCATGGCACCCTGGTCGTCTCGCCGACGCCGCCTGAGCCCGCTGGCCTCGAAGATGGATCGGCTGCCGCAGTACTCGACGCCGCAGAGGAAATTTTGAATGCCATTGGCGAAGACGTCATGGCCGAAGTTGACGCTGAGCGCGCAGCAAAGCAGGCGAGGCCGAGCATGTTCTCTCGCTTTTTCCGNAAGAAACGCTGACGCGCCGTTCCCTCGGTCCGGCCAGGAACGCTCGGGTAGGCCCTGAGGCAGTTNGTCTACGAAACAACNGATGTCNCCATCGCCGCACCAATGCATCAGCGAGCCACCGATAGCCCTAGATTCTGGGCATGAGCCCTCCGCCAAACCTGTCACCGTGCTGGGTCGAGACCGACGGACGATTGAAGCGTGACTTCGACTTCGGTGATTTTTCCGAAGCGTTTGGGTTCATGACGCGTGTTGCGCTGCTCGCCGAGTTACACGGCCATCACCCCGACTGGTCAAATACTTACAACCGGGTATCGATCTCGTTGACAACGCATGACGAAAACAACCAGGTCACCGCAGTTGACCGCACTATGGCAGCGGCTATCGATGACATCATTTCCTGACTCTGAGATAACTGCGTCTGGCACGGTCGATCACGGCTCGGGCCGCTTTCCGGGCTGGTGGGTGGTCGCCGGCTGTTTCGTAGTTCTGCTGGTCAACTCAGGCCTTGCGTTTTACGGCCTCGCTGTCTATCTCAATGCGTTTAGTAACGAAAAGGGTTGGGCGCTCGGCACCATCTCATTCGGTGTCACGGTGTTCTTCTTGGTCGGTGGTGTAGTCGGTCTCTGGGTTGGGCGGCTGATTGCCCGCTTCGACGTGCGCTACATCATGATGTCCGGCGGCGTTATCGCGGGAGGGTCACTTGCGCTGCTTGGTCAGGTCAAGACGCAGTGGCAGATGTTTCTCGTGTACGCCGTGTTCGCCGTTGGCTTCGCGGCGGCAGGTCTGGTGCCCGCAACGACCGTCGTGACCCGCTGGTTCCACGACAAACGGGCAGTCGCTCTCTCGGTCGCGTCTACCGGCTTGTCAGTGGGCGGCATCGTGATTACGCCCTTCGCGAAGCGGTTCATCGACGAATACGGGCTGTCGGCAACCACGCCCTGGTTGGGGTTAGTCTTCGTCGCTGTCACTGTGCCTGTTGCTTGGTTCATGGTTAAACCCGATCCAGAAGCGAGCGGCTGGGCACCTGACGGACAGCGTCGAGTCATTGGTGAAGTGTCTCCGGCAATTGGCGGCATGGAGTTCGAAGACGCCGTCAAGACCACCTTTTATCGGGCTGTGACTGTCGGCTATATCTTTGCCCTAGGTTCCCAGGTCGGCGGGATTCAGCAGCTGGTAAAGCTGGTCGAAGAACGAACCGATCCCGCAACGGCCCGGTTCGCGGTCACCGCGTTGGCTGCGACATCGGTTGCCGCCNGACTTGCCGGTGGNCGTGCTGCTCAGGTNATGCCNATGATGCGCTTGACCGTCGGNATTGCGGCGGTGCAGTCGGTGGCGCTCGCGATGCTTGCGTTCGTCAGTTCTACGGCGCTNATATTTGCATCGATCGCGTTGTTTGGCTTGACGATTGGGAATCTGTTGATGATGCAGCCGTTGCTGTTGGCCGAGCGATTCGGGGTGCGCGACTACCCTCGCATCTACAGCCGTTCTCAGTTCGTCGGGTTGGTGGGTGTCGCTGGCGGGCCACTACTACTTGGCTGGTTATACGACGTTTCAGGCTCGTACCAAACCCCTTATCTGGCTGCTGCAGCATGCTGCACTGTCGGCGTCGGAATTCTCGCGCTGGCCGGCCCGGCTACCGCTGCGGACCACACGTAGTCGACGCCAGGTTTGAGTNCTTTGGCTACTCGGCTTCAGTGAGGGCTTGTGCCAGAGTGTTCCAGCTCAGAACCGCACACTTGATGCGGACGGGGAACTTGACCACGCCCTGCAGCGCTTCGAGGTCACCGAGGTCGATGTCAGCGTCGCTCTCGACTTCTTCGAGCCCTTCGATCCCCATCAATGTCTTGAATCGGCGGATCCGGGCGTTTACCTCGCCGACAGATTTGCCGAGCATTGCTTGGCTCATCATCGAAGCGGAGGACTGTGAAATCGAGCAGCCTTGGCCGGCGATTTTGATGTCACGGATNACGGCGTCGTCGCCGGAGCCAGCTGACGTGTCGAGATCGAAGTAGATTGTGATGTCATCACCGCAGAGCGGGTTGTGGCCNTCCGCTTTGATTGCTGGTGGTTCGAGCTCACCACGGTTACGCGGGTTGCGGTAGTGGTCGAGGATGATTTCTCTGTAGAGGTCTTCGAGGCCTGGCATCTGTCACTCCCGGAGTNTCGGACTAAGACCCGAAGATATCGCTGGCATTGTCAAGGGCGTCGGCCAGTGCATCNATGTCGTCAGTCGTGTTGTANAGGTACACGCTTGCCCGGGTCGTCGCGTTAACGCCCAGGGTCTTCATGAGGGGCTTGGCACANTGATGTCCGGCGCGTACGCAGACATTGCGTTCGTCAAGGACCTGACTCACATCATGGGGATGAAGATCGCGGAACGCGAAGCTGAAGACGCCGCCGCGGTGTTCGACGTTGGCGGGTCCATAGATTGTGATGTCGTCGCCGAAGCGTTCGTTGAGTGTGTCGAGGGTGTAGCGGCTGAGCTCCATTTCGTGCTGTCGGATGTTTGCCATGCCGACNGACTCCAGGAACTCGACGGCAGCAGCGAGGCCGACGGCCTCGACAATCGGGGGTGTACCGGCTTCGAACTTCGCTGGAACCGGTGCGGTGGTGAATCCGTCGAACGTGACATTGTCGATCATGTTGCCGCCACCGATAAACGGGGGCATCGCATCGAGTATCTCCATGCGTCCCCACAACATCCCGATGCCGGATGGTCCGCACATCTTGTGACTGGAAAACGCAACGAGGTCAGCATTCCACGATTGCACGTCGGTGACGTTGTGAGGAACAAACTGACAAGCGTCGACAACGGCAAGCGCGCCAGCTGCACGGGCCTTGTCGCAGAGGAAAGTGATCGGAGTGATTGTGCCGAGNACGTTGCTCATTGCGGTGAACGAAANGACCTTCGCTCCGTCGAGGATGGTGTCAATGTCGGTCAGATCGAGCTGACCGTCCGAAGTAAGNGGGACCCATCGGATCNGAATGTCGCGCTCCTGNNCGAGCATCATCCAGGGCACGATGTTCGCGTGGTGTTCCATCTCGGTGAGGACTACGACGTCGCCTTTGTCGAGGTTGGCTCGGCCCCACGCCATGGCGATCAGGTTCATTGACTCTGTGGCGTTCTTGGTGAANACCACTTCGTCCGGTGAGTTCGCGTTGACNAGCCNCGCNATTGCGATCCGGCCCTGTTCGTATGCGTCAGTGGCTTCGCCGGCGAGCCGGTATGAGCTCCGATTGATCGGAGCGTAGGTGTCTTCCATGAAGCTCGACATCGCATCGATGACGTGGCGGGGCTTCTGGGATGTGTTGCCTGAATCGAGATACACGAGTCGCGAACCGTCGATCTGTCTCGACAGTATTGGGAACTGCTCGTTGACGGCGTCCTGGTTGAAGACCGTTGCGGTGTTGCTCACGCCTGCACCGCAGTCGCTAGACGAAAGGCGTCATAACCGTTTTGGTTGAGCTGTGAAGCGAGTTCCATTCCGCCGCTGGCCGTGATTTGGCCATTGACCAGAACGTGAATGTGGTCGACNGTGACTTCGCTNAGCAGNTGTGGNTCGTGCGTGATCANCACAANNCCNATGTTGGGCTGNTCTGNGCGGACGCTGCGGANACCGTGTGCGACAGCNGTTGATACGTCACNATNNAACTCNGTGGCGGTCACGTCAAGAATTGCGAACGCAGGCCTGAGGATGGCCATTTGCATGATTTCGTTGTTCGCCGATTCGATGGGGGAGAAATTTTCGTCCAAATGACGATCAACGAGGGCCGGGTCCACGTTGAGGCGTTCCATCCAATGAGTCGTAGCGAGGTGCAGTTCGGGCACCGAGAGGTCCATGCCTGGGTGGGTTGACATGACCTGGCGGAGAAACTGGATGATCGAGACACCGGCGATCACTTGGCGGTCGTGGAACGAGAGAAACATGCCAGCTTTGGCTCGCTCGTCGACTGGCCACGCCGTGATGTTGTCGCCCTTGAATTCGATGGCGCCGCTGGTGACTTGGTAGTGATTGGATCCCATCAGGGTTGCGCCGAGTGTTGAGGCGCCCGATCCGCTGAGCCCGCAGACGGCGTGGGTTTCGCCAGCTCTGACGGTCAGGTTGATGCCATGCAGCGGTGCTTCGTCGGCGCCAGATGTGGGGGAGTGGGCAGATTGGGCGTGCTGTGCGTGGAGGTCGTCAACTCGAAAGAGGGGAGCGGTCACGACTCTGATTCTACGCGCCGCCCCTAATTACTCCTACCGTCGTAGTGCAAATTAGAGCGATCCCTCAAGCAATTGTTTTACACACCTGCTGACGGGTGCTGGCCGAAAGTAATCGTGACGCAAAGGGAAACCGATTATTGGATGCGTTCGATATGGCGGGCCACAACGTGCTCGATGGCTTCCTGGCGACCGCTCACCGGTTGCGGGTCAAAGGTTTCGTCGCTGAGCACGGCGTCATGTAGCGCTTGCAACGTGACGTTGCCGTCGAGAATGTGCTGCTCGTGAGCCCAGCGGGCGTAGCGCTCTGATCGGCGCCTCTCGATCTCGTCGTCTTCGATAATTGATGCTGCGGCAAGCAGCGAGCGGGCCATTGTGTCCATGCCGCCGATGTGGCCAAGGAAAAGGTCGTCGCGGGCAATTGATTGGCGGCGCAGTTTGGTGTCGAACATGAGCCCGCCGGTGGTGAATCCGCCGCCCCGTAAAATTTCGAGCATGCCGAGCGTCATCTGCTCAACCGACTTAGGGAAGAGGTCGAGATCCCAGCCGAGGCGGTCGTCGCCAGCATTAGCGTCGATAGATCCGAAGATGCCGGCGTTGACTGCGGTGGCGACCTCGTGATGGAAGTCATGGCCTGACAACGTGGCGTGGTTGACTTCGATGTTGACCTTGATTTCGTCGGCAAGTCCGTACGTCTGGAGGAAGTTGTGCACGGTGGCGACGTCGTAGTCGTACTGGTGTTTTGTCGGCTCCATCGGTTTCGGTTCGATCAAAAGCGTGCCTTGGAAATCAATTGCGTACTTGTGTTCGACGACCATGTTCATGAATCGGCCGAGCTGGTCAAGTTCGCGTTTCATGTCAGTGTTGAGCAAAGTCTCGTAGCCCTCGCGCCCGCCCCACAGCACGTAGTTCGAGCCACCCAGTCGGTTCGTTGCATTCATGCAGTGCGCAACCTGCGCTGCTGCGTAGGTGAATATGTCAGGGTCGGGGTTGGTTGCAGCCCCGGCCATGAACCGCGGATGGGAAAAGGCGTTGGTGGTCCCCCACAGCAACTTGATGCCAGTGCGTTCCATGTGGTCAGCGGCCTCGTCGACCATTTCGTCGAAGTAGCAGCACGTTTCCGCGAATGAGTTGCCGGCGGGGGCGATGTCGATGTCATGGAAGGAGAAGAACGGGGCGCCCAATTTGTCGATGAACTCAAACGCCGCAGCCATCTTGAGCTTGGCGGCCGCCATGGGCTCCATTGCTGCATCGCCTGTTCGAGAGGCAGGGTTCCATGGGCGATCAAGTGTGCCGGCGCCGAAGATGTCCGATCCGTCCCAGGCAAAGCTGTGCCAGTAGCAGACACCAAAGCGAAGGTGTTCCGCCATGGTCTTACCCATGACTGTTCGATTGGCGTCGTACCAGCGGAAGGCGAGCGGATTGTCGGAGTCCGGCCCTTCAAAGCGAATGGGGTCGACGTCAAAAAATGGTGCGCTCATTACCGATGATCGTAGGGCACCGGGTGCGGGCGGTCAGTTGTGGTCTCGAAGGTCTTCTTTCCAGGAGCGGAATCGACTGTGTTGCTCACCGCTGGGGCCGGCACCTTGTGCTGACCCGTCGCAGAAGATGCGAAGCGTGAATACGCAGGCGAGGTCATCTACGTGTGCAGCCCAGTACCGAGCGTCGCCATGCTTGGCCGGGCCTGCACGCCACAAGATCCAAGGCCCGATACGGCGCTTGTATTCAGCGGTGGGTTGGCCGGGGAGATTATCGCCGAGCGTCAGCAAAGATGGTGGAGCTTCGATCCAGGCCGTGCCCATTATGTTGCGGTCACGGACCGGTGTCAGCGGCAGATCGGTCGTGTGGATTGGCGTGTGGTCGGCAGGTCGTTCAGCGTATTGCACCGCTACCAGCCGCGTTCGATCCACGCTTCGAGGTGGGGGCGTTCGGCACCGATTGTGGTGTTGTCTCCGTGCCCTGGAAGGACGATCGTCTTGTCGTCGAAGGTAAACAGGCGGTCGGTGATTGACCGGATGATTGTGTCGAAGTCGCCAATGTCTGACTTGGTGTTGCCAGGTCCGCCAGGAAAAAGTGTGTCGCCGGTAAAGAGCAGCGGGGTGTTCTCCAAAGCAAACGAGATCGAACCTGGTGTGTGGCCGGGGTTGTGGATGGAATGCAAGCGAAGTCTGCCGACTTCGATGACCTCGGTGTCGTCGAGAAACACGTCGTAGCCCACTTCGACGAGCATGGGCGCGTCGAGTTTGGTGACCGCTACCTCGTAGCCGGCTTCGCGCATGGCAGGAACAGCTTGGATGTGATCCCAGTGCCCGTGTGTTTCGAGGACCCGTTTCACTCCGAGCGCATCGCACAGTGCAAGGAGCTGATCGTGCTCATCTGCGGCGTCGAGGAGCACACCTTCGCCGGTGGCCTTGCAACGCACGACGAACACGTTGTTCTCGTACGGCCCCACGACAACCTTGTGGACCTCGGTATCTGCGTCGGACCAGTGCAGGGTGCTGCTCGCGTTCGATGTCATGTCAGCATTCTGCCAGCCACCGCTCGGGCAATTCGCCCGGTACTGTTCGGACCGTGGCACGACGCACGAAGATCATCGCAACCATCGGCCCCGCCTCGGAGGACGAAGCAACGCTCGAGGCCATGATCGAAGCAGGCATGGACGTGGCCCGTATTGCCCTAGCTCATACGCCGCTCGACGAAGCCTTAACGCGGCACCAACGTGTCCGTGACGTTGCTGCACGCATGGGTAGAACGGTTGGCACGCTCGTCGATTTGCCTGGTTCGAAGATCAGAATCGGGCGCGTCGCAGTGGACGGTTTGGACCTTGAGATCGGTGACACCGTCAAATTGGTCGTCGGCAACGAAGTCAGTACAGCCGATCGAATCGAAATCGA
>PASB01000041.1 GCA_002711735.1 Ilumatobacter sp.
CGGTTGCATCGGCTCGACCGACCCGCTCGGCCAACTCAAAGCTGGTCGAGCGGATCGAGCTCTGATACTCGATGAGCAAATCGACGCGCCCAGTGTCACCCGCTACGACTACGTTTGGGTGCACCCAGCGCACTGCCGCCACGCGTGGGCGGCGAAGCCGAACAAATAGCAAGGCGGCCATGACGGCAGCAACGAAGCCAGAGCCGATGACGAACAGCTCGATGATGGCAAAGATGCGTCCGACGACGATGGCAGCAATTCCAACGGCGAGGCCGCTCCATCCCCGGCGTGTCAGCATGACTGCGGCATCCCGCGCTGTTCGCGAATAGCTGCGTTCACCGAGCGACCGGAACGGCGACGGCCTCGAAGACCTCGCGCACCGCATCCTCGGGGGAGAGGGCAGCCCCACGGTCAGTACGCACAATGATGCGATGAGCCAATGCCGAGATGCTCACCGCCTTAACATCGTCGGGCGTCGCGTAGTTGCGGCCGCGTGCCGCAGCATGGGCGCGAGTCGCCGCCGCAAGCTGCAGCGTGGCTCGCGGGGACAGCCCCAGTTCGATTTCGGGGTGGCGGCGGCTGGCCTCGGCGAGGTCGACAAGATATGACTTCAGCGCTCCCGCTATGTAGACCGTATGCACCGCGTGGATCATGCCGTTGATCTCTTGGGCAGACACCACAGGGCCAAGGCCGGAAACTATGTCGGTTGAGCCGTGATTATCGAGCATTCGGATCTCGGAGTTGCGGCCCGGGTAGCCAATGGAGATACGAAGGAGGAAACGGTCGAGTTGGCTTTCCGGAAGCCGGTAGGTCCCTTCCTGATCAACCGGATTTTGCGTGGCAATGACCATAAAGGGCGGGGCGAGCTGGCGGCTCACTCCGTCGACAGTGACCTGGCGCTCTTCCATGGCTTCGAGCAATGCTGACTGCGTTTTCGGGGACGCGCGGTTGATCTCGTCAGCGAGAACGATGTTGGCGAAGAGCGGGCCGGCTTCAAAGCGAAAACTTTCCAAGGATCGCTGATAAACACTGACGCCGACGAGGTCAGTCGGCAATAGGTCGGGAGTAAATTGCACCCGCTTCCACACGCAATCCACGGACGCTGACAACGCTTTAGCCAAGCTGGTCTTACCGACGCCAGGTACGTCCTCGACGAGAAGGTGGCCCTCGGCGAGCATGCACATAATGGCGAGTTCGACTGCTTCCGTCTTGCCGTGAATCGCCTTTTCGATGTTGGCGGTGATGGCGTCGAAGAGAGCTGCGAAACCCCGCGGCGCAGAGTCGGTGGCGGTAGTCAGGGTATTGACAAACCTGTGTGCGTCCGTCGGCGTTCCGTCTGCTTGAACATCAACTGTCACAACTGAAAGAGTAGATGTAAACGTGGTGTCGAGGAAGTCGGCGCTACGTTCGTCATTGATGAGTTCACCAGACCACGTGTTGGCGGTTGCCGTCGAGCCGTCACGCCTGGCCGCAGGTATTGTCAGCGCCTCCGGCACCGTTCTGCTGCGTGACCGCGTCACGACGCCGTCACGCGATGTCTGGCAGACCCTCGAGCAGCTAATTCGAAGAGTTATCGCAGCTGCCCCTAAAGGAGTGGGATCACCGGGCGCTGTCGGTGCGAGCTGCACCGGACCGATTGACGTCCGCGCTGGAACTGTTTCCCCTCCGCTCGTGCCAGCGTGGACGAGCTTTCCGCTCCGTGAGCACCTCGAACGCCTTACGGGACGGCCTGTCGAGTTGGATACGGCAGGTGGCGCGATTACCGAGGCGGAGCGCTGGCTTGGAGAGGCGACCCGGGTGTCGAGCTACCTGAAAGTGCAAATCGATACAACCGTCGAGTCCGGCTGCGTTATCGATGGCGTGCGATTGTCTGGGTCGTTGGGTAATGCCGGAGCGATTGCTCACGTGAACGTTGAGCCTGGTGGTAAAGAATGTCAATGCGGGGCGCTTGGTTGCCTCGAAGCGTACGTGTCTTCAAGTGCCCTCGAAGCCGAACTGAACCGTCCATTGGGGCGAGCAACGCCACCGATCGTTGACCGAACTGGCATCATGATTGGCCGGGCCCTGGCATCGGTCTGCGCCACTCTCGACGTGGCCACGGTGTTTCTGTCGGGCAACGTCATCGATGTGCTTGGCGACCCTCTGCTCGAATCGTTGCACCGCGAGCTGGCGGTGCGGTCGCGACTGACGAATTTGTCAGGGCTTCAGGTCATCGAACCCCACGAGCGCCTCTCGCCCCTCACCGCTGCTGCGTCACTCGTTCTCCGCTAGCTGGTTGAGGTTCGTGCCCATTTGCGCGGTGTGGTTTCGTTGCTTGGCTACCGCACGGTAACCCACAGCCGTTAGTGTTCAGGCTATGGATCCGACGTATACCGCAGATGCAGAGGCTTACCGCGAAAAGGTGCAAGCTTTCCTCGCTGAGAAGCTCCCCTCCAATTGGAACGGGATTGGCAGACTCCAAGATGCCGAACTCCAAATATTCGTCACCGAGTGGCGCAACACGCTCTATGAGGCTAACTATCTTGCCCCGGGTTGGCCGGTTGAGTTCGGCGGCGCCGGCTTGTCGGCAACCGAGCAGGTCATCTTGGCGGAGGAATTCGCTAAGGCGGGTGTCCCCACCGGAGGCCCCAACGATGCTTTCAGTATCCAGATGCTTGGCAACACGATTCTTGTCTGGGGCACCGACGAGCAGAAAGCGCACTACCTGCCCCGCCTGCTCAAGGGTGAGGACACCTGGTGTCAGGGCTATTCCGAGCCTGACGCTGGCTCAGACCTCGGGAACGTTGGGCTGAAAGCCGAACTCGACGGCGACGAATGGGTGTTGAATGGTCAGAAGATATGGACTTCTGCGGGTCACCTTGCTGACCACATCTTCACTCTTGCTCGTACCGATCCTGACTCGCCGAAACACAAGGGAATTTCGTTTCTCTTGGTGCCGATGGACCAGCCGGGTATCGAAGTCCGCCCGATCAAGATGATTTCCGGAGACAGTGAATTTAACGAGGTGTTTTACACCGATGCGCGTGTGCCGAAGGAGAACGTCATCGGCGGCGTCAACAACGGCTGGGCCGTCGCTATGTCGCTCCTCGGTTATGAGCGCGGTGAAGCCGCAGCGACAGGTCCGATCCACTTTAAGGGGGAGTTTGCGCGCCTCCTTGAAATGGCGCAGGACCGTGGTCTTGCAGACGATCCGGTCATCCGCCAGAAGCTGGCCTGGTGCTACTCGAGGGTCCAGATCATGGGTTTTCTCGGTCAACGAGTGCTCACCCAGTTTCTTTCTGGGCATCACCCGGGCCCCGACGCTGCCATTGGCAAACTGCAGTGGAGCGAGTACCACAAGGTGGTCACTGAACTTGCAATGGATATTCTCGGCGCCGATGCGTTGCACTGGGAAGGCCGCAAGCCCCCGTCATCATTTGGCTCGGACGATTCGGGCGCTTTGAACGATCCGTCATCTTGGATTGGTACGTTCCTCAACGCTCGGGCTGGCACGATTTACGCTGGCTCCTCGCAGATTCAGCGAAACATCATTGGCGAGATGATTCTCGGCCTACCTAAGGAGCCCCGCCCGCCCGCTCCGGCAAAGTAGCGCTAGTGCGGTGAGGCTTGGCCCAATGAGGTATGAAAAATGATCAGAGCGCTCGGCGGTCTTGTCCGCCGGCCCGGATTATGGCCAACAGCGTTTCGTCAGGCTCGCCGAACGGCTACGCCGGGGTGGTGGAAGCGCCGTCCGTTTCTGCCGGTTCCTTCAGGGGCGTACCTCGAGTTCCGTCTCGTCACTCAATATGGCGAAGCGACACATCGACCTGAGTCTGACGATGTGGTGACATATCTGCAATGGTGTCGGGAATGGGATCGGACAAAGTGACCGCCGCCGCCGGCATGTTGACTAATCAGTAGGAGCAGTGATGGACAGTGCGCTCGTTCTCAACGCTAGCTATGAGCCGTTGTCCGTTGTTTCTTCCCGCCGAGCTACCTGTTTAGTGCTGTCAGAGAAAGCTGAAATGCTCGAAGACGATGGCATCGTGCTTCACTCCGAGATGCTCAANTTCGTGCAACCCTCCGTCATTAGGCTGCGGTACATGGTGAAAATGCCATACGTTCGTCGCAGTGCCGTGTCGAGAAGAGCGATCTTCGCTCGCGATCAACACTCTTGTCAGTACTGCGGTGCGCATGCCGACTCAATCGATCATGTCTTTCCGCGATCGCGCGGCGGTGGGCATCATTGGGAAAATGTTGCGGCGGCCTGTAAGCCATGCAATCTGGCCAAGCGAGACCGCACGCCGGAAGAGGCGGGCATGCGGCTCGCTCGACCGTGTCGTGCACCGCGCTCAACGACATGGGTTGTGGTGTCGGTGAACTCAGTGCCCGACACTTGGCGCCGCTACCTGCCGATGGCGTCGTGACTGAGTTCGAACTTGCCGAGTTCACCGAATCACCAGGGAAATTTCACGGTCGCGAACTTCCTGCCAATCCGGCGCCACAGGTGTGGTGGAACCAGCTAACTGAACCAGCATTGGTGCTTGGTTCAACCCAGCGGGTTGAACATGTCGTTGACAAAGTGGCGTGTGCCAACGCGAATGTCGAGATCGTTCGTCGACGAAGCGGGGGTGGGGCAGTTCTGTTGATCCCTGGCCAGGTTGTGTGGTTTGACGTCATCGTACCCACCGGTGCTGTCGCCGGACTGGGCGGTGACGTGCACGCTCCCATGTCGTGGCTCGGGGAGCGTTTGGGTCAGTCTCTCGCGCCTCTGATCGATGGCAAGATCACGGTCAAAGGTCCCGGCATGGTTTCGACACCGTGGTCGACGCTGGTCTGTTTCGACGGATTTGGCCCCGGCGAGGTCCTTGTCGACGGACGCAAGCTTGTGGGCATCAGTCAACGCCGCACCAGGGTGGGCTCGCGCTTGCAGTGTTGTTGGTATCGCAGCTACGACCCGGCGTGCCTTGTGGGGTTGCTTAACGTGGCCGGGCGTCCNGCGGTTGAGGAGTTGGCCCCGGTTGCCGCGTTTGATCCGGATGATGTGCAGTCCGTGCTCGGTGGACTCGCTCGATCGTTGTGACGTAAGCGTTAGACCGCGGCGAGGCCCATGGCCAACCAGAGAAGGAGGACCGCCCGCCATTGAGGGGTCTTAGAAGAAAAACCTCGAACTGTTAGAAGAAAAAAACGGTGAAGCCTGAACAGCGGTGGTGTTTGTTCACCTAAACGCATCCGGCGGCCTCAATTTCGGGGTTCACGGTCGCTTGCGGGCACTGCTGGGTTGGTGAAGACGAAAGCTGCGGTCGAGTTCACGAACGGATGGCAAGATGGGTCGCGGTATCGAAAAAGTGCATCTTCTCGGTAGCGACGCTCACCTGGATATGGTCTCCCGGCTGGACGCGGCTGTCAGGGCTGAACCGCGCCGTACACCGGCTCTCGTTCTCGCTGCCGAGTTCGTCCAGCGCGTCAGGGTCGCCACTGTCGACCGGGTTCGCCGCAAGCCAAAAGTGCATGACCGTCTCAGCTCCCAATGCCTCACGGACGTCAATCTCGACCTCGATACGCTGGTCAGCAGGGTGATCCGGAACGACTGCGGCGTCCTCCATGTCCTCCGGCCGCATCCCAACCACGACCCTCTTTCCGATGTAACTACGCAAAGCAGGTCGCACGCTCAGCACTTTGGGGTCCAAGGCCAGCCGTTGGTCGCCGAACTCGACAGCGAGCCGCTCACCATCTTCCAACACGACCCCTTCGAAGAGATTCATCGACGGTGACCCGATGAAGGCGGCAACAAACACATTATCTGGCTCGTCATAAAGCGACTCGGGCGAGGCCACCTGCTGAAGATAACCGTCCTTGATCACGGCAACCCGGTCGCCCATGGTCATCGCCTCCACTTGGTCGTGGGTGACGTAGAACGTCGTCACGCCTAGCTCGCGCTGGATACTTGCAATGTCGGCCCGCATCTGGACTCTGAGCTTGGCGTCGAGATTTGAAAGCGGCTCGTCCATGAGGAACAGCGAGGGCTGACGAACGATCGCTCGACCCATCGCTACCCGTTGGCGCTGACCGCCAGATAGCTTCCCTGGCTTCTTGTCGAGCTGTTCGGTGAGTTCCAGAATCTGCGCGACTTCCTCGACCTTTGTTCTGCGGTCGGCCTTACGCACCTTGCGAAGCCGCAGCGGGAATCCGATATTCTCGGCGACCGTCATCTGCGGATAAAGCGCGTAGTTCTGGAACACCATTGCGATATCGCGATCCTTCGGAAGGACATCGTTCACTCGCCGCTCACCGACATAGAGGTCGCCGCTACTGATCTCCTCAAGGCCTGCGATCATTCGGAGCGTGGTCGATTTGCCACAGCCCGATGGACCCACGAGTACCAAGAACTCACCTTCGATCAGTTCCAGAGAAAGCTCCGTTACCGCCCGAAAGCCATTGGGATAAATCTTGGAGATCCCGTCCAGTTTCACATCAGCCATCTCGGCTCCCTTCATCACGTCGCTCCGGGCCGTGCCCGTCGGAGCACCAGCCATCCGTACCGCCGAAGGCGATCATCAACCGGCCTACTTGCAGGCACCAGGCTCGGTCCGTTTTTCGTTGCTGGCTTGTTGGGTGAGGCCGATGCTTAACGGTGCTGTGGCGGTTCAAACCGGCGATACGTCCTGAGTCCCTCCTAGGGGCAGAAATGTCGGTCATGGGATCAATCCTTCTCACGCGATCGCTCGCGTCGGTTGGGGTCGGAGGGTGTGCACAGTCGACACAATTCAATTCGGTCCAGTCGGCCGGATGCCGTTAAAGGTGTAGGTCGTCCAGTGGTGTACGAGTTCCTCCGGGCCCACCAACGGCGAAGGATACGAAGGGTTGTTAACGGCATCAGGAAAGAACTGTGTCTCCAGACACAGCCCAGCCATCGGTTGGAAGCCTCCCTGTTCCGGCGAGGCATCGAGTTGATGACCGGTGTAAACCTGCAAGCCAGGAAGTGACGTTTCCATGACAAGACTTAGTCCGCTGCCGGGCTCTCGCAACTCAATGCGACCGTCTGGAACGAGCGCGTAGCAGTGGTCGATTCCGCCAAAGCCCACACGCTCGATTGCATCACCGACACGCGTCAAGTTGGCGAGATCAAATACACTCCCTGATGAGGGCACAAGCGCACCGCGGGGAATGAGGTCGCCGTCTATTTCTACAAACGCTTCAGCGTCGACGCGAAGGAGATGATCCTCGATCGTCCCTGAACCAGACAGATTCCAATAAGTGTGATTGGTGATCGAGACAGGCGTGGCCTTGTCAGCTGATGCCGACCAAGCGAAACGGAGGCAGTTGCGTTCGAGCGTCCATGTCACCGCCACGTCAAGGTTTCCCGGGTAGCCGCCCTCACCGTCGCTGCGGTGTAGGCGGAACACAACCTCAGTTGCCTGATGACCCGGCTCGGCGCTCCAGACGCGATGGCTAAAACCAGTCGGGCCACCATGGAGATGATGAGCCCCTTCGTTAGGTGTCAGGTCGTAACGATGCCCATCGAGCACAAATGCCGACTCGCCCACGCGATTCGCCAATGGCCCCACAGTGCAGCCGAGGTATGGCGGATTCGCCGCGTATGACAGCGGGTCGTTATGCGCCAACGTGACTCCCCGCGCGGAGTCATGTCCCTGCGGTTTGAGAGTCCAAAGGGTCGCGCCGAGGTCAAGCAATGTCACCTGCATGTACTCGTTTGACAGCTCAACAGCTGAGATGGTTTCCCCAGTTGAGAGACGCCCGATCGGCCGAACGGACACTTCGCCACTTCCCATCATGGAGCACCTACTCGTCGGTGTCCCTGCGCCAGTCGCATCACAGCACTCGCGCCCCAGCTGAGGCCGTTGCAACAAATCCGAGGCTGAGTGTTCCAGGCCGGGTCAGGGCCACCACCGCCCCGCCAAACCCTGCGCCTGTGAGCCTGGCTCCATAGACGCCGGGCACGCTGTTCAAATCATCCACGAGGGCGTCCAGCACCGGAGTTGAAACCTCAAAGTCACGCCCGAGGCTGTTATGGGAGTCACGCATCTGCTCGCCAGCCTCAGTGTAATCGCCGGCTGTCAGCGCCTCTGCAAACATGCCGACTCGCTTGGTCTCGGTGACCACATGGCGTGCTCGAGCTTGGAGAACGGGATCATCAATCTCGTCGACTTCATCGAGGGAAGCGAGCCGGAGTGGCCCAATGAGATCTTCCGCAGCCTCGCATTGTGCTCGTCGGAGTGCGTAGTCAGACGCGACAAGTTCGCGATGTTGACCTGAATGCACGATCACGATCTCGACATCCTCGGGAACCGGAACGGGGACGATGTGAAGCTGATAACAATCAATCAACAAGGCATGCCCAACGATTCCTGCCGCAATGGTCAATTGGTCCATGATCCCGCATGGCACCCCAGTTGCTCGATGCTCTGCCTTTTGGCAGAGGGTCGCAATTTCAAGTGGCGAGCCTTGATGGCCGAGCATGAGAGCCGTCGCTACCTGCAACGCCGCGCTCGATGACAACCCCGCGACCGGGAGGTCCGATGTCACTTGTCCAGTGAATCCGCTCGTCGTCCCCATTTCTGCTGCGACCCCGGCCAAGTGCCGCGCCCACGATGGGGCGATGACTTCAGGTTTGGTGACCGGCAGCAGGACGCTGGCGTGCGCCGCTTCTCGATCGGAACGGACGGCGAGGTGCGTGCCCCCGATTTTGCCCGTGATCCGAATGCCGCGATCAATGGCCATCGGGAACACGAGGCCACCCATGTAGTCCGTGTGGTCACCGATGAGGTTTACTCGCCCTGGGGCGAATACCTGATGGAGGTCCGCGCCGCCAACGCTCATGTACCAACCGGCCATTCGCATCTGAGGAACTCGACCTGCAATTCCCGGTGAGCTAAACCGCCCCCTTCGTGATTGTTGTAAGGGTAGACCGTTATTTCTTTCGGTCCGGCGTAGTGGTTATACGCAGCGAAGACCGTGCTCGGTGGGCAGACGTTGTCCGCGAGCGCGACTGAGAACGACGCACGAGCGTTGGCGCGAGCCGCAAAGCTAACTCCGTCGAAATACGAAAGTGTTCGAAACACAGCGTCGGCGGAGGTTCGATTCGCAGCCAAGAACTGCGTGATCTCGCCATAGGGCAGAGTGTCAACGACATCGATCGCACGGCGGAAGTGGCAAAGAAATGGGACATCAGCGAGCAACAGGTGAACCGACGGGTCGAGCCCTGCAACGGCCAGCGCAATCCCGCCTCCCTGACTTGCGCCATGGACCGCAATGAGCTCGGCGTCAACTGAGGGGTGCGCTCGAGCGACCTGCACCGCGCGGACTGCGTCAACGAACACTCTTCGATAGAAGTAGCTTTCCGGATCCAGAATGCCTCGTGTCATGCAGCCCGGTACCGATGGCATTCCATCGGTTACAAAGCTGTCGACGGTCGCTCCTGGGTGATGATGGGACCAGCCTTGCCCACGTGTGTCCATGACGAGGCAGGCGTAACCAAGACTCGGCCAAAGAAGCCAGTCAAACACCGACCCACGGCCGCCTGAGTAGCCGAGATACTGCACGACACATGGCCGAGGTTCGCAGAAAGGCCCGGGTATCAGCATCCAACCATTGATGCGCTGTCCTCCGAAGCCAACGAACGAAACATCGAACGCTTCAATGGTCTCGAGGCCCGGGGCGACTCTCGTGAAGCTGACGTCGTGGGCTTGCTCATCGGCCTCTCGGAGCGTGTCAGTCCAGAAACGATCGAAATCTGACGGCTCGTCAATGACCGGTCGGAATGCCTTCAACTCGTCGATGGGCATATCGAAAAACGGCATCTACCTGTCCGCCTTTTGCGGGGTGAAGCTCTTCCCCAGGACACGCACTGCTGCGGAGCTGGGCACCGTCAGAACTCCAACTTGAGGACGATTCCCTGCGCGGCATTTCCGAAGCGCTCACCAAAGAGGTTCATGCCTCCGCAGTTCTTTGCGTCGGGCCGGACACCAAGTCGCACCTTCACAAAGGAGTGTTGGCCAAGATTGAGTTCATCGATACCTACGTTCGAAATCTTCTCGCCGTTGATCGTGGTTCCCTCTGTATCGGTGGTCCATGTGGGGACGAGACCGAATTGAGTGTTGTGCCTTGACCACCAGTCAGGGGTTAGACGTCCACGCGTTCCACCGAAGTCAGCGGGCGATGTCCAGAGCCCGAGTTCAACATCGTTGACCTCGACGAAAATATCGGAAGGCCAATCAAGGTGATATCCCTCGGCTTCTGAGCACAGTTCTGCGGTCAACGTGAGCGACCGTGGAATGCGATCACCCTGCGAACGGAAAGGGAACCGGTACTCGAGATGCCCAGCAGAGAACCAAATGACTTGGGCGTTCACCCGATCCGGCTCATGGAACGAAGCAATATCGTCGAACATCCCGATCGGTGAATTTTCGCCGACCATCCCGCAGGTGCCACCTGATTCGACCGCTCTGAAGTCGTAGTCGACGAAGTTGCCGATCGGCATGTCGGTCGTCACAGAATCAAGCAACTCGGTCGACGGGGCTTTAGGCACGTGGAGCACAACGATGTCGTGACTGCGAGTGCAGACTTTCTGGACTCCTCGCTTCGCCGGAAGCGTTTCGAATTCCAAGAAGCCTGCGTCGGCAAGGACAGAGACGTGGAGATCTGCTGTTGCTCTGGGGATGCCTAGACCTTGAGCAATCTCGGACACATTCGCGCTCTTGTCCTGGAGAAATTCGAGTATCTGGATACGCATCGGTGAACCAAGCGCTTTCCCGACCAGCACAAGTTCGTCGGTGTTGTCTTGGCCGACGTTGACGAATCGCGTGCGCCTGTTCTCGCTGCCGTTGTCGATCTGCATGTTTTGCTCACTCACCTATCCAAGAGATCCAAACGGTTTGCACTTTCGATAACGAGCGTGCCCGGTGCGCAAAGTCGAAGCTGGTGTCCGAGTTCGGTGGCCGCAGCGCGGGTCTGCGCTGTGTGCAGCCTCGCTGTGTCGAACTTGGCGGACCGGTCGAAGGAGTAGATGCCGTTCTGTTCCTGGTACACGTCGGTGAGCTGGGTGTAGCAATAACCGAACATGTTGGGGTCGTCCAGCAAGACCGAGACCAAGCCTTCAAAACGATCGTAGAAAGCCTCCAGGCTTTCGGGCTGATTTCCGTAGCCCCAGGAATCTTCGCTTTCCTCAGCATCAGGATTCCACCTGATGCCGCCAAACTCACTCACAAAGAAGGGCTGGCCGGCGTACGGGATCGACCAGTCGGTAAGGCTCGTCATCATTTCCAAACCGCGCCCATCGTTTATGTAAGGCTTACCCTCGGCGAGACCAGCGTGCGTCTTTCGGAACTTCTCCGGGTCCTGCTCGTAGTCGTGGCTGTCATAGACGTCGGCTCCCCGGACGCGATGGGAGTAGCCAGACGCGTCGAGTACGGGACGAGTGCCATCCATCGCCTTCGTGGCGAGGTACATGCCCTGGGTGGCGTCATCGAGCATTGTGATGCGATCCCCAATGACCTGCCATGTCTCGTTGAGCGGGCACCATCCAATGATGCTCGGATGGGAATAGTCTCGTTCGAGACACTCCAGCCATTGCGTCACGTATTCGGGACCGGTGATCTGGTGGTCGCCGGGAACCGGGCCATTCTTGCTGCACCCCCAGTCGCCGAACTCTCCCCACACGATGTATCCGAGTCGATCTGCGTGGTAGAGGAATCGCTCCTCGAATACCTTCTCGTGAAGACGCGCCCCGTTGAAGCCGGCCGCCTGGCTCAATTCGATGTCTCTGACGAGATGATCGTCGGTCGGCGCCGTCATCCCGCTTTCGGGGTACCAGCCCTGGTCAAGGACCAAACGTTGAAACACGGCCTGACCGTTGAGCGTGATTGCGTTTCCGATGATGGCAACGCTTCGCAATCCAGCGTAGGAACTGGCCTGATCCACCACCGTCCCGTCAGCATCAACCAGGCGAAGGTCGAGGTCGTAGAGATGCGGGTCCTCGATCGACCAAAGGCGTCGACGCTCTGAAGGGATCGGAAGGTCGAGTCGTGGGGACAGGTCAAACTCAGCCGAGCACTCGGCGGTGGTGATCGGCCCTTCGGCGTCGCTCAGCACCGCCTGGAACTTTAGGCCGACCCCGTTGTTCGAAATTGGTTGCTCCACTCGGATTACGCTGTTCGCGACGTCGGGCGTGATTCTGGGTCGACGCAGCGCCACGTCAGGAACTGGCTCGATCCAAACGGTCTGCCAGATGCCGGTAGAGCGGAGGTAGTTGCATTCGTTCGGGGCGAAATCTCTGGCCTGTTTCCCTCGGGGCTGGGCCCGTCCCCATGCCTCGTCTCTGGCCCGAACCACGATCGTGATGTCATCCCCGGGGCCAGCAAGGCGGCCGAGATCACACGAGAAAGGCGTGAAGCCGCCCCGATGGCGCCCGACTTCGGCGCCGTCAACCCAGACGGTTGTGTCGTAGTCGACTGCCTGAAAGTGAAGAAGGAGCTTTCGGTCTCGCCAACTATTCGGAATCTGCACCGTGCGTCGGTACCAGACAGCATTGAGATAGTCGGAGTTTGCTATCCCGGACTTGTCTGACTCGGGGCAGAAAGGAACGAGAATTTCCTCGCGCAAAGGCCGCTCGTGGACGCCTCTTTGTATTCCGCTGTCGCCCTGATCGATTTCGAACTCCCAGCGACCGTTCAAGCAAAGCCACTCTGACCGTTCGAACTGCGGCCTGGGATACTCTGGCCTCGGGATGGATTTCTTACTCAACGTCGTTCCTTAGCTGTCCGTTGCTCGCTCTAGTTGTCTGTCGTTGCTGCATGATTCGTCTCAGCCCTTCAGCGAGCCGGTTACCAGTCCGCCGATGATTCGCTTCTGCATGAGCAAGAAGAAGATCACCATCGGAAGCGTGGTGAGGATGAGCATCGGAATCATGATGGCCCAATCGTTCTCAAACTGACCCATCCCGTTGTAGACCTGCATTGTCAACGTCGCATTATCCGTTGTGCCCAGGAAAAGGAAGCCAAGTATGAAGTCGTTCCAGACCCAAACGAAGTTGAAGATGGCAACTGTCGCAGTCACTGGTTTGAGGAGAGGGAACACGATTCTCCAGAAGATCCGAAACTGACCGGCGCCATCAATCGCTGCGGCCTCCTCCAAGTCGCGCGGCATAGCACGCATGAAGCCCGTGTAGAGAAAGAGCGCAAACACAGCTCCGTTTGCGTGGAGGAAGATTAGGCCTTGCTTCGTGTTCAGTAGGTCGAGATTCCGCATGATGAGAAACAGCGGAAGCATCGTCGTCTGAATGGGGACCATGAACCCAATGAGGAAGTAATTGCGAAGGAACTTTGTCAGCCGATTGGTTTTCCTGGCAATCGTGTACGCAGCCATCGATCCGAACACCACGATAAGAACGACCGAGATCGTTGTGATGTAGACCGAAATCCAGAGGTGGTGAAAGAAATTGATGCCTTCAAGCGCTTCGACATAGTTCGAGAAGTCAATCGACTCCGGTAGTCCGAGTGGCGACCTGAGGATCTCTGGCTGTGTCTTGAAAGACGAGACAACGAGGAAGTAGATCGGAATCAGAAAGACAGCGCACAACACCAACATTGTGATTTCGCCAACGAGCGTTCGAGCCGTGTAGCGGCGCATCATTTCTCATCCTCATAGCGCGACATCAGCGTCACTTGCGTGAAGGTGATCACAGCAATGACCAGGAAGAACAGGAATGACATCGCCGACGCAAGCCCGATTCGAGACGAAGAAAGTCCTTGAATGATGATGGACTGAGTCATCAGGATCGTCGATCGGCCTGGACCCCCTTCTGTCATCGCTAACGGCAGATCAAACACCTTCAAGCTCCCAATGATTAGCAATGCGACGCTTACCGTCATCGCCGGAGCCAAATGCGGAAGTGTTATAAAGCGGAACCTTTGGAATGCGCTCGCGCCATCGATATCCGCCGCCTCCAAGAGTGCAGGATCAATTGTCTGGAGATTGGCCAAGTAGAGGGCGGCATGCCATCCGACCTGCGACCAAACAACGACGAGGACGATAAGCCACATCGCCAGGTCTGAATCAGCGAGCAAGAGCTGCCGGTCAAAGCCGAACTGCTCTAGAAGAGCATTGATCATGCCGTATTTCGAGGAGGAGAGAATGAAGGTCCACGAGTATCCAAGGAACAGGGCCGAGAGTACTGACGGGAGGAAGAACGAAGCGCGCTGAAAGTTGCGTGTCTTGAAGCGGCCGTTCAAGACCACCGCAAGGGGTATCGCCATGACCGTTACCAAAAGTGGAACGACCATAGAAAACCCTATTGTTCTGATGAACGGCTCAATGAGCTGCTCAGAGCTGAGGACCTTTCGGTAATTTTCTAGCCCGACGAAGTCATACTCGGGACTCAGACCGTCATAGTTCGTAAACGAGTACCGGAACGTCTGGATGAGTGGCAGGATTACCACTATCGAGTAGACGATCAGGGCAGGAAGAATAAAGACCGTGAACGGAACGTTTCGGCGCCATCGAGCCAGATACGGCGGTTGCGTGCGTGCCAGTCGCCCGAAATCTCGACCTTGCAGGCGACTTTTCGTATCCGTATTCACTCGAAGCCTCCAATGGTCACGAAGCAGTTCGCGCGACATGAAAGCCGCGCTCCTCAGGCCGTCGATCGTAACGGCCAACTATCAACCCAGTCTCCCGTGCCTCGCCACTAGAGGGCGGCACAACGCAGCGGCCGGCCTGGGACAAAGGGATCCAGGCCGGCCGCCGAATGTCGCTAGTTGTTTGGAATCAACTCGGCGTTGGTCTCATCGAGGAGAGCCGCGAGTTCTGCCGGAGTGGTATCCCCCGATGCGAGTTCCTGCATACCCGGGAAGAGCACACCGAACGTAATTGCGGCTTCGTTGCCCCAGAAGACTGACGCAAGGTTGAATCTGCCTGCCTCGATGGCTTCGCGGGCAGGCTCCATCACCTCAGGAACCTCGTAGTCCAGTGGAACGCCCATGAAGGAGTCACCAATGGCCTGGTAGGTCGCAAGACCCTCATTGGACGAGAGGTACTCGAACCACGCAAGCGCTGCAGCTTCGTTGTCGGGGGTGGAACTCATCGACCATCCCGGCGACACAGCGCCGAGGCTGCCGCTGTTCGGCATCTCCGTCCAGCCAAGGTTCAGGTCCTCGTACTCGGCAAGCCCTCCGTAACCCCAGGAGCCGTCTTTCAACATTGCGCAAGTCATTTCGACTGCGAAGCACTGAATTCTGTCGTCGTAGGTGTAGCCGAGGAACTCTTCCTTGTAGATGCCCGAGTCAATCAGTTCCTCCTGCACCCATTCAATCGACGGCTGCAGGGTCTCAACGAAAGTGGTCTCACCGGTGTAGATCCCCGCCTGTGCGTCGGGGTCGCTCTGGTGGATCGTGGCGTTGTAGTGGAACATGACCTCATCAAAAAGACTTCCGCCTTCGAGTGCCAAGCCCTGGAGACCGAGCGCATTGAACTCTTCAATGACAGCGACGTACTCGTCAACGGTCGTCGGCAACGCAATTCCGTTGTCCTCAAACAGATCCTTGTTGTAGAAGATGCCGCCAGCCCACGTCGTTGGCGAGTAGGAGTAGACGCCGCCGTCGTAGGCAAACGCGCCACTGTGCGCCGGCGAGAGCACCTGCACACCATCAAGATCCGAAAGGTCCGCCAAAAGGCCTTGTTTCGCCAACTTGTTGATAGGGATCGTCACGTTGAAGACGTCTGGTAGATCGTCTGCTCCTGCCAGCAACGTAAGCCGCTGGAGGTAGGTGTCAACCGGTGGTGCGTGCGAAAACTCGATTTCAACATCAGGGAACATCTCCGCAAAGCCATCAAGCAGCGGCTGCATCCGCTCCTCGTTGTCCCAGCTCAGCATGCTCAGGGTTCCCGACACGCCGGCGTCCGCTTCAGCCGGCGCCTCGGTCTCAGGCGGTGCCTCAGTGACGGAGCTCGACGAGTCATTATCGTCGCCGCACGCGGCAGCGACAAAGCTAAAGGCTGCGAGCGTCGCCAGCAGTGATTTACTCAACTTGGTCATTATTCCCCCAAAGGATTGTTTTTGCAGGTTCCCCTACTGACGCATCAGGAGCGTTAGCACGAGCGAAATTTTCGACCCTGCCTTATGTCACATGTTTTTATGATACAATTTGCCTGTTTCACGATTTAAAGCCGTGAGAAGACCATCTGTCACATATATGTATAGCACATTAACGTTCTTGGCGTCAAGCCCCTCGGTCTTTCGTCGAGAACGAGGGCAGTCAAGTGCCCGGCCACATCACAGCGACGCCGTAGGCGACGGTGCCGCTCTAAGCCGGAGACACGGCTCTCCGCCAGCTTCGACATCATCGCCGCGCGAAAAGTCGAGCGGGCTTTAGATGGCATGCCAGCACCGGACTCCACGCAGCCGCGCCGCTTACCAGTTAACGCGCTTGCAGCAGACTGAGCTGAAGCCGGAATGACACGCTGAGATTCTCAGAGTCGATCACATCTGGCGGAGGGCCAACCCCCTCAAGGGCTCGTCGCACGGGTTATCCGGCAGCGGGCCCTCGTGGGAGAGCTGCAGCACGGCCTTATTACTGAGAGCGCAAGGCCGCCGGGATGTAGTTTCCGTGGGCGTCGAGAAGATCGTCGACCATCTCGTGGATCTGCCCGAGGTCTAGCTCGGCTGCGGTGTGCGGATCGAGCATCGCAGCGTGGTAGACGTGCGCGCGGTCACCCGTTTTCAATGCCTCAACAGTCAGGCTCTGCGGCCCCAGATTGGTCTGGATCATGGCCGCAAGCTGAGGCGGCAACCGCCCGACTGGCTGCGGCACCAATCCGGCCCCGTCAACTTTTGTCGGTACCTCCACAATGCAGCCATCCGGAAGATTTTCGATGTAGCCGCGGTTGGGCACGTTGGTGTAGACCACGCGTTCAGTGTTTGTTTCGATGCTGTGGATGATCTGCGGCGCGAATTCGTTACTTCGGGGGACATGCAGTTCCTCTCGCTCGTCGACCAGGCGACTGCGAAGCGCTTCCCATTCAGCGTTCTGAACCTCACAACGCCTGATGTACTCGCGAAGGGGGATTCGGTACTCGTCTAAGAGATCAGGACGGTCGCGCTTGATGAACCACGGTGTGTATTCCGCAAAGTGCTCGCTTGACTCTGCGACGAAGTACCCGAGTCGGCGCATCACCTCGTAGCGAACAGCATCTGGAAGATCCCACTCGCCTCGCCTTGGCGCGTCATCGGGAGTCGAGTGAATTGACTTGAGCTCGGGATACAGGTCGCGGCCGTTGTGCCGCAGCTCGAGATAGAAGGCCATGTGGTTGATCCCAGCTGCGGTGTAGTCCAGCTCAGAGACGGGCAATCCGAGATCATGCGCAAGGTCCTCTGCGGTCAAAGGGATCGAGTGGCACAGACCGAACCCAGGGTGGCTTCCGAGTTCAGCTAGCCCCCACATGTTGATGGCCATTGGGTTGGCGTAATTGAGCAAGACCGCATCACCGGCGAGCTCGCTGATGTCACGCGAAACCTCAACTAACTCCGGGACGGTGCGGAGTCCCCGCATGATGCCGCCGATACCGAGCGTGTCGGCGATTGTCTGCTGCAGCCCGTACCGCTCGGGAATCTCAAAATCAACCACAGTGGAGGGCCGGTAGCCACCAACCTGGAACATTGTGATCACATAGTCTGCGCCATCGAGGGCTCGCCGACGGTCGGTGGTGGCATCGACCGTCATCGGTGCATCAAGACCCTCTCCGATTCGGTTTGCAACGATCTCTGACGTCCGGAGTCGCTCCTCATCAATGTCATGCAACGAGAAGCTCAATCGGCCCTGGAGTTCGGGAAACGCTGTCAGGTCCCCAATCAAATTTTGGGTGAAAACCGTGCTGCCAGCTCCAATGAATGCCACGCGAATCATCGCGGGAGGTTACATACCTCAGCGCAGACAATCGGCAGCAAGCCTTATCATGAGGCCGCGACCAGGCAGTACCGGAGGAAGTAAGAACAATGAGATCGATCCACGACGCGAACCTCAGCGGCCAAGACACCACCGAGGCGTACATCCGAGAGTTTCCGAATCGG
>PASB01000003.1 GCA_002711735.1 Ilumatobacter sp.
TGCCGGGTCGCTGAGGCGAACCGTACCAAGGCTCGCGCATTCCACAGTGGTGAGACCGCTGGGATTCGCGGAGACTTCGAAGGAGCCGTCACCTGCTAACACCAACATCGCAAACCCGTCGTCACCCAAATCGGTGTAGTCGCGGGTATCAAGCGCGATGCCTGCCTCGGAGTACAGACCAAAAGCGTTGCTGTCGTCAATGCCTTGCTCAATGACCAACGGGCCGAACTCAGCAACGGCGACAAAGCTCGTGACCTGATATCCCGGAACTGGACTTGTGGTGCAGGCGTGAACGATTTCGTACACAGTTCCAGCGACCAGAGCCGTGCCGGGAGCGGCAGGCGCAGTGCCTTCTGGCGGTGCAGTAGTAGGGGTCACCGAGGCCGGAGGAACCGTCGTCTCTGGAGTTATGGTTGACTCCGATGCGACGGTGGTCTCGCTGCCNACCGTGGTCGGNGGAGTCACCAGCGTTTCCGGCGCGANGGTGGTCTCNCTCGCCAGCGTAGTCTCAGGAGCNNCGNTCGTTTCGGNGGCGATCGTCGTGNTCGTNGACNCGTCGGTNGAAATCGTGTCGTCATCACCACTCCCNATGATCANAAAGATCGNAAGGGCGCCGAGCGCNCCGACGCTCAATGNAATTGCGCCGGGAATGAGCCACGCCGGGCGTCCTGGTNTCGGTTTTGTTGGTGGCTNTCGGNGGAACCGGGGGGAGATTTCCCGTGTTGGCCCAGAGATCCGGCTCGCCGTCNCTCCCGTTGTCGGTCATGNACAAAGTGTGACACACGGTCTGAAATTGCCGGNGAANCGCCGGACNTCATGTCNCTTGGTCACGATGAGCATGACAGCATCGAACAACCGACGCGCTCACGGGCCCAGTCGGGGCGAAGTCTGGCGTACTCGGCGCGGCCTGGCTGATCGTCNTATGGACGACGGANCAGGTCGAGGAGTTCGTCGATCATGTCGTATGACCCGGCGTCAGCTTTGTCAATTGCCAACTGAGCGAGGTAGTTGCGCAGGACGTACTTNGGGTTGACGGCGTGCATTTCAGCGCGGCGTTCGTCCGGTGAGCGGTTGGTCGTNGCGCTGATCGTGACATAGCGCCGGAACCAGTCAGCCGTTCGCGCCAGAACCTCGCCGCTGAGTTCTGAAACGGTGTAGTAGGCGCCGTGCAGCCGCTGCATGAGTACGTCGTCGGTGACCGTGGTATCGATTTCGGTGACGTTGATGTCACCGAGTGTGCGGAANAAGATCGTCATATCGGTCTCGACGAGCGGCAAGATCTCGAGNAGTTCGTTNGCGAGTTCGCGGCGCACGTCAACGTTGAGCGCNACGTCCGTAAGTCCGAGTTTTGCAGNNAGTGCGGNATCCCAGGCGTTGCNGAAACGGNNGGGATAATCGTCGANNNCGGATTGGAGCGGGGCAACGTCGTCGACGAGCGANGCAAGCGCTCCGCCGAGCCGACTGAGATTCCACTGCCCAATATTGGGCTGGTTGCCGTAGCGGTAACGNTTGCTGCCTGCNTCGGTGGTGTTTGGTGTCCAGCCNGGGTCAAAGTTTTCGAGCCATCCGTAAGGGCCGTAGTCGATGGTGAGCCCGAGAATCGAGAGATTGTCGGTATTCATCACGCCGTGTACGAAACCGACGCGCATCCAGCCGACCATCAAATCGGCAGTGCGCTCCATGACTTCGCGGAACCATGCCGTGATCACATCGTCAGTGATTGGCTCCATCCCGGCTTTTCCATNGNCGGCTTCCCCCACCAGGAGGTGGGGAAAATAGCGGTGGACGGTGTGCTCGACCAACTGTCGGAGGAGGTCGACCTCGCCGCGGGAGGCTGGCAGCTCGAAATGTCCGAACCGGACGAAGCCCGGCGCAACGCGGCAGACAACGGCTCCGGGTTCCGGTGCAGGGTGTCCGTCGTAGAGCATGTCGCGCACGACCTCGTCGCCAGTGAGCATGAGACTGAGTGCTCGCGTGGTTGGAATCCCAAGGTGGTGCATGGCCTCGCTGCACAGGAACTCGCGTATNGAGCTGCGCAGCACGGCGCGGCCATCGGCGCCGCGCGAGTACGGNGTAGGTCCGGCACCCTTCAATTGGAGNACTTGGTGACTGCCGCTCGGTGTGGTNACTTCGCCGAGCACAATTGCTCGTCCATCACCGAGTTGTCCGGCCCAGTTTCCAAACTGGTGCCCACCGTAGGTCATAGCGAACGGCATCATGTCGGCGGGCACCTCGTTGNCGGAGAACGTGCGAGTGAACTGCTGACTGGCCACAACGGTCGCGCTGATGCCGAGTTCGGTGGCGATTTCTGCAGAGTGTGCGATGAGCGTTGGATCAGCTGTCGGAGTTGGAGCTACACGAGACCACGCAGCACCATTCACCTGGCGGCGCACATTTCGGTCGTCAGGGTCGCCGGGCAGATCCTCGAGGTACCAGTGATCGGTAATNAACTCGAGTTCGGTCATCAGACCAGTCTCGCAGGATGGNTAACGACCACCACTCGATGCGNCGCATCGCTCGACAGGACAGCNGAGTCATCCCAGCGGTGAAGTCAGGCGGGCGGTCACTGCTGNGCGGACTTGTGCGTCGAAGCTNTTGACGTGNGCTTCGACAAGCTCAGCGACCTGCTCGGCATCGCCNCTGCGTAGGGCATCGTGGATCTCNGCGTGTTCGTCGACAGCGTGGGCCATGTCGTGAACNTCAGCGAGGTACATATGCCAAAGCCGATCACTCTGTGCATATAAGACATCAAGGTTGGCGGTAAGAAAGCGATTGCCCGAGGCGCGCCAAATGATCTCATGGCAGCGCCGGTCGAGTTGGAGAAGCTCGGCGGGCGCCTTGCCGGGTTGCTGTAATTTGGCTAGCACGTCAGCCATTTCAGCCCAGTCGGCTGCGGTGCCGCGTTTCGTGGCGAGTCGTGCCGCATAAGGCTCCATGACGGCGCGGGTCTCGTAGAGCATCGAGAGTTCGTCGACATTGATCGAACTGACGAACATGCCGCGCCGCGGAATCACGGTGACGAAGTGGTCGCGAGCGAGCCGCTGGAGTGCCTCGCGAATCGGCGTTCGGCTCATTTCGAGCACAACTTGAAGGTCTGCTTCACGAACGACGTCACCAGGCGCAAGTTCGAGGCGGATGATCATCCGTCGGATTTCGTCGTAGGCGCGTTCGGCGAGGGACAGCGGTAACGGTTCTTCAATCGACATAGCTGTTGACACGGCCCTCATACTCTGTTGATATATCACAACTGTCAAGAGTTGAGTTGGTGTGATCAACAACTCGACCTCCGCGTTGGAAAGAGCATGTCATGAGCGAACAAGTTGTCCCACCCGCCGCCAAAGTCGTCGTTATCGGCGCCGGCATTGTCGGAAACTGCTTGGTCGGCCACCTGGCTCGACTTGGCTGGACGGACATGGTGCTCCTCGAAAAGGGCCCGCTGCCGAACCCAGGTGGATCGACAGGGCACGCGTCAAACTTCATCTTCCCGGTTGATCACAACAAAGAGATGGCGCTCCTCGGAGTGCAGAGCGCCAACCAGTACCGCAATGTCGAGCGCAGCGTTGACTCGGGTGGTATTGAGGTCGCCCGGACCCAAGAGCGGATGGACGAGTTTGATCGTCGTATGACGTCCGCGAAAGCGTGGGGTGTCGAAGCCGAGTTGCTAACGCCAGCGCAAGTTAAAGAACTTGTCCCGTTCGTTAACGACGATGTGATCCTTGGAGGCTTCCACTGCCCGACAGTCAGCGTTGTCGACTCCCTCGACACCGGCACCCTGTTCCGCAACGAGGCCATCGACAAGGCTGGGCTCAAGGTGTTCGCCAACACCGAGGTCCTGGACGTCGAAACTGAAGACGAGCCCGGCACTGGTCTCCAGAAGGTCACAGCCGTCGTCACGGACAAGGGCCGGATCGAGGCCGAATATGTCGTCGTGGCTTGCGGTGTTTGGTCGAACCGTGTAGCAAACATGGCTGGCGCAACGATCCCGCTCGTGCCTGCTGTGCACCAGATGGCTGACGTTGGCCCGATGGACGTGCTTGCCGAAACGCAAAGCGAGATCAGCTACCCGATTGTTCGCGACATGGACACGTTCTGTTACGAACGGCAATCTTCGGGCTCGATGGAAGTGGGCTCATATGCTCACCGTCCGATTCTGCATCACCCTGACGACATCCCCTCGAACGAGGAAGCGGCACTCAGCCCGACTGAGATGCCGTTCACGCCTGATGACTTCGACCAGCAGATGGAAGAAGCGATCGAGTTAATGGACATGCTTGGCGACGCCGAGATTAAGTACGCGATCAACGGTTTACTCTCGCTCACGCCTGACGCGATGCCGTGCCTCGGCGAGACCACCGAAGTGCGTAACCTTTGGTCGGCGGCTGCCGTTTGGGTGAAGGAAGGCCCGGGCATGGCGCAGGTCGTCGCCGAGTGGATGACTTACGGCTACCCCCGAGTGATCGACGCGCACGGCGCAGACATCGCACGGTTCTACGACCACGAGCGTAACGAGGATCACATCTGGTCGCGGGCCGAAGAACACTTCAACAAGACTTACGGCATCGTGCACCCGGCGGAGCAATGGGAAAATCGCCGCAACCTCCAGGTCAGCCCCCTTTTCTCGCGCCAAGAAGCGCTCGACGCCTTCTTCTTCCAGGCTCGCTCCTGGGAGCGTCCACAGTGGTACGGCAGCAATGCCGACCTCGTCGAGCGTTATGGCGTTAAAGAACGCGAAGTTGAGTGGGACAACCGCTGGTGGAGTCCGATCACCGTTGGCGAGCACCTCAACATGCGTGAGAACTGCGGCGTTGTCGATCTGTCAGCGTTTCAGATCTTCGAGCTGTCTGGACCCGGTGCGATCGAGTTCGCCGACTATCTATCGGTCAACA
Organism: Ilumatobacter sp.; assembly: GCA_002711735.1. Lineage (GTDB taxonomy): Bacteria > Actinomycetota > Acidimicrobiia > Acidimicrobiales > Ilumatobacteraceae > Ilumatobacter_A. The sequence continues at coordinate 4,887 of PASB01000003.1, forward strand.
AGATCTCAGCTCCCGGCCGCGCAACGTACACGCCGTGGCTCACGCCTGACGGTGGTTTTCACTCTGACCTCACGATGCATCGCATCAGTGAGGACGTCGTCAACGTTGTGACCGGGGTGTTCGACGGTGGTCGCGACCTTGCCTGGATAAAGAAGTACATGCCGAAGGACGGCTCGGTCANAGTGACTGACCGCACGCTCGACACCTCGACCCTNGGGGTCTGGGGCCCGAATGCTCCTGCCGTTGTTGCGAAGNTGACNGATGCGGACCTNTCGTTTGACGGNTCGCCGTACGGGTCGCTCCGGAATGTACAACTGCGTGTCGGCGACNGTGAGATCGGCGCGACGCTGTTCCGCATTTCGTATGTCGGCGACTCCGGCTGGGAGATTTACGTGGCCTGGGATGATGCTCCAAAGCTGTGGGATGCGCTGATGGAGGCAGGTGTTGACCTCGGTATCCGCGCCACCGGCGGCGGCGTGTACGGCACCTCGGGTCGCATCGAGAAGGGATACCGCTTGCAGGGCGCCGAGCTTGAGAGCGAGTACAACCCGCTCGAAGCTGGCCTCGCCCGTCCCAAGGTGAAGTCGGCAGACTTCATCGGTAAGGACGCCTACCTCGGTGCCCGCGAGGCAGGCGATCCCGAAGTGCTAATGGTAACAATGACCGTGGACGACCAGACCGACGCGCATGGCCGCATCCGTTGGATGCAAGGTGGTAACGAGCCGATCTGCGATCTTGACGGCAACACGCTCATGGACTCACACCAGCGTGTTTGTCGGGTAACCACGGCGGGCTACGGCCCCTCGGTTGAGAAAATGATCCTGATGGGCTACGTCCCGCGTGAGATGGCCGTGCCCGGCACGAAGCTGCAGACGGTGTACATGAACGAGTTCTTCCCGATTACCGTCGTCGGTACCGACGGCCCGTTCGACCCGACTGACTCACGTCTCAAGAGCTGATATGAGGGTTCTTGTTTGTGTGAAGCGGGTGCCGGCGCCCGGCGCCAAGATCAACATCACCGATGATGGCCAGGCCGTCGATGCGACCAACCTTGGTCACACGATGAGCCCGCACGAAGAGTGTGCTCTTGAGTTAGCAGTGCAATTGGTTGAGAAACACGGTGGTGAATCGCATGTTCTGACGCTCGGTGTCGCAGAGGCCGAGGAGCAGTGTCGGTGGGCGGCGTCGATTGGAATCACCAAGGCGACGCTCGTCGACGTTGGAACGATGGGCTGGGATCCGCAGCGAACGGCGACGGCGCTCATCGAGACGATCCGCTCGATTGAGGAAGTCGATGGCACCTTTGACGTCATCATTTTCGGTAACGAGTCGGCGGACACCGGAGGGTTTCAGGTAGGCGTCCGCACGGCGCGGGCGCTTGACCGACCGATGGTAAATGCGATCAAGGGTGTGTCAGTCTCCGAGGACGGCACAGTTCTTGAGGCTCAACGCGAGATTGACTCTGGCATGGAGGTGTATCACCTGCCTTTGCCCTGTGCGATTGGTGTGAAGGAGGGCATTACGTGGCCCCGATATCCGACGATGCGTGGGCGACTTGCTTCAAAAAAGCTTGCCGTTGACGTGACCGGTTCCACGGCGTTGCCTGGGGCGCAGACGATGGTTCGACTGAACCGGCCTGAAGAGAAGGTTTCCGAGACGGTCGTCCTTGGAGAGGGTGCTGCTGCGGCCCCTGCTGTTGTTGAATTGCTGAAGGAACTGGGGTTGTGGTCATGAGTGTGCTTGTTGTCGTTGAACATGACCAAGGTGCGATGGCTGATGCATCACTGGAAGCACTTGCGTTTGCCCGATCGATAGCTGACCAATTGGGCGAGGACGTTGAAGCTCTGTTAATCGGGGCTGTCGCATCAGACCTCGCTGGGGCATGTGCTGCTCATGGTGCGGCAGCATGTCACCTCTTTTCGGGTGCCGAAGACTATGGCCCAGAGTTGTACGGGGCTGTCGTTTCGGCTGCCGTTGGTCAGTTGTCTCCGAGCGGAATTGTGGCCTGCGGTACTGACCGGGGTAACGAGGTGCTGGCGTACGCAGCCGCAGAGTTAGATCTGCCATTCGTGGCGAACTGCCTTGAGGTGAGAACTGCCGCTGAGTGGGAAATTACACGTGTTCAGTGGGGCGGCTCGCTGAATGAAGAGGCGCGCTTGGCGTCGTCGATGCCGATGGTCTCGGTCGCACCGCATGCTGTCGAGGCATCCGAGGTACTTCCCGGGGCGACTGCGACGATTTCTGAGTTGTCGGTCGAGGTGCCTGCGTGGACGAGCCGTTCGGTGATTCAGGACCGCGTCGTGTTGTCCGAAGGACTGTCGTTAGCAACAGCACCGATTGTGATCGGTGGTGGCCGGGGTGTCGGCTCGGCGGAAGGTTTCGATGTGCTTGAAGCACTCGCTACCAAGCTCGGCGGTGTCGTCGGCTGCAGCCGTGCCGTCACTAATAACGGGTGGCGGCCGCACAGCGACCAAGTCGGCCAGACTGGCACACGAATTGCACCGCAATTGTACGTAGCGTGCGGGATCAGCGGTGCGATCCAGCATTGGGTTGGCGCAAAGGCGGCGAAGAAGATCCTTGCGATTAACACTGATCCCGCCGCCAACATGGTGGTCAAAGCCGATTATGCGGTAATCGGCGATCTCTTCGAAGTGTTGCCTGCTATCGAGCAGAGCTGAGAGACGACCTTCACTGAGTTGTCGTGGGGTGACGTCGGACTCTGGTCCTAGCAGAACCCTGCCTGGTTAGACGCTGACAGGGTCGTTCGCATCGGCGAGTAGCTCAACGGAGTTGAGACGCTCTGCCACGGTGGGAGCGGGGTGCACCGTTATCAACTCATCGACACCGGCGGCGTCGGCGAATGTGTCGAGGTAGTCCTTTACCATCGCAGGTGTACCTGCTGCGGTGTAGTGCATCATCTGCGCGATTTGCTGGCCCTGAGGTGAAGCGAGCATTTCGTCGGCTTCGTCGTCGGACAGCAAGTGGCCGCGGGTGACGAAACGAGCAATGCGGCGCCGCGAAACCGTGACGCGCTGGCGCTCAGCGTCATCTGCAAACTCTGCAGCGATCACGTTGACACCTGCCATGACGTAAGGCTCGGCGAGTTGTTCAGACGGCTGAAATTCGTTGCGATAGGTTGCGACCGCATCAAGGAGGTGGCCTGGCGCAAAGTGAGAGGCGAATGCATACGGAAGGCCAAAAGCAGCAGCGAGGCGGGCACCGAATATGGATGATCCGAGGATGTACAACGGCACGTTGGTGCCAGCACCCGGAACAGCNANGACGCCGGAAACCTGCGANGTCTCTCCAAGGTAACCCTGCAACTCGCGGACATCATCGGGGAAGCGGTCTGACGATCGTAGGTCTGTACGCATGGCGCGCATCGTGCTTTGGTCGCTGCCGGGGGCCCGACCCAGGCCGAGGTCGATGCGGCCCGGATGCAAAGTGGCGAGAGTGCCGAACTGTTCGGCAATCGTGAGCGGCGAGTGGTTCGGCAACATCACGCCGCCGGAGCCGAGGCGAATCGTCGTAGTCTGCGCCGCAACGTGCGCGATGAGCACGCTCGTTGCTGATGACGCGATCGATGCCATGTTGTGGTGCTCGGCGTACCAAACCCGCTGATATCCGCGCCGCTCAGCTGTNTGGGCAAGCGCCACGCTGGCGGCAAACGCATCCGACGCGGTCTCGTCTCTGCCGATGATTGCCAGATCNAGAATAGACAGGGGAACGCAGCGTGATGTTGACACAGCTTCAGCATGCCCGACAGCTGGGCCGACGCAACCGTCGGAGGCGTGGCGTATCCGTTGGAATACGGGNCGGCCAGCGAGCGTTGACGAACAACAACGCCTCAAAAGGAGTTTCTCATGGCAACCATCGACCTCACAAGCGACGCCTTTGACGCCACCGTCGAAGGCGACGGAATCGTGTTGGTCGACTTCTGGGCTGAATGGTGTGGGCCATGTAAGGCATTCGGACCGATCTTTGAAGCGGCATCGGAAGAGAACCCTGACATCATCTTCGCAAAAATCGACACCGAAGCAGAGCACGNCATTGCCGGAGCGCTAGAGATCCGTTCGATCCCGACGCTGATGATTTTCCGCGACGGGATCCAACTGTTGTCGCAGCCCGGAGCTTTACCGGGTCATGCGCTCGACGATCTGATTGGCCGGGTCAAGGCAATCGACATGAACGAGGTCAGGGCCGAGATCGCCAGGCAGGGCCTCGAAAGAAACTGAACGACGCGAAACGACTTTGGAATCAGTTCCTGTTCCGCATCTTGGTCGGTGTTCGATTGCCCTACCTGACGGCCGCATGACAGTGCGCTAGCGCAGCACAGATTTTGCTGCCCCAGGATTCGTAGAACTGGTTAGTTGTAGATTGCGACGGGGCGTGACAAGGCCGACCAGCTGCGGGCACTGACTGTTTGNGGCGCCACAACCGACGGCTGGGCTGGCCTAGTGGCTNGCGACGCAACCCGGGCGGGNCTGTCTGGCGCGCAAGTCGAGTTGAAGGCGTCGGATCGGTAAGTGCGGGGCGGGCTTTCGTGCTAGGCGGTCATTCGGCGGTGCCAGCGAGTTCGATGCCGGGCCAGAGCAACGTGGTTAAGTCCGCAGCGATGGTGTCACGGTCGCTGTAATCACTTCCCAGCCACATCACTGTCACGACTTGGAAGGCACCCAAGATCGAGTATGCCCACGTTCGCGCCATCGTCGGAGTCTGCAGGCCTGGTGCGGCACTGAACAGTTCGATCATCAACGTTGCCGACCGATCGACCAGTCTCCGCAGCTCATTGGTCTCCTGTCGTCCCGTGTTTACAAAGAGNAAGAGGTTTCGATCCGCATCAATGGCGCCGAGGTAGCCCCGGACGGCAGCTTCAAACTGCTCGCGCGGCTGAATGTGGCCCGTCAACGCGTTGCCGATAGCGGCCGCAATCCGATCGATCATTGCCTCGGATAGNGCGTTAACCAGGGCAGCGCGGTCGCCGACCGTGCGGTACAGGATTGGCTTGGTGACCGTCGCTGCAGCGGCGATTTGCTCCATCGTGGCGCCTGGTCCGTGCTCNGAAATCATTCGCTCGGCCGCGTCGAGCAGCTGCTCNCGAGTTGCGAGCNCCCTGTCTCCTTTGGGTCGACCCGGCCTGCGGCGTACCGCTTCAGCGGTGTCGGGAAGTCGGACCATGACGTCAAGGTACCAACGGCTGCATCGCACTCCGGCAGTCCAGTCGAAATATTACTGCCGGTAAATTCAAGCCATGCGAAGCTGTTACCGTCTGTTCATGAGCACTGAATCGCTAGCTCCTACCAGCGCCACCGATTTGCCGTGGCACCTTCGCAACAACTGGGCCCCGGTCCTCGATGAGATCGCTGAGACTGAGTTACGCGTCGACGGTGTCATCCCCCCTGAACTCGTCGGCACGTACGTGCGGACGGGCCCGAATCCGTCGACGGGTACGTCGAAACACTGGTTTTTTGGTGATGGCATGTTGCACGGTGTCCGCCTCGCGAATGGCAAGGCCGAGTGGTACCGCAACCGGTTCGTCAAGACGCCCAACATCACCGACCCGCTTGCGGATCCGATGGACGCAATGGGAGACCTCACCCGAGGCACTGGTAACACACATGTGCTTGCGCACAACGGCGAATTGCTTTGTCTGGAAGAGGGGCACTGGCCTTGGCGAGCGGACAGCAACCTCAACACACTTGGTGTGCAGAACTATGNCGGTGCGCTTGCCAGCCCGATGACGGCCCATCCGAAGGTGTGCCCGATTACGGGTGAGCTGATCGCATTTAGCTACCTCAATTACGAAGCACCGTTCCTCAAGTACATACGAGTCAGNCCTGATGGTGAACTGGTGCAGTTTGAGGGCATTGACTTGCCGAATATCGTGATGATGCACGACTTCAACGTCACGCGGAACTATGTCGTTTTTATGGACCTCCCCGTGTGCTTCGACCTTGCGGAACTCGAAACGGGCCTGCCGTTTAAATTCAACCGCGATGCCGGTGCCCGCCTCGGCGTGATGCCTCGCACGGGCACCAATGCTGACGTACGTTGGTTTGAGATCGATCCGTGCTACGTGTTTCATCCGGTCAATGCTCATGAAGAGGGCAGCACGATCGTTCTCAACGTGTCGCGTCAGGACGAAGCGTTTGGTTCAGGCAACGATGATTACGCTGAAGTCGGTCGCTTGTGGCGTTGGGAGATTGACCTCAACGCAGGCACGGTCACCGAGACCCAGGTNGATGACCGACCGGGCGACTTTGGTCGTGTCGATGACCGGCGTGTTGGTCTCGATGCACGGTACGGCTATCTGATGGCCCTGGCTGGCGAAGGTAACGCGGAGGAACCGGTGTACGGCTCGGCACTCTGGAAGTACGACTTGCAGACCGGCGCATGTACCGAGCACCAACTCGGTGATGGAGTCCGCGGTGCTGAACCTGTTTTCGCCCCAGCGGCATCTGACGCCGAGGAAGACGAGGGCTGGGTTATCAGCCTGTCCCACGACACGACTTCTGATCAGTCTCGGTTATTGATCATTGACTCGCAGGATTTCTCGGCGCCGCCGGTGGCGACCGTTCACCTGCCGCGACGGGTGCCGTACGGTGCTCACGGCAGCTGGGTTCCGGACTCGGTCATGTCGTGATGATGAGCAATCGCTCGCTGGCCCTCGCNGTCGTTGTCATTGGCCTTATTGCATGCTCGTGCTCCAGCGGGCCCGGTGACGGCTCATCGTCTCCCGACGCCGGTGCCTCGACGATCGACGAATCCGTAACGTTCGAAGAGTCGGGTGACGACAACAGCGTCGGCGATGCTGTTGAGGAGGCCGCTCCCGACACGGCAGCGCCGGCAGAAACTGACCNGGNCGACACTACAGGTGAATCCGAAAGCGACANTAGCGGCGAGTTCGGTCCAGCTGACTTTCAGTCGCTCGGTCCGGCTGCTGGTGACCCAATTGTCATTGGGATGGTCAACACCGAAGGGACCCCAGGCCTCGACTTTCCCGAGATGAGAACTGATACCGACCTCGCTGTTACTTACCTCAACGAACACGGTGGAATGGGTGGTCGACCAGTGCAGATTGAGCACTGTGCAGCAGCCGGGTCCCCTGAGACCTCACAGGCATGCGCGCAGGAGTTGAGCGGTAAGGGCGTCGATTTTGTCATGCTCGGACTCGACCTGTTCCCGGGCTATGANACGTTCGCTGCATCCGGGATCCCGGTCTTTGGAGCGTTGCCGATCCTCCCGCCTGACTACACCGCTGATGCGCTATTCCTCACCGGCGGTAATGCAACCACGATGGCCGCGATTGCGGCTCTCGCCGTTGAGCATTACCGAGCCTCCACGGTCGGAGTCATCAGCGCTGACAGTGCTGGTGGCAACAGTTCGGAGGCGGCGCTCACTGGTGCGCTCGACAAGGCTGGCCTCTCCTATGTGTCGATTAAGGGTGGCGCAGTCGAGACCGACGCCGGATTCCAGGGCCTAATTCGCGAAGCGAACAGTGACGAACCTGACGTGCTCGTCTCGTTGTACGACGACGCCGGCTGTATCGGCGCGGTGCGCGGTCGAGTCCTGCTTGGCATTGACACGCCAATGATCTCAACTGCTATCTGCGGAAGTGCCGACGTCATCGACGTTGTTGGTGATGACGCCATCGGTTGGAATTATGTCGGCGTCGGTTCACCTTCGGGCACGCCTGCGTCAGAGGCCTTCGCTGAGCTTCTCGAGCCCGAGTACGGCGAGGCGTCGTCGACATCACTCGGACTCGGAGCGCTTGGTATCGGTCAGGTGATGACCCTTGCGCGTGTCGCCAACGCAGTGGTGGCTGAAGGCGGTGAGGTGACGGGCCAGGCGATTTACGACCGTCTCAGCACGTCGACAAACCTACAGAACTTTCCCAACGACAACGTGCTGTCGTGCGGCTTGTCGGAGTCTTATCCGAGCGTGTGCAGTTTTCAGTTCCCGATCGGAGAGTATTTGGCCGGCGGGGAGATCGAAACTGTGCCCGGCTTCGAAGCGATCTCGGTCGTCGACTACCTGCCCTGACTGGTCACATCTTGGTGATGTTGAAGAGATTATGGATGTGGCGCGGACATGACTGACTACCTCTTCTTCATGCTTCTCGGAAGCACGGCGGGAGCCATCATCGCAGGCTTCGGCTTAGGCTTACTCGTCACGCATCAGGGCTCGGGTGTGGTGAACTTCTCCTTTGGCGCAATGGCCACGTGGGCGGGCTACGTCTACGCGGACCTCCGCCGCGGTGCGTATCCATTCCCGATCCCCGGCCTACCCGAGCGCTATCACTTCGCACAAGATGTCGGATTCTGGCCTGCGATGCTGCTGGCGTTACTGACGGCGGCAGGGCTTGGCTTACTGCTTCACCTCGTCGTCTTTCGGCCACTCGCGCAAGCGCCGGCACTAGCGAACATCGTCGCCAGCATCGGCGTGGTCATCGTTGTTATTTCGCTGATCGATCGACGCTTCACAGACAACGCAGGATTGCGTGTCGGACCGATCTTGCCGCGCGAGCGGGTGACGATCATGGCTGACGTCACTGTCCCACGTGACGGGCTCTGGCTTGCAGCGCTGGTGATCGTCATCGCGGCAGCGCTGTGGATCATCCAGCGCTTTACCCGAGTGGGCCTCGTCGTCCGAGCTGCAGCCGAGAACGAAAAAGGAGCAGTGCTTCTCGGCTATTCGCCTGCACTGCTCGCTTCAGCGACTTTCGTTGCGGCATCCGTGCTGGGGGCGTTCATAGTGATCATGGCGTCACCGATGATTCAGCTCTCCTCAACGGTTTTCACCTTTGCGTTTCTCATCCCTGCACTCGGTGCAGCAATGGTCGGGCGGTTTTGTTCGATTTGGCCGACGGTCATCACCGGGTTGGCGATCGGAATGGCGCAGTCGTCGTTTACGAAGTTCCAGGGTGACTTCAGCTGGTTCCCACAGTACGGGGCGCGCGACGGATTGCCGTTCATCATCATCATCGGCGCAATGATCTTGCTCGGCGAGAGGCTGCCCGACCGAGCGGCCGTGTCGACGTGGACGCTTCCGGCAGTGCCTGCCGCAAAGGTCAACGTGCTGACGGTCGTCGTTCCGATAGCAACGGCGGCGGCGGCCCTGTTGTTGTTAGGACCGCTGTGGCGGGGAGCAATCATGACGTCCTTGATCGGTATCGTTCTTGCGCTGTCACTCGTTGTGCTCACTGGTTTCGGTGGTCAGACATCGCTGGCCCAGATGGCCTTCGCTGGCGTCTCTGGGTTCTCGCTCTCGAAGTTTGCAATCGAATGGAACGTGCCGTTTCCGATCGCCCCGATTTTGGCGTCACTCGTCGCAATGATGTTCGGGGTAGCCGTCGGCCTGCCCGCACTGCGGGTGCGCGGCACCAATCTGGCCATAGTCACGCTGGCAGGTGGAGTCGCCATCACCGAGTTCGTCTTCAAGAACCCGAAGTACGTAGGCGATGCGTCGACCGGCGGAGCCCAGATCCCGAATCCTGAATTGTTTGGCTGGGACCTGGGCTTGATCTTGGGAGACCAGGCTTCGCGACCGATCTTCGGCATCTTCCTGCTGTTGGTTGCGTCGATCCTTGCCCTCGCCGTGTCGAATATCCAACGCAGCAGCTCTGGCCGTCGCATGTTGGCGGTGCGATCCAACGAGCGAGCTGCGAGCGCCGCAGGCATTAATGTCGCACGGGTGAAGCTGCAGGTCTTCGCTATCTCGTCGTTCATCGCCGGCCTCGGTGGTTGTCTCATTGCCTACCGGTTTGGCAGCGTGTCGGAGTCGTCGTTCGGCACGATCGCGTCGCTCACCGTGCTCGCTGTCGCCTACCTTGGCGGCATCACTTGTGTGAGTGGTGCCGTGACCGCTGGTTTGCTAGCGACATCAGGCGTTGCTTTTTACGCTTTATCCCAAGCGACAGGCAGCGTCGGCCAGTGGGAAGCGCTGATCGGCGGTGTGTTGTTGATCGTGATGGCGGTATCGAACCCTGAAGGGATCGCTGGCGGTATCCGGGCTCGGTTCGCCGCTCGTGGTTCCGTAGGGGTGATTGCCTAATGGCACTACTTGAGGCGCGTGGCGTAACCGTGACCTACGGCGGCGTGCGCGCGAACAATGCGATCAATCTCGACTGTGCCGAAGGGGCACTTGTGGGCCTTATCGGCCCAAACGGAGCGGGCAAGACCACATTCATCGATGCAATCACCGGCTATACCCCCGCATCTGAAGGGTCGGTCACCTTCGACGGTCGAGATATCACGCGGGCCAGTCCGAGCACCCGCGCACGAGCGGGTCTCACGCGTACTTTTCAGTCGCTTGAACTGTTCGAAGATCTCACGGTGCGCGACAACCTGCTTGCCGCAGCCGAATGGCCCACCTGGCACGCCCTGTTCACCGACGTTGTCGCACCTCGTCGACGCGCAGCGCAAGCATCTGATCGCGTAGCTCAAATTCTCGACATGATGGACCTTACTGACCTGGCAGATCGCCTGCCGGCCGAACTCAGCCACGGGAGGCGTCGCTTGATCAGCGTGGCGCGCGCGTTTGCTGCTGCCCCCCGGCTTGTTCTGCTCGATGAGCCCGCCGCTGGGCTTGACACCGACGAAAGCAGGGCGCTTGGTGTGCTGCTGCGCAAGGTCGTTGACGATGGCACGGCGCTGCTGCTCGTCGACCACGACATGGGCCTGATACTTGATGTCTGCGACCACATCAACGTGATTGACTTCGGCTCGGTCATCGCGAGTGCATCTCCGACAGCAATACGAAATGATCCCGCAGTAATTGAGGCATACCTCGGCACCCAACACAAAGATGGCAGCCGATGACGGCACAGCCGGTGGTCAGTGTCGAGGGCCTGTCGGCTGGCTATGGGGGTGTCCCGATCGTTCGAAACCTGTCTCTGACTGTCGGTGCAGGTGAGGTAGTGGCACTTCTCGGCCCGAACGGCGCCGGCAAAACCACCACCTTGCTGACGCTCTCAGGCCTCCTCGCACCCATCGCAGGCCAAGTGGATGTACTCGGCGCAACGATCGTCGGTGTGCGGCCGCACCTTCTTCCTCGACGCGGAGTGGCGCACGTTCCCGAGGACCGTTCGCTGTTCTTCGACCTAACAGTAGAGGAGAACATTCGCCTCGGCTCCACCGGCGATCGAGCAGTGCGGCGCGACGCACGCGACCGTGCGCTCACACTATTTCCGGCCCTGCAGCCGCTGGCTCGACGCAAAGCCGGGTTGCTGTCTGGTGGCGAGCAGCAAATGCTGGCAATGGCACGATCGTTGGCGTCTGAACCCAAGGTGCTGCTCGTCGACGAACTCAGTTTGGGGCTTGCGCCCATCATCGTCGAGCAGCTACTACAGATCGTTCGCAACATCGCCGATGAGACCGGGTGCGGAGTTCTGATTGTCGAACAGCATGTACATATGGCCCTGGAGATTGCCGACCGTGGTTATGTATTAGGCAATGGAAAGCTGCGTCTTGAAGGTCAGGCCAGCGATCTTGCTGCGAATCGCAGCCTCCTTGAGGAGACCTACCTGGGCTGACCGGGGCCCGCCCGGTCAGTTGCCGGTGCACTCCATGCAGTGGACATTGTCCGGAACGCCGTCGCTGACGAAGAGGCTCATTCAATCCATCGGCTTCGCGTCTCCTAATTAAAAACGTAGACGAGGCCAGGGCCCATGAGCGTGTGCTTCGAATCGGCGGCGACGGCGCAATATTAGGCCATAGGAGTATCCCGACGTGGAGGGAAGACTTTGGCGAAGTCGGCCTGGGGTCAACTGATCAGACAACATGTCATATGGACTTCGATCTTGACCAGACTGACGTACTGCTTTCAACGACGCGTGCAGTGCGCAAGCGCCTCGACTTTGATCGCGAGGTGACGGACGATGTACTGCTTGAGTGCCTACAGCTGGCGGTTCAGGCGCCAACCGGTTCGAACCAGCAGGGGTGGCGATGGATGATTATCCGCGACGCTGAGAAGAAAGAAGCACTCGCCAAGCTCTACCGCGACGCCGGCGGCGAATATCTTGCCGCCGCGGCCGATGCGGCGGATAGCGGTACGCAGCAAGGACGCGTTATCGATTCGGCGAACTTCCTTGCGCAAAAGCTCGGTGAAGTACCCGTGCTGATGATTCCCTTAATTGTCGGCCGTTTGACCGACAACAGTGCCAACAGCGCAGCAGGTCTGATGGGCTCGATCATGCCTGCGATGTGGAGCTTCCAGCTCGCCCTCCGTAGCCGCGGACTTGGTAGTTGCTTGACCACGCTGCACCTTGGTAAGGAAGCCGAAGCCGCCGAGCTGCTCGGCATTCCCGATCACATGACCCAAGCCGGACTCCTGCCAGTCGCCTACACACAGGGCACCGACTTCAAGCCCGCCAAGCGAGACGACGTCGCCAAGATTACCTACCTCGACACGTACAAAAACCCTATCCGTCCCTACTGAGCCGCTACCTCAGCAATCGTTCGAGCACGATCGCAACGCCATCGGCCATGTTGGGCGGCGCCACTTCGTTGGCTGCAGCGCGGACTTGGGGATCCGCATTGCCCATGGCCACACCCCGGCCTGCCCACTCGAGCATCGTGATGTCATTCCACTCGTCACCAAACGCAATGACATCGGCGGCACTGACGCCAAGTTGCTCGCAGACCCATTGCAAGCCTGCGCACTTGTCGATCGCTACGGGGCCGATATCGATCGCGTCGGCGCCCATGTGCGTTGCAGCGAGCGTCTCGGGAAGCAGCGCCGGGGCCGCGCCCAGGAGCGCTGGCACCGACATGTTGTCATGGAAGGCGAAGAGCTTGAACACCTCGGTGCCGCCCAGCGCCAGGATGTCGTCGATTGGATCGGTGTCGACCACGGCAGGCATCCTTTCGGCAAAGCCGCTTTCGTGCGCCAGTCCCGCATCAGTCGCTACAGCGAAGCCGGTACCTGGTAGCCCCAGGCGGAAGGCCGCAACCGCTCGATGCGCCAGATCGATATCGAAGCCCGTCAGCCGGAGTAACTGTCCGTCGGGGAACGTGCCGATCATAGACCCGTTCGTGCCGACGACATGTGAGACCGAGGTGCCCAGTTGGTCAGCGAGGTGGGTAACGAGGTGGAGCGGCCGACCCGTGGCAATCACAACGTGATAACCGGCATCTGCCACGGCCTGCACGGCGGCAACGTTGCGTTCCGAAACGTTGCCTCTGGATGTGAGCAGGGTGCCGTCCAGGTCGAGCGCAATCAGCTTGGGAGTCACATCGCCACGGTACCGATCACCTTGACGCAACACCTTGGAGTGCCCGACGTTAAGGCCCCGACGACCACGCTGATCGACCGGTGCACGCGGAGAGCTAGCGTTCGGAAATGAATGCATTCGCAGATGGTCTTCTGACAGTCAGCGAAGAGCGGGCGCGAGCGCGGGTTGGTATCAAGTGGACTAAACACAGCGTCGACGTCATTCCGTCATTCGTGGCAGACATGGACTTCGACCCTCCCCAACCCATCCTCAACGCCATTCAGGGCCACGTCGAGCGCGGCGACTTGGGCTACGGGCCTTTCTCAGCTGAGCTGGCCCCCGCATATGCCGACTGGCAGGAACGCCAGCACGGCTGGCGCCCGGACGAGCGTCAGATTCGACCGTTCACCAGTGCGCTGCACGCCCTCGAGGTCGCTCTCTGGAACACGACTGAACGCGGTGACGGAGTCGTTGTCTTCACTCCGATTTACTACCCGTTTCTCGACGCCATCGCCGACAGTGGCCGACGTCGCATTGACTGTCCACTCGATCCCTACGGATGGCGTCTCGACCCAGCGCGTCTCGAGGGCGTCATCGACGCCACGACCAAGGTGGTCCTCTTTTGCAATCCGCACAACCCGACCGGTCGCGTTTTCGATGCAGCAGAGGTTGCGGCGGTCGCTGACGTCGCCGAACGTCACAACCTGCTCGTAATCACCGACGAGATCTGGGGCGAGTTGCTGCACCCTGGCGCAGTACACCGCCCTCTCGCGATTTGTGACGAGAGATTTGCCGGTCGACTTGTCACGCTTGGGTCTGCCAGCAAGACGTTCAACATCGCCGGCTTGCGTACCGCTGTCGCACACGTTGATCACGAGCCCCTACTCTCCGCACTCGGATCGATGGCCGGTCATCAACAGGGCTCGCCCAGCTCGCTTGGTATTGCCGGCACGCTGACCGCGTGGACGGAGTGCGATGAGTGGATGCGCGCCGCGCAACGGACGATCACCGCTCGCCGCGATCAGCTCACGCGGCGTCTCGCGGCTGACGCCCCAACGATTGGATACCACGCACCAGAAGCGACTTATCTCGCCTGGCTTGACTTCACCGAAGTGGCTGATGGTGCTGTGGGTGTCAGTTTGGGTGATGATCCGGCGGAGTACTTGCTCAAACACGCTGGGGTTGCACTATCGAACGGCCCGAAGTTCGGCACCGAGGGAGTGGGCGTCGCTCGACTCAACTTCGCGACGTCAGAACAGATGCTTGATGACGCGATCGACCGAATCGTGCGCACCATTGACGAAGACCATTGACCAACACGATCGACCAACTGGAGATATTCGCATGACCGACACGACCGCAGGCGAGAACGAGCAGCAGGTGCATATCCGTACGGGAACAACCGAGGACATCGACTGGCCGTCGGCGTTGAGTCGACTTGACAAGGTGCTCCGAATTCGCACCACGCCAATCGGCATGAAAATGTTCCGGACCGTCGAGGAGATGGAGGCAGTGCCAAAGATCCGGCGGCCGAAGGACGTGCACACAGCGGACCAGATTGTTTCAATGGCGTCGCGTCTCAATTGGACTGTCGGGATCACCGGAACTGACCTCGTCGGCGCACAGTGCCAAGCGGTGCTTGGTCTCGGAGCGCAAGATGACGAGTGGTACTCCGGACAACACATGGCGGGCGTCTGGTTCGAAACCATCGAAGACTCAGCGGCCCATCAGGCGGCGATGACAGTCGTACCCGTCGGCCACTACCAAGCTATGGCCGTGTCGCCGCTCAGCACGGGACGCCTCGACCCGCCTGACATTTGCATGATTTACGCCACGCCCGGACAGATGATTTTGCTGATCAACGGACTGCAGTGGTCGGGTTACAAGAAGCTCGAATGGGGTTGCGTCGGTGAGTCGTCTTGCGCTGACTCGTGGGGTAGAGCACTTTCGACTGGTGAGCCGAGTCTGTCGATTCCGTGTTATGCCGAGCGACGCTACGGCGGTGTGCAAGATGATGAGCTTTTGATGGCACTGACGGGTGACCAGCTGGTCACTGCGATCAATGGAATGGAGGCACTGTCGCGAAATGGGCTGCGCTACCCGATCCCACCTTACGGAATTCAAACCGACGCTCGTGCGGGTCTCGGCGCAAGTTACTGACGATTAGTCTTGCGTTCGGTCCGATCTCGGGTCGTTAGCGGATTCGGCAGTCAACTTTGCTTCGGGAGAGTATTACCGAACCAGCCTGCGAGTAACCGGGAGCGCCGTTGGTCCTCGCCCGAGCAGAACGTTGCCCCAACTCACATTCGTACCGGGCCGTAGGGTGATGTCGGGGTAGCGCTCGACCAGACGCCCGATGGCGACTTCAGTCTCAAGACGGGCGAGGGCAGCTCCCAGGCAGAAGTGGCCGCCATATCCGTAACCGAGATGAGCCCGACCGTTCCGACGGTCGAGTGTGAGCTCGTTGGGGTGGTCGAACACTGCTGGGTCGCGGTTTGCTCCGAGCACACCGAGGAAGACGGTCTGGCCGGAATCGAGGTGCACGTTGGAGCGCTCGTGCGCCTCGCCGACGACGCGGACCATCAGCTTGGTCGAGCCGTCGAATCGATGGAGCTCTTCCAGCGCCGAAAGTAATGCTTCAGGATGCTCGAGCAGCCACAGACGTTGCCGATCATGAGTGAGGAGCGAGTGCATCGAGTTGGATATGAGATTGGTCGTCGTCTCGTGGCCTCCGAACAACAACAGTGTCAGTGCCCCAACGAGTTCACTTGGGGCGAGGCCTGTGTCAGGGTCGTCGTTGGTCACGGCGATCAGTGCCGAGATCAAGTTGTCGGTGGGGGCGTCGGTGTAGCGTTCGACCAGGTCGCTGAAGTAGTCAACGAACTTGGCGCTTCCAGCAATAGCTCGTTCCACTCCCGCAGCACGGTTGGCCGTGCCGAACACGATCGCGGCGAGTTGGTCGCTCCAGTGCTTGAACTCATCGCGATCCTCTGCAGGTACACCAAGAAGTTCGGCAATCACGATGGCCGGGAGCGGGAATGCGAAGTCGCGCACAAGGTCGGGTTCGTCGATGGATGCGAACTGCTCAAGCAGTTCGTCGACGATCTTCTCGATCCTCGGTCTGAGTTCGGCAACACGTGACGGTGTGAATGCGCGGCTCAGTGGTTCCCGCAGTCGCGTGTGCTCTGGCTCATCATGGAACACCATCCAGCCACGCAATAGCTCAAACGTCTGTCCCATAGCTGCTTGGGTTTCGGCATCAAGTCGTTCTTCAAGCGGTGTCAACCGGTTACTCGAGAGACGTTGGTCGTGAAACCCGAGTCGTACGGCCTCGTAGGTGGTGAAGAGCCATGCTCGATGCCGAGTGAGCCACACGACATCGCCAAGTGCTCGGAGTTCAGCAAAGGTTCGATGCGGATTTCTGACGACGCCAGCCGACAGGAGGTCGACGTCGCTTTCAATGCGTTTCATCGAGTTGGCCCGCGCAGTAGTGCGATGACGCAGGCATTTGCGTCAACGCCGGCTGCACCGCCACCCATTGTCTCGAGCAGCGCGATTTCGGCATTGGCCACCTGTCGGTCAGCGGCCTGGCCACGGAGCTGCCAGACCAGTTCGGCAGTTTGCGCAAGCCCAGTCGAGCCGAGAGGATGGCCGCGCGACAGCAGCCCGCCGCTCGGGTTGACTGGCTGGGGACCACCAAGTTGTGTGTGGCCTGACGGTGCGAGCTCCGCCCCGTGGCCTTGGGCAGCGACTCCGATTGCCTCAAGGGTGAGTATCTCGCCGATCGTGAATGCGTCGTGCACTTCGAACACGTCAACGTCTTGAACACTCAGCCCAGTTTCAGCGAACGCTCGTGCAGCAGTAGAGGCGACGGTCCTGAACCCCCATGGGGCATCGTCGACTGATGTCCATAGCGGCCCGGAAGAGAACTGACTAGTCATGATCTCGACATGGCTATTACTGCTGGCGTTGAACGTGGTCACGACTGCGGCGCCGGCGCCGTCTGACATCGGGCAGCACTGGAGCAGCGTGAGCGGCCCGGCGATTGGCCGGCTTTCCAACACTTCGGCGCTCGTTGGGGGTGTACCCGACAGGTGCGCTCGCGGATTCAGAGCGCCGTGCGCCTTATTTTTTACCGCCACCTCGGCCAGAAGAGCAGCGTCGAGTTGATGTTGCTGAACATACCGACTGGCCTGCAACGCGTAGAGCGCCGGCATAGCGAGTCCTGCTCGTCCTTCAGGGTCGCCTGGTTCGGGGACGATCGGACCCGCAAACTTTGTTGAGAGTTGCTCGACGCCGACGGCGAGCACGTTGTTGTAGCGGCCCGAGGCGACAGCATGTTGCGCTTCGTGCAATGCCACCGTGCCGCTGGCACATGCTGCTTCGATCTTGAACGCCGGGATACCGCCAAGACCCGCTCCGGCTAGGACGCGGTTCGCCACGCCAGGCGGTCCGAAGACTGAACCCACAAATGCCGCATCGAATTCGGACACGCTCAAGCCGCTGTCGTCGATCGCCTCAGCGATTGCTTCCCAGGCGAGTTCCTCGATCCGTTGCTCCGGGAAGCGCCCAAACGATGAAGTGCCGACGCCAGCGATGCCGACCCGTCGGCCACTCACTGCCCGACCGCCTTGACGGTGAGATTGCCGTTTTCTTCTCCGGTGAACCGGACGAGGCCCCCGGCGGGGACTTCGTTGCCGCCGACGACCTGTGCAAGGACGCGTGGTCCGGCGTCGACGTCGATATAGGCCAAGACAAAGGGTGGGGTGAGTTCGCCGATGCGAAGATGAACCGTTGCTGACGACCAAACCACACCCGTAGGTCCGAAGTTGGTCGCAATGGTGTTACCGAGACATCTTTCGCAACGAGGGTGGCGGCGCGCAGCGTTGTGACCGCAAGCTGTGCAAGTGGAGCCTGCAATCCGACCGCCGATCAGGCAGGGGCGCGGATCAGCGGGGGCAGGAGGAGTCGCTGGCACAACTTCACTCAAGCAGGTGGCAGCCTTGAGGAGCAACTTGGAGTGGCCTGCGGTCTGAGGTTCCCTGACCTCTAGCGCTGATGTATCGGCCTGACCGGGCCGTGACTCTTTTGCACCGTCGGCTCGTCGGTGTCAACGGTCACCGGCGACACTAGACGTATGGACGTCCGTGGACTCATGGCCCAGGCCGCAACTCTCAACGCTCGGCGCACTGCGGTGATCCACGGCGATCGTCGACTTACCTTTGAAGAAGCATGGAGGCGGGGGATTCAGCTCGCAAATGCTCTCCTCGCACTGGAGTTGCATCCTGGCGATCGAGTCGGCGTACTCGAAGACAACAGCATCGAGGCACAGGACTTTTTCGCAGGTGCAACAATTGCTGGTCTAGTACGAGTGCCGCTTTACGCTCGCAATTCTGCTGAGGCACACACCCACATGCTTGCTCATACTGGTTGTCGTGCGGTGGTTGTGGCCGAGCAGTACGCGCACGAGATTGAGGCGATCCGTGGCGACCTCCCGGGCGTCGAACATGTTGTGGTGCGGGGTCGTCATGATGGTCTGGACTACGAGGAGTGGCTTGCGTCTTACAGTGATGTGGATCCGCAGGTACCAATCGATCCGGATGACTGGTACATCATCCGCCATACCGGGGGGACTACCGGCAAGCCCAAAGGCGTTGCCTACACCCATCGGTCATGGCTGGCTGCAGGTCGCGATTGGTTCTACAACTTCCCACCGATGGTCGCTGGTGAGCGATGTCTTCATGTCGGACCGATCTCGCACGGTTCGGGGTACCTCTACACGCCGACCTGGTTGAGTGGCGGGTGCAATGTGCTGCTCGACCACTTCGAGCCATCGGACACGATTGGGGTAATGGAGCGCGAACAGGTGGGGTACATGTTTGCAGTCCCGGCGATGCTCAACGCACTCGCTCGTGAAGAAACCGCCTGTAACCGTGATTGGTCGGCTCTGAAGGTGATTCAGATCGGTGGCGCGCCTATCGCCGACGAGACAGCGCTACTTGCTCGGGATGTGTTTGGGATGGTGCTGTATCAGGGCTTTGGGCAGACCGAAGCCCTGCCCGTGTGCATGATGGGCCCCGAGGAGTGGTTTTCCGACGTGGAAGGCTCTGAGCCATTACGGTCGACCGGTCGGGCCCTGCCGTTTGCATATCTTCAGATCCGTGACCCGGAAAATCCGAGCATCGAGTGTCCCATCGGTCAGCAAGGTGAGATCGCAATCAAGTGTGACGGCCAGATGCTTGAGTTTTGGGAGAACCCTGAGGCGACCGCTGAACGGATCACCACCGATGGTTTTGTACTCACCGGGGATATTGGCCGACTTGACGAGAACGGCTATCTGTACGTACTTGACCGTAAAGATGACATGATCATCTCCGGCGGTTTCAATATTTGGCCGGCCGAACTAGAGAACGTCATTGCTGACCATCCTGGCGTCGTCGAGGTCGCTGTCTTTGCTGTCCCCGACGAAAAGTGGGGTGAGACGCCGATGGCAGTGTGCGCGGTAGCGGACGGTGTTGCCGTCGACGATGCAGCGGTTGCCGATGAGATCAGAACCCTGTGCGCCAGTCGCCTTGGCTCATATAAGAAGCCGACGTACGTCGAACTGTGGGCCGAAGCGTTGCCGAAGAGCCCGGTGGGCAAGATCCAGCGCAAGATCTTGCGCGAGCCGCATTGGGTTGGATTCGATCGNCGCGTGGCTGGTACCTGACCGCTTGGAACAAAGTGAAAGGGGTCGAATCGCGTAGTGTGNGAGGATGAAGATCTGGCGTCTTAAGCAACACGGCAACCCCCTCGAACAGCTCGAACTGGTAGANGAAGANGCCCCCAAACCCGGCCCAGGCGAGGTCCTGATCGACCAGGAAGCGGTTGGCCTNGCGTTTCCCGATGTGCTTTCCTGCCGAGGCATGTATCAGGTGAAGTCGTATCCCGGACACACACCGGGTGGGGAGTCATGTGGAACGGTCGCAGCGCTTGGTGAAGGTGTCGCCGGAGTTGAGGTGGGCCAACGCGTGGTGTACCTCGGAAGTGGCGGGCTTGCCGAACAGGTCGTGCATCCCGCGGCCGGAGTGTTCGTCGTGCCCGGCGGGGTGTCGGCTGAGACCGCCGCTGCAATCCCGATCAACTACTGCACAACCCTCTACGCGCTGGAGGATCGGGCAAAGCTCCAGTCGGGGGAATCGGTGCTGATTACCGGAGCCGCAGGCGGTACTGGTACCGCAGCGATCCAACTGTCGAAGGCAATGGGGGCAACCACGATTGCGATCGCCGGCGGTGAAACCAAGGTCGGGGTGCTACGAGATGTGGGGGCTGACGTCGTCATCGACCACCAGGCAAACCCCGATTGGGTCGATTTAGTACGCAAAGCAAGTGGCGGTGGCGTCGACGTTGCCTATGACCCGGTTGGTGGGGACACCTTTCACCAAGTGCGTCGCTGCATGGGCTGGGACGGACGTCTTCTAGTGATCGGCTTTGTCGCCGGCATCCCCGAGTATAAGACCAACCACGCACTACTGAAGAGCTACTCGGTTGTTGGAGTGCACTGGGGTGCTGCTCTTGCACGCTTTCCCGACGCACTCGGCGAGCAGATGCGAACGCTGCTCGAGATGGCAGCAGCAGGGACCATCGACCCGCCGTTGTACCCGCCCTACTCCTTCGATCAGGCGGCCCAAGCTCTCCAAGACCTCGCCGACCGGAAGACTCACGGCAAAGTAGTCGCCAGGTTCTGAGGAGAGGTCCGGGCAGGCTGCTTAGCAGTAGCGGCGGGCAAGTTCGGCGATGTGCTCCGGGTACATATCGCAGCAGCCGCCGATAATGGTCGCCCCGTCGGAGACCCACTCGTCCACTATGTCGGCGTATGTGGCCGCCGTCAGTTCGTCACGCCGTTCGTGAATTACTTCGTTGGCCCGGTAATTCGGATCGTTAGCGTTAGGGAACGCGTTGGCGTAGGCGCCTATAGCGACATCAATCCCAGCTTTGCTGAATTCGGTACGCAGCTCGCGTAGTGCTGGTCCGGTCTGTTCGGGTAGCGAGCAATTGAACAGTACGCCGTCGACGACGTTGAGATGCCGGCCCACGGCTTCAACGATTTGCGGGATCGTTTCGCCTGAACGAATCGCAATGCTCTTCCCGTATTGATCCGGGAGTGCGAATGCCGCCCAGAGCGGCTTATGTGACTCGTGTGCGGTCACTGCCGCCACGATGGTTTCGAGTTCATCGCACCGGCTCATCGTCTCAGCGACCCATCGGTCGACGTAAGGGTCGAGCTTGCGTACCAACATTTCGTAAATCGGAGATGCACGCTCGGGCTCGAATTTGTCGGGCTGATACGAACCGAAGATCGGGGGAAGCGATCCGGCGACGAGCACCTTGGATGGTGCGGCGTCTGCGGCTTCGCGCGCAAGGCATCCAGCAAGTGCTGCGAGTTCGGCACCGCGAGCCTCGATGAGGTGATCGCCGAGGTGGAATGGCACGACTGCGTAGTTGTTCGTGATGATCAACTGGGCGCCGGCTTCGATGAAGTTGCGGTGAGCCTCAAGGACGAAATTAGGAGCCTCGATGAGGGCGAGAGCCGACCATTCGGGCTGGCGAAACGGCGCGCCGATTCTTCGAAGCTCTTTACCCATCCCTCCGTCAATGATTAGGACATCCGACATTGGTGTGAAAGCTATATCTCCAGGAAATACATGGCGCATCTCAATGCAAACTATTTCATGCAAATATCTTGCAAAACGCGGAGTGCGTGATAAAGTACGCACTAAGGCAATACACCAAGCAGTCGATCCGGACCGGTTCGACACCCCCAACAACAGGAAGTCGAGTATCCAATGCGTTCCCAAATCGCTAACATCGCCGAAAAGTTCAACGAGCAGGTCATCGATCAGCTCAACCAGGCTGGCAGGACCTACACCAAGACAAACGACCGTGTGCTTGACGCCGTTGTCGATACCAACCGCAAGGCCGTTGATTTCGTTGTCAAAACCGCCGATCAGGCCCCTCACGTCGGACTCCCTTTTGAGGTGCCGATGGTCGATCGCGTTGAGTTCCCCACACCTGCCGACGCTGGCAAGCGCTACCTTGATGTAATCGAGCGCCTCGCTGAGATGAACCGCGACGTCAGCGAGCGCGTGGTGTCGAGCTTTCCGGCCGACAAGCCGGCCGTCGAGGCGGCTGTGCCAGCCGCCAAAACGGCTGCAGTTCAGAAGCCGGCCGCCAAGAAGCCAGCGACTAAGAACGCTCCGGCTCGTAAGGCTGTCACTAAGAAGTGAGATCGTGCGGCACGCATCTCCTTTCCCAGCGGGAGGGTCAGCCGTTGAACGCATCAATAGGGGAACGGCACCGTGTTAGGCACGTTGTCGTCCCCCCTATTAGTTTTCCGCCAAGAAGTGAGAAGATGATGTAGATGTCCACCAGCACTAGCGACAGCAATCCGCTCGGTGTCGGAGCTCTTGGCGACTTCATCCGTAGTCAGCGGCGACTCGCTGAACTTAGTCAGCGTGAACTCGCCAAGCTGGCCGATCTCTCTGACGCTTACCTCAGCCAACTCGAACGAGGGCTGCACGAGCCATCGGTTCGAGTCGTCAATGGATTGTCATCGGCGCTCAATGTTCCCGCTGAGAAGCTGCTGAACTTTCTTGGCCGAGAACGAACCGAGGGTGCCGACGCGGTGACCACGGAGTCAGCAATCGCCACCGATGAAACATTGACTGATGCTCAAAAGCAGTCCTTGCTTGACGTCTACCGTGCTTTTATCGCCGCCAACGAATACACCTAACGTCAGTTGCCGCAGGGATGCAGGATGATTAGAGCAATCGGCGTGCTGCTTCGACCACGATCTCGACGACGCCGGATTCGGCCGCAGCGATCACTTCGGCGTCGGGGGTCTCCTGCTGAGTGCGATTGACGAGAACTCCTGCAGCGCAGCCAGCTCGCCAGCCTGACGATGCGCACATCGTGAAGAGCGTCGCGGACTCCATCTCGTAGTTGAGGACACCCATCGACTGCCATTCGCCGAGGGAGCCGCAGAACCGTTCGACTACGCGCCCCGATGTCGTGTCGTACCGCTCTTGGCCCGGATAAAAGGTGTCGCTTGACGCAGTGATGCCGACATGAACGTCGGCGCCAGAGGCGCGAGCTGCCTCGACCAGTGCAGTGGTGCACTCGAAGTCGGCGACAGCGGGGAACTCCATCGGTGCGAAATGCAGGCTCGCCCCGTCGAGACGAACAGCACCTGTAGTGACGATGATGTCTCCAGGATTCGTATCGGGTTGGATTGCGCCGGTCGTGCCGACTCGGAGAAACGTTCGCACGCCGAGTTGGGCCAGTTCTTCGACCGCAATCGACGTCGATGGCCCACCGATGCCTGTTGAGCAGACTACGACGGGTGAGTTTCCGAGGAAGCCGAGCCACGACGTGAATTCCCGATGTGCTGCAAGCGCAACGGGGTTCTTGAGGAGCGAGGCGATACGTGCGACGCGCTCGGGGTCACCCGGGAGAATCGCCAACGTGGCACCTTGCAGGTCGGCGGCGTCAAGCCCCAAATGAAACGTCTCAGCCATGCGGCAACCGTACCTGGAACTGTACTCGTGGGGTCAGTGGCCGGTGACGCCGTGGTAGGGGCGACCAGCTTCGTTGAACTCAGTGTAGATCTCCATGAATGCATCACCGAAAGGATTGACCCCACGCAAGGGCTGCGACGCACGGCGTACCGTCCAGTCATTCGGCGCAAGCGCGTTTGCTCGCTCGAAATTGCGCTCAGCCCCAATAGTGTCACCGTCGCGACGGAGCTTGGCGGCGATCCGGAAAACGAGGCGCGCCTCTTCTTCTTCAGCGCTGAGGTCGTCGACGACTCCCTTGGCGTCATCTGGGGACATTCGCAATGTGCCGTCTTTGGCCCAGGCCCGAATGTGGTCCTTCTGCTTCTCGGAGTCGATGCCTGTGAGCTCGCGGAATGTGTCGCTCGCGTAGGCGCTCCAGTTGGGATGAACAATGTTGTCGCGTTCGTCGATCATCAACACGGTTGGCACGTTCGAGATTGCGTAGAGCTCGGCAACGATGTGCTCGGCGTCGATGAGAACCGGATAGGTAATCCCGTCACACCCAGCGCGGACCGCTGGAATATCTTCGTCGATGGCGACAGCGATCACTTGGAAGTTGTGATCAGCGAGTTCTTCTTGGAGTGCCTGCCAACCTGGCAGATCGAGGAGGCACCCTCACCACGATGAGAAGGCCACAAGCAAACGCTTCTTGCTGCGGTGATCAGAAAAGTTCATCGGCAACCCGTCGATGTTTGGCAGCACGAAGTCAGGCGCCTTCATGTCATTAACTGCAGCGCGACGCTGTTCACGAGGAGCGCCGATGGCCACTAGCCCTGACTGGGTGTCGGTAGCCGCCGGGCGATCGAGGAGAGAGGCAACTGCGGTGATGTCGATGCGTTCGCCATGGAACAAGGCTTCGCGATCGCTGACGATTACGCAGGCGCCGTCCTTGCACAGACCTTCGGGCTTGAGCGCCCAGCCCAGCGCATCTTCGAGGCCAGCTGCGTCAACGAGCGGACCACCTTCCAACATCACGATGTCGTTTGACGTCATCGTGCAATGGTACTGGCCGTGTAGCTTCCGGGTCACTTCGGTGCGGTCCGTTGCGTCGAGAACCGAGGGCAACCGGATGAGCGTCAGGGAACGCCTGTCGGTATCGTGCCGCAGTGAACGAGGTCAGCCCATTGCAGCGAGTGCGTTCGGAGCGTTCAGTTGTCGCGTTCCTCGCCTTCATCGGTGTCTTGATGGCCTTTGGTATTGATGGAGCGCTTCCGGCCTTTGAAGAACTCAGAGTCACCTTCGACCTCGACGCACGCGGACTCAGTCCGGCGATCACCGGAACCGTGTACTTCGTTGGGATGGCGCTCGGACAACTGATCTATGGCGTGCTCGCCGATCGCTTCGGCCGTCGCCCCGTACTCCTCGTCGGTATTGGGATCTATGCGGTCGGCGCACTGGCCTCGACGCTTGCGCCAAACCTTGCTGTTCTCCTGATGGCTCGGTTTGTCTGGGGTCTGGGTGCCTCCGCGCCGACAGTGTTGAGGTTCGCCATCGCCCGTGACCTATACACAGGCGATCAGATGGCTCGGGTGGTCAGCACCTTTAGCGCTGTGTTTCTGCTCGGCCCGATCATCGTGCCATTCATCGGCGAGGCAATATTAATGGTTGGGGACTGGCGCTCGGTGTTCGCTACTGCACTGGCGTTCGCTGCCGCGACCGGGGTTTGGGCCGTTCGATTCGGCGAGACCCTTGATCCGGCCAATCGCCGCACACTTCAGTTTGCTCCGCTGCTCGACGCCCTTCGGGCGGTCGCAGTTACGCCGGTCACTCGGTGGATACTGGTTGCCCAAGCATTCTTCGGAGGTGCATTCTTCGTGTGGCTCGGTAGTGCCCAACCAGTCATCGACGAGATCTACGACCGTTCGTCGCAGTTCACGCTCTTCTTCGGTGCGTCGGGAATTGGCATGGCACTGGCATTGTTGTTCAACCGTCCGCTCATCGAACGATTTGGCGCTGCCCTGATGGTGGTGTTGGCGGCGACGGCATTCGTCATACTTGCAGCCGTTGGCCTTGCCGGAACGTTGGCTGCCGACGGCGTGCCATCAATTTGGTGGTGGTTCGGCTGGGCATTCTTGGCCAACGCGATGTCGATGATCATGGGCCCGATGAGCGCGTCCCTGGCGCTCGAACCGATGGCGAATAAGGCGGGGACAGTTTCGGCAATTCTTGGTGTCGCTCAGCTCGGTGTTGGTGCCGGTCTGGCCGCAATCGTCGATGCGCAGATCGATACGACTGTCACCCCGATGTTGGTTGGTGCGCTGGTGTACGGAGTCCTCGGTCTGGGTTGCATCGTCTTGGCGACACGTCGACCCACTGGGAACGCACCGAGCCTCTGCCCCTTGTCAGACGGTGAACGCTAACCGCAAATTCTGCATCGTCGTCTGGCAACTCGTCTCGAGGTTGTCGCGACGTCCCTCGATCCTGCCGGGGTAAACGTCGGGCAAAGCGAGCATCGGAGCATCGAAGGTTTCCGTCACGCGACAAGACGACGGCCCAGTGGGCTCAATGGTGTACCTCCACGTCGTGGCATGTTCGAATGCAGGTGGTACCTCGTAGGCAAACTCGCGTCCTGGGTTGGCGACGGTGACTTCGCAGTCTGCGTGCCAGGTGTAGTCCCTCGCCCGGTTGTACCCGCGAAAACGGGTGCCCACTGCGATTGCGGTTGCGCCGTTCAGAAACTCGCACCGTTCATTCTCTGGACTGAGTGTTGGCAGGCGTTCGAGATCGGTGAGAAGGGTGTATACGTCAGCGGCCGAAGCGTTGACGTCGACAGCCGCAGACCCGTTGGTTGCAGATTGCTCCATTTGAGCAGTGTGGTTGATGAGAGCGCCGCTGCACGGATTGAGCTTCAGCCCAGGTCGTGTTGGCCCAGAGGGCGTGGAGGGTGGACTCCTTTATTGCTCAGCCGATTTCGTCGGGCATCTCAGCCTTGCGGCGCCCGATGTAGTCCTGCAGTTCCGCGTCGATGGCATCGTCGATCGGCGGCGGTTCGTAACTGGCGAGTGTGGCTTTCCATGCAGCGTTGGCTCGGTCAGCAGAGGTGGATGAACCGTCTTCCATCCACTGCTCGTAGCTGGAGTTGTCGGCCAGCGTCGAGCGATAGAACGCAGTCTCGAAGTTGGCGAACGTGTGGCCCGTGCCAAGAAAGTGCTCGCCAGGCGTGTGCTCGAGGAACGCATCAACGCCCTGGCCATTCTCGCTCATGTCCAGGCCTTGACCGAACTTCATCATCATGCCGAGCTGATCAGCATCCATCATGAATTTCTCGTAGCCGACGGCGAGGCCGCCTTCCATCCAGCCCGCCGCGTGCAGCACGAAGTTCACACCAGCCATGACAGTCGGGATGATCGTTGACGCAGACTCGTAGGCCGCCTGCGCGTCGGGCAGCTTCGATGCTGTGAGTGAGCCGCCCGAGCGGAATGGGACCCCGAGGCGTCGGGCGAGGGCCGCAACTGTGTACAGGACGATAGCGGGCTCGGGTGTGCCGAACGTTGGTGCGCCAGTTGCCATGGACATCGATGACGCAAATGATCCGAAGATAACGGGGGCGCCTGGGCGAACGAGCTGGCAGAACGCCATTCCGGCAAGCGCCTCAGCGAGTGTCTGCGCAGCGACTGCCGCCGCTGGAGTTGGGGCCATGGCCCCGGAAAGGATGAACGGAGAGATGATGCACGCCTGATTTGCTGCTGCATAGGTTTCTGCGGCGGCCAACATCGTGTCGTCCCACACCAGTGGGGACGAGGCGTTGATCAGTGATGACATCACCGTGCGGTCGGCCAGATCTCCCCCGAACCCAATCCGGGCGAGTTCAATCGAGTCGGCTGCTCGCTCGCCGGCGGTGACTGAACCCATAAACGCCTTATCGCTGTACCTGAGGTGGGCATACACCATGTCAAGATGTCGCTTATTGACGGGAACGTCGACGGGCTCGCACACCGTGCCGCCCGAATGATGCAGGTGAGGCGACGAGTAGGTGAGCTTGACAATGTTCTCGAAGTCGTTGATCGTCGCGTAACGGCGACCTTGGTCCTGGTCGTAGACGAATGGCGAGCCATAGTTCGGTGCAAACACCGTATTGGGACCGCCGATTTCGACGTTGTGAGCAGGGTTGCGAGCGTGCTGCGTGTACTGCGGCGGAGCAGTCGCTTGAACGAGTGTGCGGCACAACCCGCGGGGGAACCGAACACGCTCGCCGTCGACGTCCGCACCTGCATCGCGCCACATCTCGATTGCGCGTGGATAGTTTCGGAACTCGATGCCAACCTGTTCGAGGATCGACTCGGCGTTGTATTCGATTAGCTCGAGGTGTTCGTCGGTGACCAACTCGTATGGACGGATCTGTCGTTGCAGGTAGGCCGGAGTCGGCGTTGCCGACGTGGCACGACTCGCCGCTCGCCCGGCTCGACCTCCGGATCTGCGTCCTCGACGTTCTTCACTCACCAGGACCCCCATCCGACCCAAAACCGCTCAGCGTCCCACTATGCGGAACGGTTCCAGCATACAGAACACACATGCCTCCGTCGACCGGAGTGCAAGTCCCGAAAGAGGCTGCGTGACCGTTGTTCAGCGACCGTGCTCTGACATCTTGGCAGTCGGAGCGGGAGTCGGAGTCGGAGAGGGATTGGGAGTTGGAGCGGGAGAGCGAGATCAGATTGGGCGTCGACGTCGGCCAGTGCGTTCACGTCTGCCAACTGCGTTCATCCTGGGTGCTGCTGAGGGCATGGTGGTCTCGTTCGCGAGGTTCGGAGTGGGCTCGGTGGTATGCGGAAAGCCCATTGCGTTCACGAATAGTTCCTGAAAGCGCAGCTCGGTGGCTGTCTCAATCTTTTCAACGCTCAGGGCAGCGGCCTCGATTTCGGCACGTTGCGCCGCTGATACGAGCGCTCGAACAGCACCGGCGCCTGCAGCATTGCCGACTGAGGCGACCCGGGCCACTGGCACGTCGGGAACAAGACCGAGAACCTTGGCATACAGCGGGTCGATGGGCGCTCCAAATGCACCGGCGAGACGTACCGAGCCGATCTCGTTTGGGTCGGTCTTGCCGGCCTGTTCGCAGAGCAGATCGATGCCAGCTCGCAATGCAGCTTTTGCGAGTTGGATCGCACGGACGTCGTCTTGTGTGACGTTGATGTTCGCCGTCGGGTCATCGGCGTCGCCGAACAGCCGATAGGAGAACGTTCGACCATCGGCGAACACGCGGTCCGTTTTTGCCGGGCCGTCTGGTCGGACCGTGCCGTCAACATCGAGGAGTCCAGCGAGATAGAGCTCGCCCATTGCCTCAATGATCCCTGAGCCGCAGATTCCAGATATCTCGAGCTCGGAAGTTTCTGCGCTGAATGCGGGGTCGTCGGACCACAGGTCACTGCCAATCACCTTGACGCAAGGTTCCAGAGTGTCGCGATCAATGCGAACGCGTTCGATGGCGCCCGCCGTTGCGCGCATCCCCGCCGAGATTTGAGCACCTTCGAAGGCCGGGCCCGTGGGGGAGGAAGCAGCGAGTAAGTGCTTGGAGTTGCCGAACACGATCTCGGCGTTCGTGCCGACGTCGACGAGGAGTTGCAGCGCGTCTGAGCGGTGAGGGCCCTCAGCCAGGATGGCGCCAGCAGTGTCAGCACCTACGTGGCCCGCAATGCACGGCAGAAGATATGTCGATGCGAACGGCACATCAATTCCGAGGTCGGTGGCGCGGACGGTCACGGATCTGTCGGTTGCAAGGAGAAAGGGCGCTTGACCCAAGGGAGTGGGGTCGATTCCAAGGATCACGTGATGCATGATCGGGTTCCCAACGAGGGTTATGTCGAGGATCGATGCCCGATCGATCGGGCGCAGCGTGTCGACGTTGGTTGCAGCGTCGTCGACAAGTTCGCCAATCATCGTGTTTAGCGCAGCGCGGATCGAACGAGTCAGCTCGACCTCGCCACCTGGATTCATCATCACGTACGAGACCCGCGACATGAGGTCATCGCCGAAGCGAATCTGCGGATTCATCACACCGTCGCTTGCGATCACTTCGCCGGTCTCTAGGTCGACCAAGTGGCCGGCGACAGTGGTCGACCCGACATCAACGGCTACGCCGAAGGAGCGATCTACGTAGCCGGGATACACGGCGCACACATCGCAGCCGTGCCGAACGCCCACAGTGATTGCGTTGTTACCTTGCTTAGCAGCATCGGTGATCAGTGGCAGCACGTGTGGGTCCACGCGCGACATGATGACGTCGTAGTCAGCCAGCAATGCTGCGCCGATTTGTTCGCTCAACCCTCCGAGCTCGGCACCTAACTCCGCCTTCGGTAACTCGATGTAGTGCAGCCGTACCAGAGGGTCGACCTCGATATTGCCGAGATCGACCGACTTACGGACAACTTGCTTGTGCACTTGGCTTGCTGCAGGAATCTCGACGACAAGGTCACCGCACACCTGTGCTGCGCAGCCAAGACGCTGCCCGTCGAGTATCGGGCGTCGCCCGGTGTATTCCGTTTCGGTCGAACCCCAACCGGTGATCGAGCTTTCGGTCGACTCGATCTGCCACTTGGGGAAAGACCCTGCTGTTGAGACAACTTGGCATCGACCGCACAACCCGCGACCACCACACGTGGAGTCGAGGTCAGCACCTGCCCGCCGTGCAGCATCGAGCACCGTTGTGCCTTCATCGACCATGACTGAAAGTCCTGACGGCGTAAAGACCACCCGATGTTGTGCATCCATGCCGCCGGGTCAGCCTTCGACGCGGGCGCGTCGGCCGCCGCGTCGACGTGGGGCGCCGCCCGCTGCATCACCAGCTGCTTGGCCGCCACCCTCGCGATACGTCGCGATCCAAGCGCCGCAGTCCTGATCATGACCAGCAAGTACATCGGCGGCTTTCACGGCCTTCTTTACCTCATCGTGCAATGGGCTCATGATCGCCGAGGTCATCCCATTCGAAATTGCCATTGCAAGAAATGTGCCTGTGATCGCGTGACGTTCGGGCAATCCGAAGCTTACGTTTGACGCCCCGCAGGTTGTGTTGACTTTCAGCTCGGTCTGCAAGCGGCGGAGAAGCTTGAACACTTGTTGGCCGGCCTGCCCCATGGCACCAATTGGCATGACCAACGGGTCAACGATCACATCGGATGACGGGATGCCGTGATCGGCGGCACGGTTGACGATTTTCCTGGCGACTTCGAACCGAACGTCGGGATCTTCGGAGATGCCGGTCTCATCATTCGAGATGGCGACCACTGCAGCGCCGTACTTTTTTACGAGTGGCAGGACTCGCTCCATCTGTTCGTCTTCGCCGGTGACCGAATTGATCAACGGCCTACCCTGATAAACCGCGCAGCCGGCTTCGAGTGCTTCGACAATCGAGGAGTCGATTGACAGTGGGACGTCGGTGACGGACTGCACGAGCTGAATCGCTTGCGCAAGCAGAGCCGGTTCGTCAGCGAGCGGAATGCCAGCGTTGACGTCAAGCATCTGGGCGCCAGCGGCAACCTGCGCGAGTGCGTCAGCCGCCACGCGTTCAAAGTTGCCCTCCTTCATTTCGGCTGCAAGTAATTTGCGTCCGGTCGGGTTGATGCGCTCACCGATCATGACGAACGGCCGATGGAAGCCGATGACTACCTCTTTCGTTGCTGAGCTGATGATGGTTTCGGTCATAACGGCCTCGATTCTTTTCGAGTGACTTTGGAGTTGAGTGATTTGGGTTCGGGACTAGACGCAACTGGCGGCGGCGGAGGAGTGAAAAGTCTGGTCAGACGGACGCGCCGTCGGGATCAAGGCCGCCGTTGGCGACGATGGCCTCGAGGCGTTCCCTGGGATATTGGTCTTCGATGTCGGCGCAGAGCTGGTCGAGCTTGGCGCTAATGTCGCCGCTGCTCAACGGTGCGGCAGTGTTACGCCACTCTTTGACGTAGTCGTCGGTCGACGTCAGCCCGGCAACGCCAGCGGCACGATCGATTGCGTGTTGGAACCGGGCGTGCAGCAGCACTTTGCTCTGCTCGGTGGCGCCGCGGGCGGTGAGCTGCGCTGGGATGTCGCGCCAGTAGATGGTGCTGACTGTGGGCCCGCCGCCGCCTCGCCGCCGGTTCGTCCGTCTGCCAGTTTGGCGCTCACGCATCGTGCCTTGATCAAGTTCTTCGTCCACTGATTGTTCTTCGCTCATCACGCTGTTGCTTTCCGTGTGAAGTCCACCATGGTGGACTCGAGTTCGCCGTAGCCCGTTTGCTCGGTGTGCAGCTCGAGCCCCAGCCGCCCAGCGCACTCACGAGCGGCGGCGAAGGCCTTGGGGTCATCGGTCTGCTTGAGATATACGCACCGGGTGTAGTTGCCGAAGTACATGTCGCGCAGCTCGGGGTGCTTGGCGATTCCCATGCCGTCCCAGATCAACCGCTCCCAGTTTCGGGCGAGAAAGTCGGTCAGATAGAAACTGCCGACAATATGGTCCTGGAGCTCGTCGAACCGGGCCGCCGTGGCAAAAAATTGGTAGCAATGCGCACCAGTGAGCATCTCTACGTTTTCCTCGGCGCATACCTTGTCCAACAATCCGCCGGTACCGCAGTCTGCGTACCCGACCAGAATCTTGTCGAACGTTCCGACCGCCGATTCTGTGCCCGCATTGAGGAGCTGATCGTCGCCAGGTGAAGCGGTACGAGCGTTCAGAATCGGGGTGGTACGCGGTACCGGTTCGATTTGGCGGCGGGCCCGGTGGATTCGTTGGCGGACAAGTTCAGGAATTTCTTTTGGGCGGTTGTGTAGCGAAGCAGGAAGGCACTCGATACTCACGTTGGCCAGGCCGTTCAGCTCGATAATTGCAAGCAGCTCACGCGCC
>PASB01000016.1 GCA_002711735.1 Ilumatobacter sp.
CGCAAACAGGCGAATGGCGTTAGCTGAATCACCCACCGATCTCGCAGATCTCAGGCGTTCGCTTTCTGGGCTTTACGTCTGAGCGTGCCGCCGTCGACCTTGGCGATATGGCCACTGTAAATAGTGGAATCGTCGCAAGTACTCACGCCCCTACTTGCGCTGGTCTTGTCGTGGAGCTCTCATGCTCGGGAACTCGACATGTTGCGTTTAAGAGTTTGAGCGAACATGCTACGACCATGAAGTTCATCCGTGGGGCAATTTCAGCGATCCTGCTAGCAAGCGCATTTGCAGCAGCATTGCGGGTACGCGGTACCGGTGGAACCCCGCCGCAGCATGGAGGATGGCGCCCGCTCGAGCTGCCGGATAACTGATGAAACGTATCGCTCTCGTTGGCAATGGCGTCACTGGTAAACGGATCACAAAACGCCTTGACCTCATTGCCCCCGATTGTGATGTAGTTGCGGTTGACCCACGGGGAACACTGGCCGAAGCGGCAGATTGCAATGTTGCGGTTGTTGCGAACGGCGGTCCGCAGATTGGGCCAGCGGCCAAACTTTTAGCACACGGTGTTTCGGTGGTCTGCACCTCTGATGATCTTGGTGACGTTCGGGCGTTGAGCGAGCTACACGAGCCGGCTGTTCAGCACGGAGCATCAGTTGTCGTCGGAGCAGGAATGTCGCCGGGTCTGACCGGTCTGCTTGCTCGATACCTCGTCGAACAGCTGCATCATTGTGACGAAATCCATTTAGCTGTCCACGGTACAGCCGGCCCAGCTTGTGCTCGCCAGCACCACAAGGCGCTAGCCGGACGCGCAGTTGGCGTGCATAATGGGTTACAAATCGAAAGACCGGCAGGATCGGGACGTGAACTCTGCTGGTTCCCTGAGCCAGTGGGTGCCTACGACTGCTACCGCGGTGAGCTCGCCTCGCCGATGCTCCTTCACGAGTTGTTCCCTAACGTTCACCGAATCAGCGCTCGCGTCTCCGCCAACCGACGTGACCGCTTTACGGCACGCCTACCAATGTTGAGCCCGCCACACCGCGAAGGTGGAGTGGGCGCCGTCCGTGTTGAAGTACGCGGTGCGAACTCGAGCGGTGAACGTCTCACGCTCGTAGCCGGCGTCGCAGAGCTCGTCGGCACGTGCGCCGCCGCAACAGCCGCTGCCTTCACTGGTGCGATCGTCCGTGGCGATCTTGATCCCGGAGTAACTGTCGCAGGCGACGAGCGTCTCAACACGATTGGCCTTCTCCGTGAGGTCGAACGGCTTGGAGTGCGGTTACAGGAGTTCACTGGCATTCCACATGCGGTAAATTCGACCTTTGCGTCAACCCAAACGATGATGAACGGCCCCCGACATGGCTGACGTCACTGCGACATTTGATCCAACGAATGCAGGTACCGAACTGCCATGGCTGCCAGAAGGGCGAATCGTCAACATCGACGGGCGTGGAGAGTTCTTCATACGTGAACACCATCACGCTGATCTGACGACACCGACAGTCGTCCTTCTTCACGGTTGGACAGCATCAAGTGACCTGCAATTTTTCACCGCGTACGAAGCGCTTGCGGAGCGGTGTTCGTTTATCGGTATTGACCATCGCGGGCACGGCAGGGGACTTCGGAGTCCGACTGCGTTCACATTGGAAGATGTCGCCGACGATGTCGCTGCCGTCCTACGTCACCTCGGTGCTACCAACGTGATAGCAATCGGTTACTCGATGGGCGGACCGATTGGCATGTTGCTTGCGCGGCGCCACCCTGATTTGGTGGCGGGTATCATCGCACAGGCAACAGCTCTTGAATGGAGCGGTTCGCTGCGCGAACGATTGCGGTGGCGCCTTCTCCCTTTGATGGGCACCTTTTTGCGCTCGCGGGTTGCCGGTCGTTTCATGAAGAAGTTTCTTGAAAGAACGTTCGCCGAAGAACACGGACTACGTCGGCATATCCCGTGGCTGCGCGGAGAGTCACAGCGGGTGGACATTGGTGCAGTGCTCGCGGCGGGCAGAGCATTAAGTGCCTACAACGCGACTGACTGGGCGGGAAGTTTGAATGTTCCAGCTGGGATGTTGATCACGACCTACGACCGTCTTGTGAACCCCCGTAAACAGCGGGCGTTGGCTAAGGCTCTCGGTGCTGAAGTACGTGAAATCAGAACCGACCACCTTGGCCCGTGGGAGAAACCCAATCAGTTCTCGTCAGCCACGCTTGAGCTACTCGCGTTGGTGTCGTCTTCCGGCGTCGACCCTGAGAGTTGAGCAACCTGCATTGACAACGCTTCGATCGTCTCCTGTAGTCGATCGATTCGATCGCCAAAGTCCTCGCCGGTGACAATGTCGCTTATCGACACTCGCACACTTGCGATTTCTCGCGCGAGGAACTCGGTGTCGCTCTGAGTTCGCTCAGCGACTTCGCGGTCATTTTCGGAGGTGACTTGATCACGACGTTCTTGACGGGACTGGGCAAGCAGGATCAGCGGCGCAGCGTACGAAGCCTGGACAGATAGAACAAGAGTGAGTAACACGAAGCCACGGGCCCAGGAGTCAAAGACGAATTGCTCCGGTGCAGCGATGTTGTGAATGATCCAAAGCGCGATGACGATCGTCTGAAAAACCAGGAATCGCGCTGTTCCTAGAAAGTTCGCTATCGACTCTGCGAACGCCCCAAAGACGTCTGAGTCGTATTGCACGCCGATGCGATGCGATGACCGTGGCTCGGAGAGGTCTTCACGTCGTTTCATGTGGCGCTCACCTCCGGTGTGCGCGACGGGCGTTGCCGTTTGCGCCACACGGGACCAAGCATTCGGTCAATCACGTCATCAACGGTCACTGAGCCGAGCAAGCGGCCAGCCTGATCGCATACGGCTACTGCAAGCATGTCGTAGCTGGCGAGACGTTCAGCAACCTCACGGTCGCTGATTTCGGGGCTGACAATCGGAACATCGTCAAGTAAGCGACCGATCTCCATGTTCGGGGGCTCGCGTAGCAGACGCTGGACATGAGCGATACCCAGGAACTTTCCGGTCGGAGCCTTGAACGGCGCGTTGCACACAAAAACCTGAGCAGCAATGCTGACGACCCAGTCCGGGTGACGCACCTGTGCGAGCGCTTCGGCGACGGTAGCGGTGGGACCGAGGATGATTACTTCCGGTGTCATCAGGCCACCGGCTGTGCCTTCCTCGTACGACAGCAAGCGGCGAACCGTCTCGGCATCGTCGTCATCCATGACCTCAAGCATTAGCTCCCGCTGCGTCTGCGACATTTGGCCAAGCAAATCGGCAAGGTCGTCGAAGTCCATTTCATCGAAGACACCTTCGAGCCGCTCCTGATCAAGGCTTTCGACGATTCGCACCTGCTCCTCCTCTGGAAGTTCCTCAAGAACGTCGGCGAGCCGCTCATCATCCATCGCTTCAGCAATTTGACGTCGCTGTTCGCTACTCAGAGCACGCACGAACGCAGCGACTTCAGCTGGATGAAAATCGCGCAGACGGGCTGCCTCGGCCTGCATCTCGGTCGGCTTGTCGAAGAGTGCTGGCACTTGCTCGTAGTCAACGAGTCGGTACGTTGGGCGGCGTCGTAGTGAGCTACGCGAAGCCAGCCGTACCTTGTCAATTTCCCACCAGGATGAGCGACCATCGAACCTCGGCTGAATAGCTATGTCGCTGACTGTCTCGTTGCCGACCTTACGATCGATCAACTCGGCGTTGATCAAGACCTCACCAGGACGTGGCTTGAACGGGTTGAGATCGACATCCCAGCTTTGTAGCCGCACACCGTCGCCGTTCAGTTCCCCTACCCGATTGGCGTTGACGAATATCCGTCGGCGCTGGCTTGAGGCGACGAAGCCCACGATTTTAGGGGGAACGCCAGCTTCGTTCTCGTTGCCCGGACGGCCGGGTATAGCCACCAAGTCTTCGACGCGTCCGATGGGAGCACCACCGGCATCGAGCAACGGGAGGCGCAGAACGCGGAATGCGTAGATCAAATCCCCTGCCATACAGCCAGGTTAATGGTGTCGCAGAACATAGACGGGAACGTCGGCACCCCCGGCGCTGTTGATTCCTGTTTTATGTTCTGTGACCTCGGCTTGATGCTAGATACCCAAGGCGCTACGTCAAACAGTTGTTGGAAGTGGAATTGAGTTGGCCGAAGAGAAAGGATTTTCGAAAGGAGGTCCGTTCACCGCAATAGACAAGGTGCTGATTGATTGCGTTGAGATCAAAGTCGAAGCATGGGACCGGTTTAACGAAGTGGCTGCAAAAGCGCTGGCGATTGTTGTCAGCCCGGTCATCATGAAGCTCACCGAGCAGGTGGAATTCGCCGCGACAGGGGCCTTCGATTTGACAAATCAACTGTTAGAAACGAGGGGGCCTGCATTTGCTATTCCGTGGTATCTGGACAACACAATGACGACGAAGATGTTATGAGCGGCAAATAAGCTGGGCGGCTCAGTTGAGGTGACCTACCTCGACCAGAGTGTCTGAGAATGCGACGCCACCGCCCCATTCTGTCAAGGTGTCATTGGTAAGAGCGTTGACAGTCTTGCCATCTGGGTGATGTGCACTCCACCATCCCCACGGGATTGCAATGACTCCGGGACGCAGTCGCCCGGTAATTTTTACTGGAACTTCGATTGATCCACGCTCGTTCCACACGCGCGCAACGTCTCCGTCTACGAGTTGGCGGTGTGCAGCGTCTACGTCAGAGAGTTCGACGAATGGTCCACCTTCGGCAGGGCCATGCTTTGGTAGATGGGAATAACCCGAGTTAAGGAATCGAGCGTGATGCTTGGGTGTGAGGAGCTGGAGTGGAAATTCAGCGACGGAGGCGGCGTCACCACCAGGACTTTCGTTTGGTGCAACGTAAGTTGGTACCCGGGGTTGACCCATCGCTTCCAGTTCGTCAGATGCGAAGTGGACTCGACCAGTTGGCGTGTCAAAGTTTCCTTCGCCAAAGGGGCGACCATCATCGGGGTAATCGACTCGGAGCCAACCCGATGAGCTCAATGAATCAATATCGATGGCCGGAAGCGCCTCGCGCATTATTTTTTTGTCGTCGTCAAAGAGCGCTGGTTCGGTGTACCCCATCGCAGCAGCGAGGCGCCGAAAGAGTTCGGTGTTGTTCACCGTTTCGCCGGGCGGATCGATCGCAGCGTGGTTGTAGTTGATGTGCAGTGAGCCCCATGACAGCACAACGTCGTCAGCTTCGATCTGCGTTGTTGCGGGCAAGATGAAGTCGGCGTAGCGCGCTGTGTCGGTCATGAACTGCTCATGGACGACTGTGAAGAGGTCATCTCGAAGCAGACCGCGTCGCGTCGCTTCTGCATTCGGCGTTGTCACGATCGGATTACAGTTCCAGTTGATAAGGGCATGGATGCCAGGACCGTCGGTTTCTCCGGCATGCGGATGCGTCAGAATTTCACCAAGGCGGCTCATGTTCAACGTGCGTGCGTTGCCTACGTCGATGTCCGGCCGCAACATCGCGTTGAAATCAATGTGGCTCTCCGTCCAGGCCCCGGTGCTTTTCGATAACCCACCGCCACGTTCAGCCCAGGCTCCAGTTAACGCAGGAAGGCACGCCAACGTCCGGTGGAACATGGCACCGTTCTCGTGATGTTCAGGTCCGACAAGCGTACGAATCCCGGCCGGCCGAAGGGTTGCGTACTCATGTGCGAGTTGAGTGATGATGTGGGCCTCCACACCGCAGACTCCGGCGGCGCGTTCTGGAGTCCAGTCGGCCACCGCGTCGCAAAGTTCGTCAAAGCCGAGCGTGTGGTCGGCGATCCAGTCATCATTAGTGAGGCCGTCGCCAATCAGCACGTGCATCATGGCCAACATCATTGCAATGTCGGTGCCAGGCAGTGGCTGGATGAACTGGTCACCGGCAGCTGTGTCGACTGCGTCAGCGGTAAGGGTGCGAATCGGATCGATCACGACGAGCGTTGCACCGTTGGCTCGAGCTGTCTCGATGGTCGGCCAGAGGTGACGATTGGTAAGTTTGGTGTTGGTTCCCCACAGGATGATGAGCTTGCTGTGTTCATGTTCCATTGGGTCGAGGCCGCGCGGGGAGCCAACGGTCTTGCTCATGCCGGCGCCAACTGTGACGCCGCAGATCGCGCGCTCAAGCTTGGTGGCTCCCATGTGGCCGAAGAACCGTCCGCTCAGCCCCATGAGTGAGATCAAGCTCTGGTTCCCGGCATCGGAGTAGGGGAGAACGGCTTCGGGGCCGTGCTCGTTGATGATGCGATGCAAGTTGGCGGAAATTTCGGTGAGTGCTTCAGGCCAGGTGACTTGCCTGAATTCGCCGCAGCCTTTGGCCCCGACTCGTCGCAATGGGTGGAGGATGCGCTCTGGGCTGTAGACCCGATCGAGGAACCGGTTGACCTTCGGGCACAGCTCGCCAGCTGAGTACGGATGCTCGGACCAGCCGCGGAGTTTCACCGCGACCGGAGCTGTGTCGGCCCTGTCTTCGACCGTGACTATCCAGCCACATGAGTCTGGACAGTCGTGGTGGCAGGTGCCTTGCACGGTGCTGACAGTGACGTTCAGTACCTCGTCGGACATGGTCATCGACATAGCGCTACTCCAGTAGATTCCCCGCGTCAAGTCCGTCGATACCGTTTGCCGCCCGTGCATACCAATAACGTCATTGTCACGGCGGCTGGGACGATGAACAGAGGTGATGTCATGCTGGGGCGATGAGCGAAGTGACACGCATAATTTTGATCCGCCACGGCCAATCGGCTTCGAACGCTGAGGGTTGGCTGAGCGGCCAGGAGTCATGTGGCGGGTTGACTCATCTCGGCGTTGCGCAGGCAGAGGCGCTTCGTTCCCGACTGTCGGCCGACGAGTCGATGCAGCCCGATGCGGTATTGGTGAGCACTATGCAACGAGCGGTCCATACCGCCGAGATCATCTCCGAGCCGTTTGGCATGGTCCCCGAACAGCACGCAGACTTGATGGAACGTACGTCCGGTGAGGCCGAAGGCCTGACGATCGCCCAGTACACCGACAAGTACGGCATCGCCCCATGGAGTGACTGGGAGAATCCACTGTCGCCGGGTGGAGAGTCAGGTCTGGCATTTGCGGATCGCGTGACGGCGGCAACCGATCGCGTCGTGAAGGAGTATCGCGGTAAGACGGTGTGGGTGGTGTGTCATGGCGGCGGGATCATGGTGACTGCTGTCCGCCGTTGGCCCGGAGCTTCTTTCGATCTCCGTCAACTCCCTGTGGCCAGTCCACAGAACACTTCGGTCAGTGAGTGGCAGGTCGATATAGACGGTAACTGGCGCATGTCCCGCTTTGCCGATGACACCCATCTTGTCGGAATGAACGACGGCGCTGCCAACATCATTGGCTGATGCACCTGCTCCACACAAAGGGTTGGATCCCAGTGTGGTTTAGTTCGCGGATTGCACGATTTGGCGGAGGTGAGGCCATGCTGCTGCAAAGCCGGCGTGGAGCGCGAGTTGCTCGACGTCTTTAAGAGTGAACCACTCGACAGCGTCGGTCTCGAAGTTGATGGAGCTGCCAAATCGTTCGTCAACCTCGACCACGACAGTCGTGTAAGCCCAATTGACAGCTGGCTTGAAAATGTACTCGCCGAGTAATCGCGGCGTGCCTGGAACGCTGCCGACTTCTTCTGAGGCTTCGCGCAAAGCACCTTCTATTGGCATTTCGCCCTGGTTGAGCGCGCCACCTGCGCAACTCCACGTGCCGCCCTCGTGGGCCATTTGCGAACGTTTCTGCAGCATCACCTCTGGCTCATCGCTTTCGCGCAGGACAAACACCACACCGGCTGCACCAAAAACACCCCACCGAACGTGTCCGTCACTACAGCGAACGAACCCGTCTCCTGACAACCGTCCTGCTTGTTGGCTCGCCTGCTCGTCGAACATCACCCCACCCTGCCACGCCGACCCGACCACTGTCTCGTTTGTGTATCCACGTTGTGTCATCGCCGATCCATGGTGGGTACGTAAACAGGATGTGGTTGTATCGCTGCGTGACTGAAACGCAGACCCAAAAATTTGACCTGATCATCGTGGGATCGGGTTCAGGCAACTCGATTCCGGAGTACATGAACGACTGGAACATCGCCATCGTCGAGCGAGGAACGTACGGCGGCACCTGCCTCAACGTCGGCTGCATCCCATCGAAGATGTTTGTCTTGCCTGCCGACGCTGCGCTATCTGCACAGCGTTCAAGCAAAATGAACATTGAGACGCAATACAACGGGGTTGACTTTGCAGCGCTCCGTGATCGCGTGTTTGGCCGCATCGACGCCATATCAGCAAGCGGTCGCGACTATCGGGCGACTGGTTCGCCCAATGTCACCCTGTTCGAGGGTACCGCTCGTTTTATCGGCGACAAGCTGCTTGAAGTCGACATGAACGAGGGCCTGCAGCGCCATCTCACGGCCCCACAGATATTGCTGGCCGCAGGTGCTCGGCCGGTCACGCCACCGATCCCGGGTTTGGTTGAGACCGGGTTCCATACCTCCGACACAATCATGCGGCTACCCAACTTGCCGAAACGTCTCGGCATCATTGGCGGTGGCTTCATAGCTGTTGAGATGGGCCACGTCTTCTCTGCGCTCGGTACTGAGGTGATAATGATGAATCGTTCCGACGGTCTCCTGCGGGGCTTCGATCGTGACGTTACCGAACGCTTCACGGAGATCTTTGCCCAACGTGTTGATCTACGTACTGGGCGTGTACCGACCAAAGTCGAGCGCGGTCAAGATGGCATCGTGATCACCTACGGTGGAGAAAATATCGTTGTCGATGAACTATTGGTTGCTACGGGGCGCGAACCGAACAGTGATCTACTCGACGTGGAGAGCGGTGGGCTCAAGTGCCACGACAGCGGAACTGTATTGGTTGATGACACGATGGCTACCAATGTCGAAGGCGTGTGGGCCATTGGCGATATCGCTAACAGCTATCAACTTAAGCACCTCGCTAACGCTGAGGCAGCCGTTGCTTTCTGGAACATTGCGAACCCTGACAAGGCTCGCCACCAAAGCTACAAAGCTGTGCCTGGTGCAGTGTTCTCTAACCCTCAGGTAGCCAGCGTTGGCCTCACCGAGCAAGATGCCGAAGCGCAAGGTGTTCCGTTTACCGTGGGCAAGCGTGACTACGCCGGTACGGCCTACGGGTGGGCAATCGTGGATGAGAACAGCTTCGCAAAAGTGCTCGTTAACTCAGAGACAGGCTTGATCATCGGCGCGCATATTCTGGGTCCGCAGGCCGCCACGTTGATTCAGCCGATTATCCAGGCAATGGAGTTTGACCAAAGGGCTGAAGACATTGCGCGATCGGTTTTCTACATTCACCCGGCCCTGACTGAAGTGGTGGAAAACGCTCTGCTTGATGCGCTTAGCTGAGGAACATAATCAGCGTGGATAGCCCACGGCCTGGTGTGCGACCCGGGTCGGAGTGCCTCTTGTAGCGTCGGGGCGGTGACTGTGCCGACTGCTGTGCCGTTGACCAACAGTGAGATCGCACACGTTCGCAGTTCCACGCCCGGATGTACTGACGTATTGGTCCACCTCAATCACAGTGGATCATCCTTGCCCGACCAACGGGTTCTCGATGCGCAGATAGGCCATCTTCAGCTTGAGGCCACGATTGGCGGTTATGAAGCAGCCAGTGTGATGGTCGATGCAGATGCGGATGTGGCATCGTCGATCGCCCGAATGATCGGAGCGGAGTCATCGGAGATCGCTCGGTTTGGTAGTGCCGCCGAAGCCTGGAATGCCGCATTCTGGTCGATTCCGATGGAGCGGGGTCAGCGGATTGTCATTCATGATCACGAGTACGGCGCCAACGCCATTGCTTTCATCCATGCTGCCAAGATGCGTGGCGTTGTGATCGACCGGGTGCCGAGCGATGAAGACGGCCAGGTGTCGATTGACGCTTTGGCGCAGCGGCTCAAACAAGCTGATGACGTCGCACTGATCTCGTTGACGCACGTCCCCACGAACGGTGGCTTAGTGAACCCCGCTGTCGAGGTTGGACGCCTCGCCAATGCCGCAGGAGTGCCGTACCTTCTCGACGCATGTCAGAGCGTTGGCCAACGCCTCGTTAACGTAAATGAAATTGGCTGTGACTTCCTTTCGGCCACCGGCCGCAAGTTCTTGCGAGGTCCGCGCGGCATCGGATTCCTGTACGCCCGCACCTCGATTCTTGATCGAGTGACTCCATCGCAGCCTGACCACTATGGAGCGGACTGGTCGAGTACCGATGACTACACGTTCGCCGCTGGCGCTCAACGTTTCGAATACTGGGAGTACAGCCATGCCGGTTGGCTCGGTCTCGGCGCCGCCGTTGATGTCGCTCTCGAGATCGGTATAGATCGGATCCAGGCAACGATCACCGAAAGAGCAGCCCAGCTCCGCGTCATGCTCGCCAATATTGGGATGACCATTTACGACGAAGGCATCGAGCAATCCGGGATCGTGACCACCGCAACGCCGTTCTTTTCCTCGGCAAGCTTGCAGGCGGCGCTCGGCCGTGCCGACGTCAACGCGTCAGTCACAGCCGTCAGTTCATCGCGCTACGACGTGGAGCGCCGGAACCTGCCGCCGTTGCTGCGTCTGTCGGTGCACTGCACCACGACGATCACCGAGCTTGAGCGCACCGTCGAGGTTCTGGAACAAGCCACAGAAATGTCCACTTCCCTGTAACCGAAGAAGCAAACATGGAGTTGATGCGATTAGAAAGGGCTCGACGTCAGAACCTGTGCAGGCGCGGTGGGAAGAAGGCGTTTAGCCATGCAGGTAACTGGCGAGCCAATCATCCCAGCGGAGGCAATGATTTGGGTGAAATGCCCAACGCTGAGCACTGTTCGCGCCACCGTTCCTGCGTTCCTCAGACAGGCCGAACTGATCGGCGAGACCGCCGGCGGCGCTGCGTTCGGCGCTGGGGCGCAGTAGAGCACCTTGTCCGTTGTCTTTACGGGATTGGCCGGACTGTTCTGTCGACCTTCGCGATCGTCAATCGGAGTCCAGAGAGTCGTCAGACGAGCTCAAATCCAGGGTCGTGTATCGGTCTCGACCGCGTGGAGAATCGTGTCGCGGGCAGCGTGCGCCTCCTCGATCGGGATCATCCCGATGGAAATTGCGCCCGACGCAGTCGACAGCTGGACTCGGCCCAATCCACGTCGGCGTTCGAAGATCGATTGAGTCACTGTGATGGCATTTGTTTTGTGGAGTAATGCCTGCTCTGTCCTCCATGAGAACACGTGGCTCGCGCTCGCCAATTGTTGACCGAGCCCCCATCGGAAATTAGAGACATTGAGTCGTGTGGTGGCCCAGACGAGCGGAATGGAACTTAGAACGAGCAGC
The DNA here is from genome assembly GCA_002711735.1 of Ilumatobacter sp. Classification (GTDB taxonomy): domain Bacteria; phylum Actinomycetota; class Acidimicrobiia; order Acidimicrobiales; family Ilumatobacteraceae; genus Ilumatobacter_A. The sequence goes on from PASB01000016.1 coordinate 11,346, forward strand.
GACCACCACCCGACGAGCCAGAAGAGTGAACCGGTCAACAATGCGCAGGCCACAGCGGTGTTACGAACTGCCAGCCAGACGGCGGCAGGATGAATCCGTCGCCTGAGAAACGTCTCACCGATCGGGGTGACCGCAGCCAGGCTGAGGACCGTGGTGAACTGTGCATCATCGCACCCGTCGACTAACAGGTTGCGCTGACCGACAGTCGCGAGTTCGATGCCGCGTAGCCCCGCCCTTCGTTGGAGCGGATTCTGGGTGCTCGTCACCATTTGGATGCGATTGACGCTACTTGCCGTGCTCGTTCTTGACAGCAGGCCCGAGGTTCGCCGGAGGCTCGCGGCGCTCGCCCTCAGGCTGAACTCCCAATCCTGGAGGAAGACCCGGGTGATGTTGAGCACAATGCTGAAGATGATAAAGCCAGCGATACCGACGGGAACCCACCACCATCGGAACGGCTGATCGCCCAGCCCGACGTCAGGGAGCTGGTTGAAGACATCACCCCCGAACGCAAGCAGAGGACCAAGCACGAGCAGGCCGGCGAGCGGCCACATCGTGAGTGCCATCGCCAACAGCCGGCGCCCGTCGTGGGTGAACACCACCCTGTCCTCGGCCAGCACGGGTGGAGGCAGTGCACCACCGATTTTCACCGGTGTGGGAACAGCTGTCACCGCCCGGCGCTGCAGCTCCTCAGCCACAGGTCGAGCAACTGCATCAATCGAGAACTCCGCTTCATTGCTGCCTGCTGTGTCAACGGCGACCCTGACCAGACCGGTCAGCCGATGCAGCAACTGTTGCTCAATGACGATGCTCTGGATTCGCTCAATGGGCACGTTCAGACAGACCACACGCAAGATGCCCTTAGTAACAACCAACTCATCGTCAAGGACTTGAAAGGTGTATCGCCACCACGCCAACGCCGAGAATCCGCTGAAAAAGGCGATGATTACGAAGGGCAGCACGCTCAGCGCTCCATTGAACGGTGCGCGCAAGATGAACAGTACGACGACGATGATTTGCGCGATCCCTAATGAACGTAAAATGCGCAGACCGAGGAACACGATGGCTAGGAGCGACTGGCGCTGGGGAACCGAGAGGTCGATCATCCTGTCGGAGGTCCCTGCTGCATGGACAATGACGGATCGTTGTCGACCACGGCGTCAGCCCGCTCGGTGACGAGGAGTTTGATCCGTTCGGCGTCTGCGCGAGACAGCCCAGGAATGCTGATGTTGGGGCCTGCTGTGCTCACTTGAAGCGTGGCGAGCCCTAACGACCGCTCGATTGGACCTCGGTGGATGTTGACGTGTTGGACACGACTGAATGGCAGTGACTCGACTCGGTGGCTGATCACACCACTTCTCAGCGAGAGGTCGTGCTCACGGAGCTGATAGGCGAGGCGCCGAATTTCAAACACGCGCAATACCGCGATTAGCAGCAGCACCACAAGTGCGGTGCTCCCAATGAGGAGCGCCAGAAGACTCCAATCGGACTGCGTAGCGAGAGCCACTGTGCCAGTTGTGATGACCGCTGCGGTCAGCGCAAGGCCGACGAGGCTCACTCGGAGATAGCGGGGGTCAACGGGCACGAAAGCGTCGTCGGCGAGCCGAGGCAGCTGATCGGTCGGGATCGGCTCGTTGCTAAACAGACCGGTCATACCTGCTTTCTAGCAACGGACTGGCGGTTCCGGTAGACAGCAACCAACGTTGACTCAGAAGTCGCTAGGCACTAAACCTGGTCTCGACCCCGTAGTAACTCGGCGGGAGACCTACGCTTGGACTATGGGCGTTCCCGTTCGCAACTGGGCCGGCAATCAGCGGTGTCACCCGATGGGTGTTCACGAGCCGACGTCGACGGCCGACATCGTCGGCATCGTCACCGCCGCCCACGCAGCAGGCGAGCGGGTCAAGGTCATCGCCAGCGGGCACTCATTTACGGACACGGCAATGACCGATGGACATCTCATCTCGCTCGACGCGATGAGGCAGGTGTTGAGNACCGACGGCAACAATGTCACCGTGCAGGCCGGGATCCGGATCCATGCGCTCAACAATGAGCTTGCGACTCGTGGGCTGGCACTNCCGAACCTGGGCGACATTGCTTATCAGTCGATTGCCGGCGCAACGGCTACTGCTACGCATGGCACCGGCGCCGGGCTCGGAAACATCTCGACTTGCATTGTCGGCCTTGAAATGGTCACCGGTGACGGCACGATCATTAGCGCCGACGAGCAGAACAACTCAGAACTGCTCCGGATCGCACGTGTGGGTGTCGGGGCGCTCGGCATCCTCACCGAGGTAACTCTGCGTTGCGTGCCAGCTTTTAATCTGCACGCCGTCGAAACAATTGAACCGATTCACGACGTCATTGCGGACTTCCGCACCGTTATGTACTCAACAGACCATGTCGAATTTTACATGATGCCTGGCGCTCGTCGCTGCCAGGTGAAGCGCAACACCGTGACAGACGCGCTGGCCGCGCCGCAGTCGAAGGCGGCTTACATTCGAGACAAGTGGATCGGCGAGAATTTAGCCTTCGGGACGGTATGCAGGGTTGGCCGTCGCTTCCCGAAGATGGCGCCCAAAGTCGCCAAGCTCGTGATGTCGGCCGCGTCGGAACGTGAACTGATCGATCGGAGCGACAGGATCTTCGCCAGCCCCCGCAAGGTGCGGTTCCTTGAGATGGAGTACGGCGTGCCGCTTGACGCGGTGCCCGAAGCACTCAGTCGCATTGAAGCACTGGTGAAGACACTGCCGGTGAAGCCAATGTTCCCGATCGAAGTTCGATGCTCAGCAGCAGATGACATTCCGCTGTCGACCGGGAACGATCGTGCGTCGGGCTGGATTGCTGTCCACCAGTACATCGGGGTGCCGTACGAAGCATATTTCCAGGGTGTCGAGCAGATCATGAACGACTACACCGGACGGCCGCACTGGGGCAAGCTGCACTATCAGACTGCTGCGACGCTCGCTCACCGTTTTCCTGAGTGGGACGCATTCCAAGAGCTGCGACGCAAATTAGACCCGACCGGTACGTTTCGCAATGCCTACACGGACCGTGTCCTTGGCCCTGTTTGAATTTCTGTTCTACCTCAGGTGGAGAACCGACTGAGCGTTTGTCANCTTGTTGCGGCAGAGACAAGCTGTGCGACAGTGCCATACTTTTCGAAACGTTCAGGTGTCTCGCTACCAGCGTTGTAGAGCACGAGCCGTTCGGTCGTTTTTGCGTACTTTTTCTTCAGCGCGTCACCGAGGCCATCCCAATTGGCCTCGGTGCAGAACGCTGCGAGGTGGTCGTCGGTAATTTCTGCGGCCATTCCGGCAAAGTCGTTCGCCTTCTGTTTCTCGCGGATTCGCGCAGTCGTTCCCTCAAAGCCAGCTTCGTCCCAGATGAAGGCGTAGTTGGGCGTTGACCCATAGAACGAAAGCATTTGCCTGGCAGCAGCACGATCGCGAGCAATTTCTTCGTCAGAGTCGCCCACGATGGTCGTCACCGGAACGATCAACGCTACCTCGTCGGGTGAGCGGCCGGTCTTCGCCGCACCCGCTGCCACTGACGGGATCACATGGCGATCGATGTAGCCCGGTTCAGCAATGGGGTGCACATGGACTCCGTCCGCTACTTCGCCGGCCATGGTCAACATCCAGGGGTTCACTGCAGCGATGTCGACGAGAGGGTCCGGTAGGTTGATCTCTCCTGGACTCCACTGTGCGTTGAGGAACGTGAGCTCGTAGAACTCGCCGTGATGATCGAGCCGATCACCGCGAAAGCCAGCGAAACAGGCTTTCACAGCAAGTACGTAGTCCCGCAGACGTGGACCGGGTCGTTCGAAGTCACCGCCGTAGCGCCGAACGATATGAGTCCGGACCTGCGTGCCTAAGCCCAGGCGAAAGTTGCCGTTGGTTGCTTCCTGGATTTCCCAGGCGACCTGAGCGGAGATCATCGGGCTGCGCGGAAAGGCAACGGCGATCCCGGTTGAGTAATGAAGGCCGGGCTCGGCAAGTGCCGCTGCAGTGACGGCCGGGAATGACGTGCGGCTCCCTTCTGTGAGGAGCATTCCGTCGAAGCCTGCGGCCTTCGCGGCGTTCGCCAGTCCACCCATCTGCTGCAGCGGTTTCGGGCCAGTCATCATGTCGACGTGCATGCTGCGACCGTAGCTCTAACGACGTTGCATGCTTTTCACGCAGTACTCNTCGCATTTGAGACTGAGGTCAACCGAGCGAAAGGGCACTTTTGTGCCACTTCCCGCGACGCGGAAAAGCGGCCAGAGGTCGCGATGGACAACGAGAGAAAGACGTTGCCCAGCACATGAATTCGCTCTCCCGGCCAATCGTCATTCCTGAAAAGACCAATGTTGGTGACAGCGGAAAATCGGAATTTGCTCATGCTGACTCCGTCAACGGCCGCCAAATGCTTGCGGTATTTAACATCATCTGACGACCTATTGCCTTCTCGCGCGTTGGGTCAACTGGTGATGCGTCGCGTGAGTTCGACGTAGACCTCATCACCGGCGAGCGCTGTGAGTTCTTCGCGGAGGGAGTCGATGACTTGCTCGGTGCCGCAGTACGCCTCACCGCCCTCAGACTGCTCCGTGCAGCACCAAGCCATTGTTTCACCGTGCTTACTCCAGTCGGTACGACCCCAACGCCGAACGGTCGCCGTTTCAGTGTCAGCATCGGCCTCTTCCCAGTCGATGCGCAGCGGGAGCTGCCAGCTGGCTACGAGTTGGGCATCTATCCAATCCCAGTTTGTCACCTGGCGGCGGTCGTTGAGGTCGAAGAACCATTTCGTCCATT
>PASB01000017.1 GCA_002711735.1 Ilumatobacter sp.
CATGACCGTCCGATCTAGCAGGCCGAGTTCATAACAACGATACCGTCGTCGCATCCTCGGGTGGGGCGCAGCTGGCGTTCTCGCGCTAGCAGCCGTCGGCGGACCGATCTTTGTCAATCGCGTCGAAGACGACCTTGAAATGCGCAAGTCTGAAGTGAGCAAGTAGGGGGTGCGACCCCCTCCCTGGTGGTACTACCGGGTGGGGCTACAGGGTTACGAAATTTACGAAAGAAGTCCTCGAGAACTGCACAAACATCTACCACGGAGCGTCTCCTGCCTATTCGACGCCACCGTCGTCCAAGCAACAACTTCCGTGCTCATCCCTGAGCCGCGCTTGCGCGAAGGACCGCTCACGGGCGATGTCTTCGTTGCTCGGTCCGCACACGGGGTTTGATTCGCGTGAGAGCCCGAGTCGCAGTCGCCAGGTCCGGAGGCGAGCACCCAGAGTCCCGCTGCCCATAGCACGACGCTACCGCAGGGGCCGCCGTCCTCAGAGCAACGACTTCTGTGCTCAGCTTCCAAAGTCCTCGGCATTCGAGACGTCTGCTGACGCCGAACCAGAACCGGCGGTTAAAAAAGTCTGTTTAACGCGATCTGCTTCATCTTTTGCTCGTTTGGCGACGATGCCGGTCAATATCGCCGAATCCGAAATTGTGCGGAGCGAACTTGGATCGCTCGTGGCTGAACGAGATCGGTCGCGCAAGAAATCGCCGACCACCGGGGAGCGCCGCCGGTTCGCTCGGGTTCGCGTCAGCTGCTCCCACTAAAACTAAGCCGGTTGAGAACGTCGACGCAGTTGAGGTGACCGAGATGGCCGACCTCGACCTTGACTCGGCCCGAGCCGTTCTCGGCAAACAGATTGTTCTCTATGATCTCAGGGTGGTCGAAGGAATCGGACCGAAGATCACCGAACTCTGCGCCGGGATTGGCGTGATGACGTGGCAGCAACTCGCCGAGTCTGATGTCGAGACCCTTCAGCCGATGCTTGGTGCGGCCGGATCTCAATTCAGAATGCACCGGCCGGCGTCGTGGCCGCAGCAAGCGGCGCTCCTCGCGAGTGGGCAGTGGGAAGAGTGTGTCGCTCTGACTGAGACATTGGCTGGGAGTTAGAGTCGCAGACATGAGCAAGCCCCTCGGTCCTTATACGCCTGTCGTCCGTGCTGGCGACTTCATTATCGTCTCCGGTCAAGGAGGTCTGCTTGACGGCACCAAGGTCAATGGTGGCCTGGTTGCTGAGACACAGCAGACAATGAAAAATATTGAGGCGCTGCTTGCGACGATGGGAGCGTCGATGTCTGACGTGGTGAAGACCACCTGCTTCCTCACCGACATGGAGGACTACAAGGTCTTCAACGAGCACTACGTTGCAGCGTTCGGTAACCACCGCCCATCGCGCTCATGCGTTGCGGTCGCTGAGCTGCCTGCAAATTTCGTAGTCGAGATCGAGGCCTGGGCCTACAAGCCGGCCGGACGCTAACCTGAAGGAATGTTCGGGGGAATAGCCATCATTGTTACTGTCTTGCTGATTCCGGTTGCTGTTTTAGCGAGTGGCGCTGCTGCGTCGGCAGTCATCGGCGAAGTCTTTTATCGAGACGGCAAGAAAGACGCTCACCCTGAACTCGCGGACCTTCCTGATTGAGATCCGCCGCCATGGCTGAAAGTCGTCATGACCTGGTGGTTGCGAATGCTCGGTGCGTAGCGACTGTCGATGAAGTTCGACGAGAGTTGGCTGGTGGCTGGGTGGCGATCACCGACGGTGTTATCGCTGATGTGGGCACCGGTTTGGCGCCGTCGGCCACGACCTCGATCGATGCCACCGATTGCTTGGTAACTCCTGGTCTCGTCAACGCCCACCATCACCTGTACCAAAACCTGACCCGGGCGTTCCCGCCCATGACAGACAAGCCACTGTTCGGTTGGCTGCAGTCGCTGTATCCGCTCTGGCGGTCGATTGACACTGAGTCGGTCTACGTGTCGGCGTGGGTCGGTCTCGCCGAGCTTGCGCTGTCCGGTTGCACGACGTCGGCTGACCACCTTTACTTGCATCCGCATGGCGCTGGCGATCTACTGACCGCTGAGATCGAGGCCGCACAGGACTTGGGCATGAGATTCCATCCAACCCGGGGGTCAATGTCGCTATCTGAGAAAGACGGAGGGTTGCCGCCCGACGACGTGGTTGCCGACGACGANGAAATTCTGGCCGCATCCGAATCCGCCGTCACCCGTCATCATGACCGTTCACATGGCGCCATGGTGCGTGTGGCGCTTGCNCCCTGCTCGCCTTTTTCGGTCACTGAAGACCTGATGGTGCGCTCTGCAGAGCTGGCGGAGCGGCTTGATGTNCGATTGCACACACACTTTGCTGAGAACGCNCAAGACGATGAATTTAGCATCGCCACCTTCGGGTGTCGGCCGATGGAATATCTTGAGCGCACCGGGTGGTGCACGGATCGAACGTGGGTGGCGCATTGCGTAACGCCCAATCACGACGAAATTCGGCGATTAGGGGCGGCAGGANTCGGCGCAGCACACTGCCCGTCGAGCAACATGATTCTTTCGTCGGGCATTGCNCCAATCGTTGACCTTCGTGCCGCCGGGGTGAAGGTCGGGTTGGGTGTTGACGGGTCATCATCCGCTGACAGCGCGTCGCTGTGGCTCGAAGCTCGGCAATCCATGTTGCTGGCCAAACTACGAAACGGCGCAGATGCGGGCACCGCTCGGATGGCGCTTGATATCGCAACTCACGGAGGAGCCGGGTGTTTGGGACGCGAGGGAGAGATCGGAGTCATCGCTCCTGGTGCCGTTGGGGATCTCGCCATCTGGTCGTTGACTGGCCCGACCTTCGCCGGAGCGATTGCCGACCCGGTTGAAGCATGGCTGCGCTGCGGGCCAACCGGGGCTCGTGACACGATTGTCAACGGACAACCTGTGGTGCGCGATGGCCAACTAGTAAACGGGCGCCTGGGTGACATGCTGGCTGCACATGGTGCCCTGTCTCGACGCATCCAAAAGCTCGACTGACGACCTGCTGTTTGTAGGAAAAATGTGTAGTTGAAAATCGGCCGCTTGCCGCCCGTGCACGACCTGAGATAGCAAGAATGTCGAGATGCGTCGCTTTATCCCAGCGTTACTTTTCGTCGTTCTGAGCGTGTGCGCATGCGCTGGTGTGACCTCGTCGACGACTAGTAGCGATGCTCCTCTTCCGACGATAGGGCTTGGCTCTGACGTCGGTGAAGCGGACCCTATTGGTGGTGGCGTCGACTTTCAAATGGTTGGTACGAACGAAATTGACACCGTCATCATGGTGGGTGACTCGATCACGGTCGCGTCGACCCCGCAGCTTGAGGAAATGTTCGAACGGTTCGGATTTGACTCGGTATTTATCGAATCAAAGCAGGGCAAACGGATTGCGCTCAGTTTCGGGTCAAACCCGAGTGGTGTCGAAGTTGCAGAGGACCTCATCAAGAAAATGCATGCCGCCGGCGACACGAAGGGAGAGGGCGCCGCNGAGGACCNTTTCGACCATTCAAATGAATTGTGGGTCGTAGCGCTTGGGACCAATGACATTGGCCAGTACTCCGGNCCCGGCGAGAGTGCTACCGCTGTCGATGAAATGCTGCAGGCTGTTCCGGATGAATCACCACTGGTCTGGGTCGANACATTTTTCCGTGACCGTCCCGACGCCACAGCGGAACTCAATGTCATAATCCGGAACCTCGTGAGTCAGCGCGATGCCAGCGTGATTGCGTCGTGGAGTNCTGTGGCCGATGATGACGGCAACTTGCGTAACGATGGTGTGCATCCCCGGGAACAAGGTTCGGTTGTTTTTGCCAACGTCACGGGCAACGCNATTGCCNACTTCTTACAGCTTACCTAGCTCTCCCAGCGGGATTCGCCAAAGCGATAGCCGACTGAACGCACTGTCTGGATCAACGCAGCATGTTCTTCGCCCAGCTTGGCGCGCAGGCGGCGTACATGGACATCGACGGTGCGAGCGCCACCGTAGTACTCGTAACCCCACACGCGGCTAAGAAGGATCTCGCGAGTGAACACTTTGCCTGGGTTTTGGGCTAGGAACTTGAGCAGTTCATATTCCATGTAGGTCATGTCAAGTGGCTTGTTGGCAATTGACGCCTGGTAGGTCTCGAGGTTGAGGGTGAGAGCTCCGTACTCGACCATGTCAGAGCTGACGACGGCAGCGTCTCCTGAAAGCAGGTGTTGCAGGCGCGCCTCGAGTTCAGACGGGTGGAATGGTGACAGGCAGAACTCATCGAAGAGGTCGTGGCGGTGCTCGAGTTCGGTTAGCTGCGCCCCTCCGATCAACACAATGACAGGGAGGTGCTCGTCGGCCTGTTTACGGATCGCGCGCAGGAAGGCCCAAGCACCCTCAGGGTCAGTCGTGGCATCGACAATAGTTCCTGCCCAACCTAAGTCGGGCTCGTGTGCACCCGCATCGGCGGTCGAGGAAACGGCCTTCCACGAAGAACCGCCGAGATCGAGCGTGCGCGCCAGTTCGGGTGGCGCCGGGTCCGGGAAGACCAGAAGCATCTGGCTGCGCTCACTCACAACGACGTCAGGTACCGATCTCGCTCGAAGGCACTGACGTGGGTCTTGTAGTCGCGCCACTCAATTCGCTTACTCCGCAGGAACCACTCGTAGATGTGCTCACCGAGGGCCTCTCGAACGAGGGTAGACCTTTCCATCGTTTCGAGCGCAGCGGCGAGCGACGTCGGAAGCTGGCCGATGCCGAGCTGTTCAAGCACCTCGTCACCGATTTCGAACAAGTTTGCGTCGGCTTCGTCGGGCAGTATGTAACCCTCTTCGATCCCTTTCATGCCAGCGGCGAGCATCAGGCTGAAAGCCAAGTACGGGTTGCACGCGGGATCAGGGGAACGGTACTCAAGGCGCGTGGCCAAAGGATTGTCGTTTTTGGCGATGGGAACTCGGATGAGCCCACTGCGGTTGTTGCGAGCCCAGCTGAGGTGCACGGGTGCCTCAAAGCCGGGAACTAGGCGCTTGTAGCTGTTGACGGTCTGATTGGTCACGGCTGTGATCTCAGGAGCGTGTCGCAGAAGGCCCGCCATGAAGGCTTTGGCCTTCGCAGACAGGTTGTATGAGTCGTCGGCGTCAAAGAAGGCGTTGTTGTCGCCTTCGAAGAGCGAGAGATGAACATGCATGCCTGAACCTTGAACGCCCTCGAGTGGTTTCGGCATGAATGTCGCATGTGCGCCGTTGCGGGCTGCAATTTCGCGGACGGCGAGTCGGAAGGTCATGACGCTGTCGGCCATGGTGAGTGCATCGGTATGGCGGAGGTCGATTTCCTGTTGACCGGGCGCGTCTTCATGGAAGCTGTACTCGACCGGAATGCCCATTTGCTCGAGTGTGCGAATCGTGCGCTTGCGGAGCTCGCCAGTGACGTCGTTGGTCGTCAGGTCGAAGAACCCGCCTTGGTCGATCGGGACCGGGGCTTCGCCAGGGACGAGGGGCTCGAAGTAGAAGAACTCGATGTCGGGCGCCACATAGAACGTGAGGCCCATCTCATGGGCGGCTTTCATATGACGTCGCAGGACCTGACGAGGGTCACCAGCGAATGGCGTGCCATCCAAATTGTGGATGTCGCAGAAGACGCGTGCCTCGGGTTCCTTCCGATCTCCCCATGGGACAATTTCAAACGTGTCAGGATCAGGAATCGCTAGGACGTCGGCTTCTTGAACACGCGAAAAACCATCGATCGACGAGCCATCGAAGGTCATCCCGTCGGTGAGAGCGTTGTCGAGCTCGGCAGGTGAAATGGCGAGGCTCTTGAGGTTGCCGAGCACGTCGGTGAACCACAGCCGAACGAGGCGCACGCCGCGCTCTTCGACTGAGCGTAAGACGTATTCGCGGTGTTGGTCGATACTCACAAGTTCAGTCTTTCAGATGATGCGGAAAAAGCGAACCGACGAAGCAGAGATCTGAGGTCCCCGCCCCGCCGGCCTCGTTGCCTTCAGGATTTAACTTTTTCAATTTGAGAGCAAATCAGGTGATTTGACCTCAAATCACTTCATGGCACCGCAAATCGTGTCGACCATCAGTCGGGCCACCACGTAGGGATCAATGTTGCCATTTGGACGACGATCTTCGAGGTAGCCCTTCTTGTCGACAGCGACTTGCCATGGGATGCGAACAGATGCGCCGCGGTCTGATACCCCGTAGCTGAACTGGTCGTGGCGCTGGGTCTCATGGGCGCCGGTGAGGCGATCTTCCACACCGTCGCCGTAGCTGGCAATGTGAACTGCAGCGCGCCGGCCAAGAGCCTTACAACCGGCTTCAATGTGTTTCATTCCGCCGTCTTCGCGCATTTCCTTGGTGGAGAAGTTCGTGTGGGCGCCAGCACCATTCCAGTCGCCTTTGACGGGCTTGGCGTCAATGCTGATGACCACGCCGTAGTCCTCGGCGATGCGGTGTAGGAGGTAGCGACCAATCCAGAGCTCGTCAGAGACTTCAAGCAGACCAGCGGGACCAACCTGGAATTCCCATTGACCAGGCATGACCTCAGCGTTGATGCCCGAGATCGTTACACCGGCGGCGAGGCATGCGTCCATGTGATCCTCAGCGATGTTGCGGCCGGTGATGGCGATTTCGCCGACGCCGCAGTAGTACGGACCCTGCGGTGCGGGGAAGCCGTCGTCCGGAAAGCCGAGCGGGTTGCCATTTGGCTTGAGCATTGTGTACTCCTGCTCGATCCCAAACATCGGTTCGTGCTTCTTGTACTTCTTGGCGGTGCGAGCGGCTGCCGCACGAGTGTTGGTGGGATGGGCCTTACCATCCACAAGCATCACTTCGCAGAGAACGAGGACGTTTTCGCCACCACGAATCGGATCGGGAAAGACGCGGGCAGGCTTGAGCACGCAATCGCTCTTGTCTCCCGTAGCTTGGTTGGTAGACGAACCGTCAAAGCCCCAGACCGGCATGTCGGCGAGATCAGTGCCGCGGTCGTCGGAGATGACCTTTGTCTTCGAACGGAGCTGCGGAGTCGGTTCCGTGCCGTCGATCCAGATGTACTCAGCCTTGATAGCCACTGCTGTCCTCTAATCTTATTGATGGTTGGGCACGCCAAGGATACGGCGAGACCGGTGAACGAGCGGAATCTTTGCAGCGCGTCATTGCACCGTCATTGCTCGTTTGTGAACGGCGTGTGAATTATTGCTAGTCGCTTATTTAAGGGCGTTATGGCCGCAGGGCGATCCGTTGTCAACGGACTTCGAGGGTGCGTTCAGTAACGTTCGGATCTGCGGCGATTTGTTCATCCGTAAATGCAACCGTTCGCCAATTTTTTTCGCTGAATCGAATCGTTTGCTGTTCGAACAATGGTGACTCGCGGTCGCTGGTTTGACCATACGTGAGGATCGCCCATGCCTGGACTTGATCGCCGGTGTAGTCAACGGTCATCAGAAAGCTTGACCCGAAGTTGACAGGGAAACCCTCGCCGCGCAGCGCGCTGTTTGGGGACACGGCATCACTGCGGCTTGGTGCCGTCTCGGTGCTCGAACCGGTACCGCTCCACTGGACCACATTGGTAACGCCGTCTGCGTCGGTTCCGCCATGAATGGGGATCCGAGTCCCGGATCGTTCTGTGAATTGAGCGGCACCGAGCGTGGAGTCGAGAGGGAAGCCTGCCTTGGTTAAGGTTTGCACAGCACGCGCCAGAGCGGCGAGCAACGCAGTGGAATCGTCGGTTGGCACTGCTGGGCTGAGCGTGGGTCGAAGTGGATCGAACTCGTCGGAGAAGAGCGGCCCGGCGGTAGTGCGCTCATCGCTGCTGAATCGGTTGAGTACTTCACGCCATAGTAATGGGCCGGCCCGGTCAAGGTCGTAGCGGCCGTCCCAGCGAGTGAGGATGCTGCAGGCTGGCGTGAGGTCTACGAGTTCGGCGGGCAGCGCAACTGTCTCGTCGTCGAGCACTGCGTCAATTTCGAACGTCGGGGTAGTGGAGCAAGCGTTGACCGCAGCATCGAGTAGCAGCGTCGCGGTCTGGCTCATGTTGTCGAACACAGCGTTGCGTAATTCGATTCCAGAGAAGTTGGCGTCATCACCTGCGAGGCCGGTCCGATTGTCGGAAGCAAGCACAGCGGCGTTCTGGCGCGTGCGCATACTCAGAGGCGTGTTTTGTTCACCGTGGAGCACCGAGAACGCTCCGTCGAGTGTGAACTCGTCGCTCGGGACCCAGAAGCTGTCGTTGGCGTTAAAGACGTAGTCAGTGCGCTCCACCATCGGCATCTCGTCGAACGGAACTAGCCCGTCGTCGCGGGCACCGGGGACAACTTCCCATGTGAATCGGCTGTCAGATCCATCGAGGAGGACCACGCCGTTGTCGTAACCGATCTGAGTGACTGGATCGTTGGATAGTTTGTCGAGGAAGAGTTGCTGCGCCTCGTTGGAAAGATTAGGAGTGGCTGAGGTGTCTGCGTACCAAACCCGGCCATCTGCGCCGGTTGCAACGGTGTTGAAAAGCGGAACCCCCTGATGTTCGGCATGTACCGCTTGTAAGTCGTCGAGGCTCTGTACCGAGATCATGTCCAGGTACTGGTCGATGAACTCGTTGTTGTTGATGTTTGCATCGCGAAAACTGAGCACTGCTTTGTCGGTCCAGCCGAGTCCGGGGAAATCAACGATCGGGCCGTACTCGCTGCTCCACAGCGTGCGACTTTCTTCGTCGATGGTGCCATCGGCTCGTAGGATCGAGACGGTGTGCTCAATAGAGGTCATTGGCCTCGACTCGTCATCGACGATGTAACGGGTCGGCGATTCAGGATCGAGCGACAAGAGGTAAGCGGTGAGCCGGTTACCAGAAGACACAGTGTGAGTCCATGCCACGCCTTCTGTGAACCCAATACCAATACCGGGCAGGCCAAGCAATTGAGCGCCGTAGATGTCGATCTCATCGCCAACGGTGAGGTGAGTCTCAGCGAAACGTAGCTCACCTTCCCACGGAAAGTGTGGGTTGGCGACCAGTAGGCCGCCGGTGCCGTTTTCTGTCCGGTCGCTACCAACAGCCCAACCGTTGCTGCCCGCGTTGAGCGGTTCAAGCACGGTGAAGTCTGGAGCGAAGTAGCCAGTGGGGGACTGCTGCGGGGCGAAGCCGAGCGCTTCGTCGGGTTGTGGGGGTTGGGCGCTTGGGATGAAATCAGCGAATCGGGCGCTGCTGGCTAACAGCGCCAACGAACGGGCGTACACGTAGACCTCGACTGGCTGGATCGGTCGGACCCAATTGGCATCATTGCACCAACCGATGAGACCGTCGGGGCCAGTGTCGGTGAGCTGGTCGTTCCAGCCCTCCGCGAAGGCTCCGAATTGTTCGACGATCTCGGGTGATGCATTGTCGTAGTCGGCTGTAGCCACTCCGACAATGTCGATCGCCCGCCAAGCGAAATCACTTTCGACGTTTTCTCCATCGCTGCCAGGTCCGAGAACTTCGGATCGGCGGCCGTAAACCTTATCGATTTGGTCGATCAGGGTGCAGCCGTGGTCTTCACCGCTAACCCAACCCTGTCCGTACGCAACGCTTGCGAGGTCGGGGCCAGAGATGTGCGGTACGCCATCAGTGGTGCGTCTGATCGTTGTGGTCAGGCGCGGTGGGACCAATGTCGTGGTCGTGGTCGTGGTGGTCGTAGTTGTGGTCGACGAAGTCGACGTCGTGGTCGTATCCGCCGAAGTCGGCAGCGGGATCGAGTCTGGGCCCTCGCCAGGGGTGCACGCGCCCACGAGCATCATCGCGACGGTTGCAACACTCCTCCAACGCACTTGCCTAATACTGCCAGGTTGCATCTCGTTCGATGGAGCGAAGGTGTCGCTTTTCGACGATTTCAAAGGAATCTTGGCGGCAGGGCTTGGATCACCCGAGGAGTAGCCTGACGCTGTGACGGTCCTGCGTGTCGCCCTTGCCCAATTGAACCCAACCGTCGGTGACCTTGACGGCAACCTCGCCAAGCTAGTCGAGGCATACGACAACGCTGCCTCCGCAGAATGCGATGTCGTTGCGTTTCCTGAATTGTCGACCACCGGCTATCCGCCGGAAGACCTCGTCCTGAAGCCTGGTTTTGTTGCCGACAATCGCACGGCGCTTGACACCTTTGCCGCTCGGACGGGCAAATGCGTTGCGGTTGTTGGTTTTGTCGATCAGGACCGTGACCTCTACAACGCGGCCGCCGTCTGTGTTGAAGGTGAGATCGTCGGGGTTTACCACAAGCGTCTGCTACCCAATAACGCTGTGTTTGACGAGCAGCGGTATTTCATGGCGGGCTACGAGTCTGATGCACTTGAGCTGTTCGTCATCGGGGGCGTAAAAGTCGGGATCTCGATCTGTGAAGACATCTGGAGCCCATTTGGTCCGCTGGCCGAGCAAGCTGCTGCTGGCGCAGAAGTCAACATTAACCTCAATGGCTCGCCGTTTCGCTCCGAGAAGGACCTCGTACGCGAGAAGCTTGTGTCGACCCGAGCGGCTGACTCCCACTGTGCTGTGGTCTACGTCAATCAGGTCGGCGGCCAAGACGAGTTGGTTTTCGATGGCGGCTCATTCGTCATGGATCACGGGGGTGCACTGCTTGCTCGGGCACCACAGTTCGTCGAGGACCTGATGATCGTCGATGTACCCGTGCCACCGATATACCGCAAAAGGTTGCTGGATCCGCGTGGCCGCGCCACTGAGGCGTTGCTGCCTACGGTGGAAGTGTCGGCCAGGCCCCGCCGGACACCTTCGCCGAGCCAGCCGCTGGCCTCGCCAATTGCCGAGCCGCTTGAGACCGATAGAGAACTCTACGACGCTCTAGTGCTCGGTACCCGCGATTACTGCGGCAAAAACGGGTTCAGCGATGTGGTCATTGGGCTGTCAGGTGGCGTTGACTCGACCATTGTGGCGTGCATCGCAGCTGATGCACTTGGGCCCGAACACGTTCACGGCATCTCGATGCCGTCGAGGTACTCGAGTGACCATTCCAAGAGTGATGCGGCCCTGCTTGCCAAGAACCTCGGCATCGACTTCCGAACGATTTCAATCGAACCGGCGTTCACCGCATACCAAAAGATGCTCTCCGAAGCGTTCGCCGGTCGAGAAGTGGGACTCACTTACGAGAACATTCAGAGTCGGTGCCGCGGTCAGCTGCTGATGGCGCTCTCGAATGAGTTCGGCTGGATGGTGCTTACCACCGGCAACAAGAGCGAAATGGCAGTTGGTTACTTCACGATTTACGGCGACTCTGTTGGAGGGTACGCAGTGATCAAAGACGTCCTGAAACTCCGCGTATACGAGCTGTGTCGCTATGTCAACGAGGCAGCCGGTCGCGAAGTCATCCCCGTTGACGTCATCACCAAGCCGCCATCTGCTGAGCTGCGTCCCGATCAGCGTGACGACGACTCGCTACCTCCGTACGAGGTCCTTGACCCCATCCTCGAGCTGTACGTGGAGCAGGACCGGACAGCGACCGAGATCATCGAGTTGGGTCATGACGATGCCATGGTGCGGCGAGTGACGCGCCTGGTTGATATCGCCGAGTACAAGCGCCGTCAGTGTCCGCCCGGTGTTCGTGTCACTAACAAAGCCTTCGGCAAAGACCGACGGCTGCCTATTACTCATGCGTATCGCGGCTGAGCAGGTCTGCCTGCCCGCCTACTTCGCCCGGACATCGTTTGTGGAAACCAAATCGGCGATGCTGGAAAGTGATGATCACGTACAGCGACCAACTCCGCGAACGAATCGAAGCAAATCTGCGGGGACACGAACGACGCGAGTTGCCGCTTGATGGGCGACGCCATGCTGCCGTCACGATCCTGCTTGTCGACTCTGAGCCGGGCTCGGATCGGGTAGACCCACACCCTGCACAAGCCGACGGGATGGCGAACATACCGACAGGTGTCAAGGGCCTCGACGTGGAGATTGATGGACACATGAACGGCGTTGCCGGCGGAGCAGCCTTCGTGCTCTGCCGGCGGGCGGCACGGTTGAGCACTCACTCTGCGCAGTGGGCGCTGCCCGGTGGCCGACTTGACGCAGGCGAGACAGTCATTGACGCAGCGCTGCGCGAAACCTACGAAGAGGTTGGCGTTGAACTCAACGAAGGAGCCGTGATTGGCGTGCTCGATGACTACGCAACGCGATCTGGCTACATCATGACTCCGGTAGTGGTATGGGGGGGAGCCGACCTTGCACTCGACCCGAGCCCCGACGAAGTGCTTGCTGCCTACCGAATCGGTCTACATGAGTTGTCCCGCGACGATTCACCCCGTTTCGTGTCGATTCCTGAGAGCGATCGGCCAGTCGTTCAGGTGCCCTTGAGTGGTGACTTGATCCATGCGCCGACGGGAGCGGTGCTTGTGCAGTTCCGGTGGGTGGGTCTCGAAGGACGGACGGGTGACGATTGTCGGGTTGCTGAGTTTGAGCAACCGGTCTTCGCGTGGGGTTAAACGCTGGCGCGGGTTTCCGAGGCGCTGGGCGTCAGGTGCCCGAGTGGCCGAAGCCGCCGCCACGGTCGTCACCGTCGAGCGTGTCGCTGATCTGCCACTCGATCTGTTCGACTCTCTGAATGACGAGCTGAGCAACTCGGTCACCGCGAGCGATGGCGTATTCGGTATCGGGGTCGGTGTTGATCAAGATGACCTTGATCTCTCCGCGGTAGGCGGCGTCAATGAGGCCAGGGCCATTGACAACGCTGATGCCATGTTTGAGTGCCATGCCGCTCCGTGGGAGGACGAAGCCTCCGTATCCAGTCGGAATGGCTATTGAGATGCCGGTCGGGACAAGGCAGCGTCCACCGCCCGCGGCAAGAATTGTGGCCTCGGCGGCGTACAGATCGAGGCCAGCATCGCCTTCATGAGCGTAGGCCGGTACGGGCAGATCTGCGTCGAGTTGAACGATCGGGACGGGGAGGGTGCTCACGGCTGTGCAGCGTAGAGCAACGCACCGAGGTGGAGCCACCGTCGCGCTGACGGATTGTTGATCGGCGCCTGATCTTTCGGCGGGGGAATGGCTCGCTCGGGCGGTAGCTGCTGCAGCGCGCAGGTGCAGTGGCTCCTAAGCTACAAACGTGGAAACTCGACTGTTCCTCCCAGGAGGTGGCACATGACTGCACCTTCCCGTCCACCGTCGGTGGACAAACTTGCTCGCTCGCTGAAGTCCAGTGGTCTACCGCATCCCATTTGTGTCGACATAGCTCGCGCTGCCATCGAAGATGGAGACCCAGATTCTGCAGTGCATCGAGCAGACGAGTTCCGTCGCACGCTGCTGACCCCCGTGGTCAATGCGACCGGTGTGCTCCTGCACACGAATCTTGGCCGCGCACCGTTGGCGCACCAGCAAAACGCAACTGCACAGACCGTCGAGTTCAACCTCGTAACCGGCCAACGCGGCTCACGGCAGGCGGCTGTGGGCCAACTGTACGCACGGCTCTGTGGCGCTGAGGCAGCAATGGTTGTGAACAACAATGCGGCAGCAGTGCTGCTCGTTGTTGCAGCACTTGCGGCAGGCAGGGATGTGCCGGTCAGTCGCGGCGAGAGTGTTGAGATTGGCGGGTCGTTCCGCGTCCCTGAAGTCATTGAGCAGTCTGGCGCCCGACTCGTCGACGTGGGGACCACGAACCGAACGCGACTGAGGGACTACGAGACGGCAATCAAGAAAGCGAACGTCGATGCGGCAATGGTGCTAAAGGTCCACCCGAGCAACTATCGCGTTAAAGGCTTCGTTGAAGAGACGTCGATTGCCGACCTTGCCAGGCTCGACGTTCCCGTGGTTGCCGATATCGGTAGCGGCTTGATCGATGCGACTGTGCCATGGATGCAGGGTGCGCCCCCTCCTTGGCTTGCGGGCGAACCTGCCGCTGTCCAGGCAATCAGGAACGGGGCAGATCTCGTCACTCTTAGCGCTGACAAGCTGCTTGGCGGTCCACAGGCCGGAATCATCGCCGGCCGGGCTGACCTTGTCGGACGGTGTCTGCAGCACCCATTGGCGCGAGCGTTGCGGCCAGGCGGATTAGTGCTTGCCGCACTGCAGCGCACTGCGCTCATCTACCTAGACGGACAGGCGGGAACCGAGATCCCATTTTGGAAGATGGTCGGTACTTCTCTGGTGGCGCTTGAAGANCGGGCGCTGGCCGTAGTCGAAGCAATCGTCGCTGTTCACCCATCGGCCCGTGTCGAACGAACCGAGGCGCTGCCCGGGGCAGGTTCGGCGCCAGGTGTGACCATGCCGTCGGTCGGCGTGGTGATCGACGAGGACCTGCTTGAACAATTGCGCCGGCACAACACTCCGGTGATTGCTCGGTCACGCAACGCGCGCACCTTGCTCGACTTCCGTTCGGTTGATCCTGCCGACGATGTCACCATCGTCGCAGCATTGCGTGGTGGCGCATGACGGTCATTGCCACGGCGGGGCATGTTGATCACGGCAAGTCATCGCTTGTGCGTTCGCTCACGGGAACCGACCCGGACCGCCTGGAAGAAGAGAGGCGTCGTGGCCTCACCATCGACTTAGGATTTGCACACACTGTGCTGCCTTCCGGCACGGAGCTGAGCTTCATTGACGTGCCGGGCCATGTAAGGTTTTTGCGCAACATGTTGGCCGGTGTCGGCGGCGTATCGGCATGCGTCTTCGTGGTGGCGGCGACCGAAGGCTGGAAGCCGCAGTCCGANGAACATCTTCGCATCCTCGAACTACTCGGTATCAGGCACGGCATCATCGCACTGACGAAAATCGACCTTGTCGACGATGAGTGGTTGGAACTAGCGCAGATGGAAGTGGCGGATCATGTCGAAGGCACGTTCCTTGAAGGAGTGCCAACGGTGCCGGTATCGTCGACGTCGGAAACTGGCCTCGACGCAATGCGTTGGGAACTGGATGCGCTGATCGCTCGCAGTACTGTTGCCGTCGATCGAAAGCGGCCACGTTTGTGGCTTGATCGTGTTTTCGCTGCGAAGGGAAGTGGGACAATCGGTACTGGCACCCTTGTTGGGGGCTCCCTTCAAACTGACCAACTAGTGACGATTGAGCCGGGCGGACACTCAGCTCGAGTTCGCGCGATTCAAACGGCTGGGAACACCGTCGAACAAATCGGTGCAGGCAACCGAGTTGCAGTCAACCTGGCGGGTGTCGACCATACCGACGTGAAGCGTGGTGATGCCGTCATCGAACCGGGGCGCTGGCGCTTGACTAAGCGATTCGACGCATCGCTACGCGTGCTGGACGCGCTCGACTATGACGTGTCGCGACGGGGTGCCTACGTGGCCTACCTAGGCTCAGGCGAGCATGCGGTGAAGCTACGCGTCCTTGGTGCTCAGGAGCTCGGCCCCGGGACCACGGGTGCCGTGCGACTGTTCTTGCCCTCTGCGCTACCGCTGCTGCCTGGCGATCGTTTCGTCCTACGCGAGTCAGGACGCGATGAAACTGTCGGTGGAGGTGAGGTTCTCGACATTGACCCGGTGTTGCGTGCCTCGCGCGCCGCCCCTGATCGAAGTATCGAACGTGTGGTTCGGGAACGTGGTTGGTTGACCGTGGACCAAATCGAACAACTCACCGGAGAAGTTGTCGATCCGGTGGTCGGCGAATGGGTCACGACCAATAAGTCGCTGGTTGAGCTCGGCGCCGCCATCATTGGGCGGGTAGCAGAAGCTGGACCTGCTGGGCTTGATCTTGCTGCCTTCGACGATCGTGAGCGTACTGTCTTGCTTACACTCGACGCAGTGGTTGTGTCGAACGGACTGGTGCAGCCCGCCGATGCGGTCGACCCCTATGAGGACCATCCAGCTCTAGCGGAGCTGTTCGCCGGTGGTTTTGCACCTCCGTCACTGGGCGACGTGGATCGCAACGATCTTCGTGAGTTGGTGCGTCGTGGTCACGTTGTGCAACGCGACGGCATCGGGTTCCATCGCGACACGATCGACGCAGCAGCGTTCGTTGCGGCCGAGCTGCTTGCCGAGCACGTCGATGGGTTCACTGTCGCACAGTTTCGCGATGCCACCGGCGCAAGCCGGAAGTATGCGTTACCGCTTGTTGCCGAGCTCGATGCTCGCGGCATAACGCGCCGTCGCAATGATCTCCGTATCGGCGGCCCGCGGCTTCCAGCGGTCTGAACTCGGCGTCACGATTTCGGCGACGGGCGCTTGGGTGCCGCCAGATCGCCGCCGGGCGGCGTGTGGTCAGGGTGAAGTTTTTCCGTCGGTGACAGTCTTGACCGGCGGCTCGGTGTCATCAGCGGAGGTTCGGCGTTCGCGGTAATCCTTGGCGGCGCCTTCGAGTGGCTCGACCTCGAGTGTGATGCCGTCGATAGCTGCTACACGAATCTCATCACCACGCCTGACCGGAGTGGCACGATTAGTCCGTGCACGCCAGCGCCCGTTGCCGACCTCAACGACACCGTCGGGGTCGACGTCGTCAATGACGGTGCCGAGTTCACCGATCATCCACTCGCGGCCGATGGTCGGTGTGGCGAAGCGAGTGCGGACCATGTTGGGCATGCCTACGATGAAGGTGAGTGCGATGCCCCCAAGGCCGGTGAACAATGCAATCCATCCTGGACGCATGCTGGCCCCAGGCA
Source organism: Ilumatobacter sp. (assembly GCA_002711735.1). Taxonomy (GTDB): domain Bacteria; phylum Actinomycetota; class Acidimicrobiia; order Acidimicrobiales; family Ilumatobacteraceae; genus Ilumatobacter_A. Next base: position 16,560 of record PASB01000017.1, read on the forward strand.
ATGGTTCGAAGAGGAACCAGGTGCCTATCAGGGTGAGCCCGAGTCCAATCCCTGTCCAGAATCTGGGTATGCCGACTTGGACGTCGATAGAGAACGCCAACATTGCTAGACCGATCACCGCCACGGCCCACGTTCGTGTGGGAAGGACAGCCAGCCCACTGAACGCGAGAAATGTGCAAATAGCTCCGACGGCACCAGCCACCCCAACGCCGGCGGTGAAGAACTCAAAGACGAGCAACGCCAGACCGGTGAGGAGCAGCAGGTATGCAACCGGTGGGCTGGCCACCGTATGGAACAACTGATCGATCAGAGACAATTTCGAGAAGCGCACAATGGCGACCGTGTCGAACCGTGTGTTGCCATCATCGGTGACTACTTGCTCTGTAGTGACCAGCACGACACCAGCCTCTTCGTAGCCATTCATTGCCTGCAGCATCGACGTGACCGTCGGAATACCCTCGTCGCTAATGCGTTGCCGGAAAATGTCAAGAGCACGCGCTTCGCTGAGGCCGACTGAGCCGTTGCGGAGCGTTTCTTCGGCGATCCCGAAGTCGATCTCCGCGGACGGGGGGTTCAGCGGTACGCCGAAGTAGCCGACACGTGCACCAGGTGCCATTCCAGTTACATCGGCAACGGCAAGCATTTGAGCTGCCGGTCCGTAGAAGCGTGAACCGGTCGGACCTACCCAGACGCCGATCGGTACGGGTGCGGTGGCGATGTCCTCAAGTAGGGCTTCAACGACATTGTCGTCGACGACTGTTCCGTCGCTGTTCACCTGCAGGATCAGGGCCTGCGCTCCGCTTTTGTTTGCACGCTCGATGGCGGTGCGTATCTCAGAAATGAGGATGTCGTCCATGAACCCACTGACCTGCAGCACGTCG
>PASB01000018.1 GCA_002711735.1 Ilumatobacter sp.
ATCGTCTCCTCGTACTGCTGGTTGAACTGCTCGTTCAAAGTCATCTCTTATAGTCTCCCACCGCCATCCCACTGACACTCGGCCTCAAACCAAAAAATGACGGGCTGGGTTCACTCGGCGCACACATTTCTGCATTGGCGGTTGGCGGTTGGCGGTTGGCGGTTGGCGGTTGGCGGTTGGCGGTTGGCGTGTTCTTCGTTCAGATAATTGCCTACCCGGACGGCCTTGTCCGTGAACCCGACTTCACTTTGACCGGTCGGTTTGGCGGCGTGACGAAAAAACCCACCCCGACCGCGCTGAGCTACCCAGGAATCTTGAAGACACTCACCAACGTGCAGCCGGTTTCGGAGCGAAAGTCGTCGTGGGTGGTGCCGGTTTGGGCGGCGTAGGCATGACCGGCATCCATATGCACGCCTTGGGAGGTCATTGATCCTTCAAGGATGTACGAGAACTCTGGTTCTTCGTGGTGGTGCACGCCCCCGACATAGCCGGCATCGAACTTGAACGTTGCGATCATTTTGCCGTCGGCGATACCGAGCACCTTCATACTGGCTTTTTCAGCAATCGGCTGCCAGTCGACGGCGCCGCTGTCGGTAAAAGTCCATCCTGTCGGCGCTGCCGTATTTGTTTCGGGGTCGGTCATGTCGGAACGGTAACCCATTGACCTGCCACAGTTCATCTGCTGACGCGTCGCGCCTAGACGGTTGCCGGGGTCATCGTGGCCTGCGCCGTCAGCACCGTAGGCTGCTGGAATGACCTCGTCGCAGCCGTCAGGCCCGGGTTCGCATCTCTCCAACGTTTGGTCGAAGGTGACCGACTTGCAGGTCGTTCGAGGCCAAGGCTGTCGCGTTTACGACGCAGAGGATCACTCCTATCTCGACTTCACTGCTGGGATCGCTGCAGCTTCGACTGGGCACTGCCACCCTAAAGTGGTGCAGGCAATCTCGGATCAGGCGCATCGTTTCGTGCACGCACAGGCGAACGTCTATCAGCATGATCTCCTTGAGCCGGTAGCTGCCCGATTAGCCGAGTTGACTCCCGAGTCGATCGACACCTTTTTCTTCAGCAACTCAAGTGACGAGATCCTCGAAGCTGCGGTGAAGCTGGCCAGGCACGCAACTGGACGTCACGGCATCATCACGTTCGACGGAGCCTTTCATGGCCGGACGCTGCTGACGCTCGCAATGTCAACATCGAGAGCGATTGACCGGGATGGGTACGGGCCGTTCCCAAGCGGTGTGCACGTCGCTCCGTTCCCGGATCCACACGTATCGGACCAGGAATCCGAGATTACGCGAGCCCTTCGCGGACTTGACCGCCTGTTCGCCACGCAGATTTCAGCGAACGAAGTCGCAGCGATCATCATCGAGCCGGTCATTGGAGAGCGCGGCTACATCCCGACACCCGGGGCGTTCATTGAGGGGCTCGGTGAACGCTGTCGCGATCACGGCATCCTCTTTGTCGCCGACGAGACCCAGAGCGGCTTCGGACGCACCGGAAAAATGTTCGCCATCGAAGCGCATGACACTGAGCCAGACATTTTGTGCATGGCAAAAGGAATTGCCTCTGGTTTTCCGTTTGCGGCACTCGGCACACGTCGTACCCACGACAACAATTGGCGGCCTGGGAGCCACGGCGGTTCCTCGAACGGCACACCGATTGGTTGTGCCGCAGCGTTGGCCACCATGGAGGTGCTCACTGAGCCGGGCTTTCTCGACAACGTCACGGCACGGGGCACGCAGTTGATCGACGCATTACGCGACCTACAGCAGCTTGATGACGCACTCCTCCACGTCCGCGGGCGTGGCTTGATGGTAGCTGTCGAGTTTGACTCGGCTGAACGTGCATCAGCGGTGGTCGAGCACTGCCTCGTCGAGAACAATGTCATCTTGATGACGGCTGGAACTCGTAAACGAACTATCCGATGGATGCCGCCGTTAATTGTGACCTCTGAAGATATCTCTGAAGCAGTCTCAGCATTCGCCGCGGCGATCCGCGCCACGAGCTGATCAGCGCGTCGACAGAGATTCGAAACGCACGCCATGGCACGCCTCGACAACGTTCGGGTAGGCGTATGGCGAGGAATGCAGGCGCTGTCGGGTGAGATCGAACGAAACATTGACGAGGAACTTCGCGCAGAGTGGGATATTTCACTCGGCTGGTTCGATGTGCTGGCGTCGCTGCAACGCCTGGGTGGCCGGGCGCGCCCACTTGATGTCGCTGCTGACCTGCGGCTCCCGCCTTCAAGTGTGAGTCGTCGCCTTGACCGGCTGCAAGAAGAAGGATGGGTTGCTCGACACAAGTACGTCGATGACGACGATCGCCGCGCAGTTGACGTTGAGTTGACCAAAACTGGTCGTCGACTTTGGCGTGAGATGTCCGTCACCTACCGGCGGGCCTTGCAGGCGTTGTTTGCAATCCATCTCGACGCTGACGACATCGTTGACATGAAACGCATTCTCGATCAGCTTGCGCTCGCAGGTCAGGAGTTTGAAGAAACGCCCGCAGCGGGCGACGCCTGATCAAATTCGGCTGCCTGTGACCCTGCGCTGGTCGGTTTACCCCGACGTCGGAACGCCGTGTCAAGCGCCAGGCCAACGCCAAGCAGGATGATCGCAACAATTCCGTCGAGCCACCAATGATTTCCGGTGGCTGACACGACGATCATGGTGATGATGACGTGCAGCAACGCAAGCCATCGCCATCGGCTTTGGCTCACAGAGACGACACCGAAAGACACCACAGCAGCCCAGCCAACGTGAATCGATGGCATGGCAGCGAACTGGTCGGACACACCAGTGCCGACGGGGCCGTAAATCGAGGGCCCGAAAATTTCAGAAAGGTCTTTGTATCCAAGGTCGGTCAGGAAACGTGGGGGAGCAACCCGCCAGAACCGGATGACCAGGCACGTGCCGGTAAGAAAGACCAGTCCGTTACGCCAATGGGGGTACTGGTCGCGATGCCAGACAAAAAGCCACACAAGGAACCCAACGAGCATTGGCACGTGCAGCAACGCGTAGTAGAGGGTGGCTGGCCATCCGAGCCAATCGTTGTTGAGAATAAACTGCTGGAAGCTNAGNTCTGANGGCAGGTACATCGNTTCTTGGACATCGACGATGGTCCGTGCCCGGTCGATCGCNCCGACATCCTGCGCAAGCGGGAGTTTCCGAGCTANNCGCCAGATCGAGTACAGCGCAGAGATCAAAGCAAACTCGGTCGCTAAAGCCTCTCCGAACGCCGGTGTGGNGCGGTCAGTGCTGCGACGACGGTGAGCAAGCACCATTGCNGTAACCCCACTGACGACTGCAGCTAATGCTGCTTGCTGCCAGGTGGGCCACTTCACCCGGGCCATCGTGCCCAGTCGGTCGCCTCAGTGCAACTTTAGGGTTTGTCAGGCTGGTGGAACGCTGTGGCGAACGGGTACCGGCGGGGCAGGTACGCTGAGCTCGTGCCGGCCGTGTCGACGATTATCTGGGTGGGATTTGGAATCTTCTTCGGATACATCCTGTGGAAAAGTGGCATTGCGATGCTGCGAAGCATGACGATGCTCCCACCAGAGCCACCGCCCACCGGCGAGCTCCGTAAGATCAGCCGGAAATATCGATGCGATGTGTGCGGCGTCGAGATGAAAATGACCATGGCACCTGACGATGACCCCCCTCCGCCTCGACATTGCCTTGAGGACATGATTGAGGTTGCCCCGCTTTACGACTGATGGATGCTTTTGGGAGCCATAAGGCATCCCGAAAGAGTTATCCACAACAATGTGGATAAAAGAAGCTGTCTTTTGCTTAGCTTCCCGAATCTCCTGAAGAAAAGAATCGGACCTTCAGTTCAGCTCAGCGAGTCGTCAGCGCTACTGCCACTTCGTGGCGGTGTACAGGCCACCCAAAATTGCGGCCAGACCAACCAAAGTGGGCCAATTGCTGTCAGTGAAGATCAAGTAGCGGGCCATGATCAAAAGGCCGCCACCGATCAGGAGTACCAGCATGATCACCGGAATCCAGTTTGGTGGGATCAGCTGCCGCCGTTCCTGCTTCGGGGTGTAGCGAGAGGACGCAGATACCTCGTGGTGATCGGTGGTCGGGTGGCCAGATGAGGGACGATCCCCAGGCCGGGTTCCCTTCGCCGTGACGCGACCGCCACCCGTCTTTCGTTTCGGAGGTGCCATCTACGCACGATCATAGGCGACAAACGCAAGAGGACAAGACAAGTAGTCGAACCTTCCCGATCTGGCGTCGGCGTTTGGTATCCACTAGCAGCGCTTCAGGAAGTTCCGCACGAGGTCGTGGCCCTGGTCGGTGAGGATGCTTTCGGGATGGAACTGCACCCCTTCGACATCAAGTTCGCGGTGGCGAACTCCCATGATCACGCCGTCAGGACCGCGAGCGGTGACAGCAAGCACATCGGGAATGGTGTTGGGATCAAGGGTAAGGGAGTGGTACCGGGTTGCAGTGAGCGGCGATGGCAAACCAGCGAACACCCCGCGACTGTCGTGCTCGACCGGCGAAGTTTTGCCATGCATTAACTCCGGAGCGTTGATGACAGCTGCTCCGTACACCTGGCCAATTGCTTGATGACCGAGACACACGCCGAACACTGGCGTGGCGACGTCAGCGAACGCGCCAATCGCGTCACAGACAATCCCACTGGCTTCAGGACGGCCGGGGCCGGGCGACAGCAAGACACCGTCGGGTTGAATCGCGATTGCTGCAGCAACGTCAATCTCGTCGTTGCGAACAACAATTGGATCAGCACCGAGTTCACCGAGGTACTGGACGAGGTTGTACACGAAGCTGTCGTAGCTGTCGATCACCAAGATGCGCGGCACGGCTCCAGTATGACGGTCAAGGACCAAGGCGCGGTCACCACAGTTGAACTAGGCGGGTTCAGTGACCGGCGGCGTGATAGGCGCCTCGGGTGCAGCGGTCGTTGGCGGCACCTCTGTTGTCGGCGGTGCAGCGGTCGTTGGCGGCACCTCTGTTGTTGGCGGTGCAGCGGTTGTTGGCGGCGCCGTTACGGGTGGCAGGGTCGTGGCAAGTACGGTCGATCGTCCCACGGTCAACGTCACCAGGGTTCCCGGTGGCACGAGTGAGCCAGGGGAGAGATCTTGTTCCTTGACGCGACCATCGTCAATGCTTCCGGGCGCCACTTCGACGTAGTTAACTAAGACGGTCAGCCCGGCATCGGTTAGCTGATTTCGGGCGCGACCCTCAGTGAGACCACTCACCGTTGGAACACTGATTGGCTGCGGTCCATCGGAGACGGTGAGGGTGACGTCACCACCGCGGGGGACGAGCGTGTTGGCTGCCGGGGCGATTTCGATGACGGTGCCGACATCAACGTTGCTTGGAATACGCACAACGGTGACAACGAAACTGTACGGCTCACCTNNGAGCACATCGATTGCGGCTTNCTCNGTCTGGCCGATAAGGAAGCCNGGAACCGANACGCTCGATGGCNGNCCGGCNATGACAAGNTCCACAAANTCNTCGGCGTTTGCCTGCGTNCCCGCCGGCGGNTTCATACTCAGCACCGTTCCTTCTTCGAACTGATCGGTCTGCTGAATGGTTTCTNTGCCGACATTGAAGCTCGCTGCTTCGAGCTGAACTCGCGCATCNTCGATCGGGATNCCGACCACGTTNGGGATGGGCGTCACCTGCGGGTCAGGGTTAAAGAAGACGACAATCTCTTGGCCNTCNAGAATGATCGTTCCCGCNGGTGGCTCGGTGCGGATAACGAAGTCGATACCAAAGTTGTTGTTCTCCTCGGCNTCGGTGCGCACGTTNAGACCAAGGTCGGCGAGCTCGGTGACNACATCCACTCGAGGNCGATTGGTGTAATCGGCAAGTTCGAACGAGACAGGTTCNGCTGCGCCCAGGTCATCNTGGTTCAGTGACTGAAACACCAGCACACCGCCAACAACGAGTGCAATGAGNGCAACGAACGCNGCGAGCGCGTACCAGCCTGTACGCGCCGAAGCTGCGTCGTAGTACATGGCATCAGGCGAGGCGCCAGGCGGGTAGCCAGCTTCGTACATGCCGGTCTGCGGCACGTTGCCAGCACGCGGCGAAACGGTCGGCATAGCAGCAGTTGCCCCAGTCGCAACAGCTGCAGCAACTACGCCAGTCGCTGCAGCGCCTGAAGCGGAAACGCCCTGAGCATCTGCCGCAACAGCGAGGGCCTGCACGGGTTCGCCGTTGCGGAATCGTCTGAGGTCATCGCGGAGAGCATTTGCGCTTGGGTAACGGAGCTTGGGGTCCTTGGCAAGGAGTTTGGCAATGATCGCCTCAAACGGCCGAGGCACATCGGCAATGAGCTGCACAAGTGGCTGAGGCGCATCGTGCACCTGCTTGTAGGCAATGCTGACCGGGTTCTCGCCGGTGAAAGGCGGCTTGCCGCTGACCATCTCATACATCACGATGCCAAGCGAATACAGGTCGCTCCGTGGGTCAGGTTGAGCGCCCTGGGCTTGCTCAGGCGAGAAATAAGTTGCCGTACCCATGACCGAACCAACCTGGGTGAGGTTGTCCTCGGTCGGCGCGTTCATTGCCCGCGCAATGCCGAAGTCAGCGACCTTCACCTGTCCGTTGGACCCGATCAGAATGTTGGCGGGCTTAATGTCGCGATGCGCAAGACCGCCGTCATGAGCAAACCCAAGCGCTGCTGCTACCTCACCCGCGATTTCGCCGGCCTGTTTCGCTGTGAGCTGTTTGTTGGCCTTAAGAACATCTGCGAGCGTCTGCCCCTGAACCTCTTCCATCGCAATGAAGTAGGTACCTTCGAATTTGCCCCAGTCGTAGACGCTCACGATGTTGGGATGCGACAGGTTTGCAGCAGATTGTGCTTCACGCCGGAACCGCTCGACAAAGTTCTCGTCCACAGCAAACTCAGGAAACAGCACCTTCATCGCAACTTGACGGTCAAGCAGCAGGTCGCGCGCAGAAAAGACGTCGGCCATCCCGCCGCGTCCAATCCGCTTGTGCACCTCGTAGCGGTCGTTGATGACCGTGGCTGCGCCGTTTTCGTTCACTGCTCTCTCACTTGCTTCCTGTCCGCCGAAACGGCAGTGATCCAGGCTACCCAGCGAGTCCTTCCCCTGGTATTCAGGGCATCAATGTCGGCGCCAGGGTAAGCATCATGTTGAGCCGCGCCTTGGTTGTCAGTCCTGAGCACTACAACGCACCCTGACCGGTAAGCAGAAAGTTCAGCATTGTCTCAGCGATCGGTCCGGCAAGTCGGCCACCTGTTGCTGACACGTCTTGAGTGGACTGCACGTCGGTGAGAACCACGGAGACGGCAAACTCCGGATCTTCAGCTGGAGCAAATGCGACAATCCAGGCGTGAGATAAATCTGGGTTCGAGGCAATACCGAGTTCAGCGGTACCGGTCTTGGCCGCAGCTTGAATGCCGCCATCGAGGGCGAGACAGCAGCTGGCGGTCCCCGACTCGACGACGCCGACCATGAACTCGGTTTCAAGTGCAGCAGTCTCCGCCGAAATCGGCGTTTTCCATACCTCTGGCTCGGTGCGGCTGAGCTCACGGCCAGCCTTATCAAACGTCGCTTCGACGACGTATGGCTTCATCATTTTGCCGTCGTTGGCAACCGTCGATGCGACCATCGCCATGTGCAGTGGCACCATCTGGTCCTCGCTCTGACCGAAGCCACGAATGGCGAGTAAGGGGAGCGTTTGGTCGAGGTTCTCGGTATCACCGATCGTACTGGTCGCCGGTCGGGGCAAATCAATCGGTAACTCCTCGCCGATTCCCCATGCCTCAGTGCCGGCAACAAATCGATCAACACCCAACTCGATGGCGGTTTTGGCGAACGGAATGTTGCAGCTTCTGCGGAANACCTCAGCCATATCTCCGCCGCACTGACTGCCGTTGTAGTTCTGGATGGGGTCGTTGGTCTGNGGTGGTATGTATTCACGNTCGCGCGGGAAGCTCGTCTCGCGNGACAGCACGCCAGCCTCAAGTCCAATACCGGTAGTGATGACNTTGAACGTCGACCCGGGCATGAANCGNTCCTGATAGGCCTGAGCGAGCAAAGGGTTTCCGTCGGCATTTTGNAGGTCAGTGATGACTTGCTGGGCAGTCTCAAAGTCACGGTTGACGAATGTGTTCGGGTCATACGTGGGGTTGGAGTACATCGCAATGATCGCGCCGGTTTTCGGATCCATCACCGTGATCGAACCTTCGCGGTCACCCAGTGCAGACTTGGCGGCGTTCTGCGCGTCGTGNCGNAACGTCAGCTGCACCGTGCCAGAGTTATCCGTGTTGCCTTCAAGCAAGTCACCGAGAGCGCGCACTTGCTGCGTAGCGGTCGAGCCAACAAGGACGTCGCCGTACTGGCGCTCAACTTGAGTTGCCCCGAAGTCTTTAGTGAAGTACCCGCTGACGTTGGCGAAGAGATCTCCGGTCGGGTAGTCCCGCACGAAGTCAATGCTGTCGTTGACCGTGTCCGGTAGGGACCGAGCGACGACAACACCGTCGGCGGTAATGATGTTGCCGCGTGGTCGGTTGAATTCACGCAGGATCTGCCGGGTGTTGTCAAACTTTGCTCCGAGTTCCTCCTGTTGGCCGACTTGCCAGTAGTTGAGCGCGACGAACAGCACGAGNTAACAGGCCATTAGGCCGACCGCAAGTTGGCGAATCTTTCGATTCATGCCAGCTGCCCGCTGTGCAATCTTTTGTATTCCGCCGAATTGAGAGCGGCATCAACGTCAAACAGGTTGGAATTAAGCTGGCTGGCGGCGTTCTTCATGAAGGATTGCTCACGTGCAATCTCTTCGTGGCCAAGCCNGCGGAAAGAATAAACATTGCGCGACAAACCGAGTCGTAGTCGCNTAGTTCGAAACCGTGAACGTCGGGTCTTGATCCTCATGACACGACCTCAGCAAAGTCCGCAGGGGTCTCACCGCGCTTGATTGCCCTGCGTATGCGACGCGAGAGCCGCCACGCTTTCCAGCGCTCGCTGGTGGTTGGATCGTCTGGAAGCTCACCAAGCCGACGCGCAGCGGAGTCACTGACGCGGATGAGTAGCGCAAGAAGGATGTAGTTCGAGAGGAGCGACGAGCCGCCGTAGCTGACAAACGGCAGGGTNATACCGGTGAGTGGGATGACTTTGAGGACACCGCCAATGATGATGAACGCTTGAATACCGAGAATCGTGGTCAGGCCCGTNGCGAGTAACTTCTCAAACGTACGGTCGGTTCGCATAGCGGTGCGCAGACCAGCACCGACGATGAGCACAAACGACATCAAGANCGTCGTTGCGCCAATNAGGCCGAACTCTTCGCCGATCGAGGCAAANATGAAGTCGTTCTGAGCTTCAGGAACTTGGTTCGGATTACCGCGTCCGAGGCCGGTTCCGATGAGGCCGCCGTCAGCAAGGCCGTACAGCGACTGGATGATCTGATACCCCTTGCCGAGCGGATCGTCCCAAGGGTTAATCCAGTTGGTCACGCGGGTCTGGACATGTTCGAAATTTGACCANGAGAAGTACGCCGCCCCACCGAACATCACTGCGCCAATGANGAGGTAGCCGGCATTTTCAGTTGCAACCCACATCATCACAACGAACAGAGTGAAGAACAGCAACGACGATCCGAGGTCGCGTTCGCCGACCATCACAATCACAGCGAAGCCCCAGGCAACGATGATTGGAAGGATGTACTGAGGTTCGGGAAGATGGAANGGGCCGACNTTCCAGGTCATCGCTGCGATCAACTCGCGTCGCTCGGCGAGATAGGCGGCAAAGAAGATGGCAAGCGCGATCTTGGCGAACTCGCCAGGCTGGAAGTTGATGGATCCAATGCTGACCCAGATCCTNGCTCCATTGATGGTCTGACCGACACCGGGGACCATTGGAAGCAACAGGAGGAACGCGCCGCTGATGAAGAACAGCCACTTTCGGTTAGCAAGGTCGCTGGTCCGCTGAACGAGGAGCAGCGTCCCGATGAATACTGCAATGCCTATGAAACTCCACGTTGCCTGCAGGCTTGCGAGCCTGTCGTCGAGGCGGGTGATCATCACGAAGCCGATGCCGTGGAGCAGAGCAGCCAGCGGCAAAATTGTGCCGTCAGCACCGCGGGCGACGAGGCGGACTGCAATGTGTGCGCACAACAGTAGGGCGAGGAGTATGCCGACGAAGATGCCAATGCCGGGCGGGATCTCGGCGTTCGTCCCGAGCGCAGCAATGGTGTAGGCGGCGCCAGTAATCAGGCCAACCATGATGATCAGTGTCAGCTCGGTGTTGCGTCGTCGGCGAGCTATTGGCGAACGCGGAATGAACTGGTCCGCCAACACCGGATCGACATCGTTGGTCACAACAGGAGTCGACATAATGAGATCAGGGCACCGTGGTTGTGATCGCCGGAGTTGTGGTTGCCGGTACTGTCGAAGTTGGTGCGACGATCACTTCGGTCGTAGCTGTAGTTGACGGCGAAATGGTTGTTGTAGGAATTGTTGAGAGGTCTTCGCGGATGAACACTGCGGCCTCGTTGCGGCTGTCGAAGCGGGGTTGTGTCTCGACGAGTACCACGCTCTCGTCATCAAGAATCTCGCGCGGCGGGCCGGTATTTTCCTCTGTCGGGTCGAACCACAGCACACCGTCGGTCTGGCCTTTGAAGATGGTCACGACCTCGTCGTTATTGAAGTCGACGTAGTACCCGCGCCGTGCCCACGCTGCGAAGGCGGCGAAGCCCACCACAAGAATCGCACCGACTACTAATAGAGCAAGGAATCGCTTAGGACCGCGGTCGGAATGCGTGTCTTGCAGCGGTGTCTCAGCGTCAGAATCGGAAGCAGTGATTGGTTGACCGTCGGCATCGACTTGCAGGCTGCCCGCTGGCGTTGGATCAACGTCATCAGCCCAGAGGGGCACAACATCGAAATCCTGTGTGGGGTCAGGTGGATCGTCTCCTTCGAGCACGTCGACGATGACCACTGTGATGTTGTCGCGGCCACCTGCCTCGTTGGCCTGATCAACAAGCCGGTCCGATGCTTTTTGAGGATCGGAAATCGTCGTGAGAGTGTCTTTGATGACGTCGTCGTCGACTTCGTCGACCAGCCCATCGCTGCACAGTAGGAAACGATCTCCGCGGATCAGTGGCAATGTCCACCAGTCGACCTTCACTTCGGGCTCAATGCCCAGAGCACGAGTGATGATGTTTCGTCGCGGATGGGTGCGAGCTTCGTCTTCGGAAATATGGCCAGTCGATACCAACTCCTGGACGTAGCTGTGATCGACGGTGACACGACGCAACCGATCGTGACGCAAGAGGTAGGTACGTGAGTCCCCGACGTTCGCGAGCACGAATGCCTCAATCGGCTCGGCAGGGACAACAGGGGTCACTTCGCCGGGGTCGTCGTTGACATCAAGGTTCGGGGCTCCGCGTCCGGCGAGCCGGTCACCAATCACAGCAATGGCGGTCAGCGTCGTCCCCATGCCAGCTTGGCCAGGATTTGCAATTGCGGCACGGAAAATGTCTCCGTTNGCGTTTGAGATCGAGTTGACGACTGTCGAGGCGCCTGGCAGTTCCTCCATGTCAAGGTCGGCTTGCACTCGATCGACCGCGATCTGGCTGGCAACCTCACCAGCCTCGTGTCCACCCATTCCGTCAGCGACGACGTAGATGCCGTCAACCGCCAGAAGGTTGTCTTCGTTCTGGGGCCGGATCTGTCCAGCATGGGTCGCTGACCCCCAACTGAGCTTCGCCATCCCTATCGCGCTTCAATCACGGTCGTACCCACCTGAATGCGGTCACCTGGGTTCAACAATTTTGCACCAACAATTTTGCTTCCGTTGTGAAACGTGCCGTTGGTTGACCCCAGGTCCTCAAGCATCGGCTGGCCTTCGAAGTCGTACATCCGTAAATGCAGTTGTGAGATAAAAGCATCATCGTCGATCGNGATCGTGCACGACGGATCGCGTCCGAGNGTGATTTCGCCCTGCATCGCAATACTGGTGCCACGACGAGTGCTGGGCTCGAGAATGACGATTCGTCCAACTCGACCGGGCCGATCATTCTGCGTCCGCTGTTGTGCTGGCGCCGGTGCTTGCTGTGCTTGTGGAGTTTCGGCAGGTGGACCGTTGAAACGTTGGTTGCTGACCTCTGCTTGGGCTGTGCGTCGCTTCGGAGTACGTACCTCGCTCCATACGGCCCAGAGCACACGGGCGAAGAAGAGGTAGAGCAGTCCGAGGAGAGCAAACTTCANGATGTTGAGGACTTGGTCGGTCATGGTCAGCTGNGCGCGGCCAGAGTTACGACGCTTCAAAGCGAACGTGGGTTGAACCAAAACTGACGATGTCGCCTTCGTCGAGACGCTGCTCACCGACGATACGAACACCGTTGACCATTGTGCCGTTCGTGGATCCGAGGTCGACCACCACGTAAGCAACACTGCTTGTACGAATCTCGGCATGTTTGCGGCTGACGTTGTTGTCGTTGATCGAGATTGTCGATTCGGGCAGNCGACCGACCGTGGTGACGTGTTCGCCGAGAGCCACTCGCTCACCGGAGGGAAGTACTAGCGATCCGGCGCCGAGACCCCCAGCGGCTTGTTTGAGTTGTGAGCTGATGCCAAATCGGCCGACTTTAAGGTTGTTGTCCACCACGAGCTCGACAGCGACCGGCCCCATGAAGTGGTACCGCTCTTCGCGCGCGTATTCGCGTGCGGCTTCGCTGAGTTCGGTGGTGAGCACATCTTCAATGTCGCTGAAACTGGCGTGATCGTCGGGGCTCAGGAGCACGGTGAAGTCGTTCGGGACAATGCGGCGACCCTTGACATCGACCGAACGATTGTCATCCATTTCGCGCACGAGACGTCGCCCAAGCTCGATGGGACGGATTGAGCCGCGACGCCGACGAGAGAACACACCCTCGACCATACGCTCCAATCGGCTCTCTATTGACTGCAATCCCATGAAGCACCCAACAATACTCCTTGAGTAGTTCCACAAACCTGCACTTGTTCAGACGCTCGCCCACCTCACCTTGAGATGAGGAATACCACAGCAGCAAGAGACAACGTCACCCGATAGCGGCCGATTAAGTTCATCCACAGAGTCATGGGATGGTGTCTCTGGGACGCGAGTGGGGAACGGGTGGCCGCTGCGTTATCGTCTGCGGTCCACTTGCGCGAGTGGCGGAATGGCAGACGCGCCAGCTTCAGGTGCTGGTGTCCGAAAGGGCGTGGGGGTTCAAGTCCCCCCTCGCGCACAACTCAGCGGGCTGCAGCCCCACAAAACGCCACAGAATGCGTTGAAACAGGCGGTGACTTGAGCGACGAACACGACGTCGAGAATCGTCTTGAGGATCACGGAGAGGCAGCGATTGCACCTCGCGACGATGTTCGCAGTGTGGTCTCAATGCCAGCAGGACATTCGTC
>PASB01000019.1 GCA_002711735.1 Ilumatobacter sp.
GCTTCATGCCCTATGTCTCTATTCTCCCAAAAAGCTCCAACCTGAAAGTTGAAAGGTCCATCGAAATTACTTCCTAGTCTTATCTCGGCCGTAGTTTGTTCAAGGGTGTTACCAAAGGGTGCCGATAATCCAGCCGCTCTCCCATCCGCCACACTCAGCTTGAGACAAAGAAACGAGACCCCAATGAGTTCTGCCTTCATCACCTGCGCTGTTACGGGCAGCGGCGACACCGTCGGAAAGTCCGACAAAGTGCCGTTCACACCCGAAGCCATTGCCAACGACTGCATTGCTGCGGCAAAGGCGGGCGCTGCGGTAGTGCACATTCACGTCCGCGACCCGATCACGGGTGCGCCGTCGCGTGAGGTCGAGTACTACGCAGAGGTCGTTGACCGGGTCCGATCCTCGAACGTCGATCCGGTCATTAACCTCACGGCGGGGATGGGCGGCGACGTCACGTTCGGCTCGGTCGAGCGACCTTTGCCATTGTCGGAGGAAGGTACCGACATGGTCGGCGCGACCGAACGGCTCGACCATGTTCGCAAGATCCTGCCCGAGATCTGCACGATCGACTGTGGCTCGATGAACTTCGGCGAGGGGGACTATGTCATGACCAACACGCCGTCGGTACTCGCCGAGATGGCCCGTCAGGTGCAAGAGCTCGGGGTGCGACCGGAAATAGAAGTGTTCGACACCGGACACCTTTGGCAAGCCAAGTCGCTGGTCGAACAGGGTCTGATCGCCGATCCGGTGATGGTGCAGCTCTGCATGGGCATTCCGTGGGGTGCGCCCGCCGACCTCAACACGTTCATGGCGATGGTCAACAACATTCCCGAGAGCTGGACCTTCAGTGCGTTCTCGATCGGCCGGAAGCAGCTGGAGTACGTCGCGCTCGCTGCGATTGCTGGCGGCAACGTACGCGTCGGCCTCGAGGACAACCTGTATCTCGATCGCGGTCAGCTGGCCACGAACCATGACCTCGTCGAGCGCGCGGCCGCCATCCTCAGCGGAATGAACATCGACATCATGAATGCCGATGACGTGCGCGAGAAGATGCAACTGACCCGGCATGGCTGAGCTCCCCGCCCGGGCAGCCGTCGTCGGGTGTGGCGTGATCGGTGCAGCGTGGGTGGCTCGACTGCGCTTGCGCAGCATCGACGTCGCTGTGTACGACCCGTCTCAGACTGCGAGTGAGGTTCTTGATGCGGTTATGGCCGATGCGGTCGCGGCCTGGGCGGCGCTCGGCCTAGCGACCGATCAGGTAGGTTCACTAGCCATCGTCGACTCGGTTGCCGAGGCTGTCGACGGGGCAGGTCTCGTTCAGGAATCTGTACCAGAGCGGATCGACATCAAGCACAGCACGCTCGCCGCGATTGATGATGCCGCTCAGCTCGACGCGCTCGTTGCATCGTCGACGTCGGGCTATCAGCCATCAGACCTTGCGACGGCGATGAATTACCCCGAACGATTCGTTGTAGCGCACCCCTTCAACCCGGTGTACCTCCTGCCACTCGTCGAAGTTGTTGGCGGTAACCAGACGTCGCTCGGAACGATCGACCGGGCAATGAACACGTACCGGGCGCTCGGCATGCACCCGCTTCACGTCCGCAAGGAAATCGACGCGTTCATTGCCGATCGCCTGCTCGAAGCGGTGTGGCGGGAGGCGCTGTGGCTCGTCAACGATGGAATCGCGACGACCGAGGAGATCGACGACGCGATCCGCTTCGGTTTCGGCCTCCGCTGGGCACAGATGGGGACGTTTGAGACGTATCGCATCGCCGGGGGAGAAGGCGGAATGCGCCACTTCATGGCGCAGTTCGGTCCGGCCCTCAAGTGGCCGTGGACGAAGTTGATGGACACACCCGAGCTGACCGATGACTTGATCGACACCATCGCAGATCAGTCCGATGCTCAGGCCGGGGACCGGTCGATTCGCGACCTGGGGCAGGAACGTGACCGGAACCTCGTCGCCATCCTCACCGCCTTGGAAGGCGTTGGAGCGGGCGCCGGCGAAACCCTGGCCCAACTGCGCAAACTCCAGCAACCCTCTTGAGTCATTTGTGTCTGGATTTCTGCGTACCGATCCGCAGAAATCCAGACACAAACACGACAAGATGTGGAGATGAGACCCGAGGAAGCGATCTCGACATCGAGCGGTGGCATTGCCTGGCCGGTCGTGATCATTGGTGGGTTGATCATTCTCGCAAGCCTCGGTGCGCTCCGAGGTGAGTTCCGGAATTGGCGAATGCGCCGATCAGAGCGAAGCCAATCTCGGTGAACAACGTTGTTGCCCGGTGTGCGCGTTGACCCTGATCGGCGCGGTGAGCCTAGGTCTGTGGCCACAAACAAGCGGTCGCCAGGATCGTCAGATGGCGTCGGTGCCTTCTTCGCCAGTGCGGATACGTACGACGCGATCGACGTCGGTGATCCAGATCTTGCCGTCACCGATCTTGCCGGTGGCAGCTGACTTTGTGATTGCGTCAACCACATCGTCGACGCGGCTCTCGTCGACGACTGTGGCCAGGCTGACCTTCGGTACGAAGTCGATCTTGTACTCGGCGCCTCGGTAGGTCTCGGTGTGTCCGCCCTGCCGGCCGAAGCCGCGCACCTCGGACACCGTGATGCCGGTGACGTCGATGGCTTTGAGGGCATCCTTCACATCGTCGAGCTTGAAGGGCTTGATGACGGCGGTAATAAGTTTCATGTCGGTCCTGATCGTAGTGCGCTAGTCGAAGTGGACTGGGGGCGAAGGTCAGTAGTTGGAGAGCGTCAGCTCGAGTAGGCCGACTCGGCGTGCTGGCTTTGGTCGAGGCCTTGCAGTTCGGCGTCTTCGTCGACGCGCAATCCCAACGCGCCATCGATGATCTTGGCCAGGGCAAAGGTGACGACAAACGAGAAGACACCAACGACGAGGGCGGCAACGAACTGATCCTTCAGGAGTTCAAGCCCGCCGCCGTAGAAGAGCCCGTCGAACTCGTCGTTGATTGCGGTGTCAGCGAAGAAGCCGAGCAGCAGAGTTCCGACGATGCCACCGATGAGGTGGACGGCAATGACATCAAGGCTGTCGTCCCAGTCCATCGTTTCCTTGATGCCGAGTGCGAGGAAGCACAGCACGCCGGCCGCAGCGCCGATGATCAGCGGTGCGGGACCGCCGACGAAACCGGCGCAGGGAGTGATCGCGACTAATCCGGCAACTGCGCCCGAGGCGGCGCCGAGCGTGGTCGCATGACCTGACTTGAGTCGCTCGACGAGGAGCCAGCCGAGCATGCCCGTCGCTGCTGCGAGATGAGTATTGACGAGCGCCTGAGCAGCGACGCCATTGGCGGCCAGCCCAGAACCCGCGTTGAAGCCGATCCAGCCAAACCACAAAATGCCGGTACCGAGCATGGTGAGCGGCAAGTTGTGCGGCGGCATCGCGACGGTTCCGTGCCCCCTGCGGTTGCCGATGACAATGACCACGGCGAGCGCTGCGACTCCGGCGTTGATATGAATGGCGGTGCCTCCAGCGAAGTCAAGGGCACCCATGTCGAGCAACCAACCGTTGAAGACCCATTTGGCGGCCGGGATGTAGACGAACAGTGACCAGAATCCGATCAACACTGCGTAGGAGCCGAATTTCAGCCGATCCGCTGTAGCACCTGTGATCAAGGCCGGTGTGATGACGGCGAACATCATCTGAAAGGCAACTAGGGCCATCCCCGGGATGTCGTCGTCGAGATCCTTGACGTCAGCGAGGAAAAAGAAGTCGAAGTTGCCGATCCAACCGTTGCCGCTGTCACCGAAGACGAGGGAGAAACCGACGATCGCCCAGATTGTCGACACGAGGCCCATCGCAAAGACGTTCTGCATGAGCATGCCGAGCACGTTCTTTGACCGAACCATGCCACCGTAGAAGAAGGCGAGGCCGGGAGTCATGAAGAGCACGAGGGCTGCGGAAGTGAGTACCCACGCGGTGTTACCAGAGTCGAGAGCGATCATGGTTTCTAAACGTATGCACGTCCGCCCGGCTCGCGGCAGGGCGAAACGGGATGTTCACAAGGTGGAAACACGCCCAACCCACGTTTGCGAGCCCGCCATATGTCGCAGGCGCCGCCTGAGGGGCACGCAAACGAGTGAGGGGTGGCCAGAAAACGACTGATTTCCCGGACTGCGAGAGCCCGGGAAATCAGCGCAGCGTTTCGCTTCGTTGCGAGTCGCCGATCCTCACGGCACTTCAGAATGCAGCGGTCAGACGGCGTCGCCACCCTCTTCGCCTGTGCGAATCCGAACGATCCGATCGACGTCGGTGATCCAGATCTTGCCGTCACCGATCTTGCCGGTCGCAGCCGATGCCGTGATGGCGTCAACGATCGAGTCGGCGTCGGCGTCGTCAACGACAACTTGGATGCTGACCTTTGGTACGAAGTCGATCTTGTACTCCGCTCCTCGGTAGGTCTCGGTGTGTCCGCCCTGGCGGCCGAAGCCGCGGACTTCGCTCACAGTGATGCCGGCAGAACCGGCAGCTTTGAGGGCGTCTTTGACGTCATCGAGCTTGAACGGCTTAATGATTGCAGTAACGAGTTTCATGTTGGTCTCTCTTTCTTCGTCAGTCGTTCAGGCGTAGGAGGGGTCGTTGGAGTAGCCGGCCATGCCGTGCTCGGGAACGTCGAGGCCCTCGACTTCCTCTTCCTCGTTGACCCGCAGGCCGATCGTGGCCTTGAGTGCTCCGAAGACGACCAGGCTGGCAACGCTGACCCAGGCAATGATGACGAGCACCATCAGGCCTTGCACGGCGAGCTGCTCGAAGCCGCCGCCGTAGAAGAGGCCTGCATCGTCACGACCGAGGAACGCATCGTCGTATCGGGCGAAGAGCCCGATCGAGAGGACGCCCCAGATGCCGACGACACCGTGGACGCTGATGGCGCCGACCGGATCGTCGATCTTGATCTTGTCGAAGAACAGCACCGAGAAGACGACGAGCACACCGCCGATGGCACCGATCACGATCGACATGATCGGAGTCGCAGTGCCACATGGGCCCGTGATGGCAACGAGTCCTGCGAGCACGCCATTGCCGACGAAGGCAACGTCGGGCTTGCCGGTCTTGAGCCAGATCACCGCAGCAGTCGTTAGACCGCCGGCGGCCGCTGCAAGGATTGTGTTGAGCGCAATGCCCGTCACGAGGTTGTCAGCAGCAAGTTCGGAGCCGGGGTTGAAGCCGAACCAGCCGAGCCAGAGGATGAACACACCAAGGATGGCGAACGGGATGTTGTGGCCCGGGATCGCTCGGGCGGAGCCGTCTGCGGCGAACTTGCCTTTGCGGGCACCGACGAGCTTGGCTCCAACTAGAGCGGCGACGCCACCGGTCATGTGCACGACACCGGAACCAGCGAAGTCAGAGTAGACCGCATCACCGATCGAAATGCCGGCGATGAAGCCACCGCCCCAGGTCATGTGGACCACGACGGGATAGATGATGGCGCACATGAACACACCGAAGATGAGGTACGACGTGAACTTCGTCCGTTCTGCCATAGCTCCGGAGGTGATGGTGACTGCAGTTGCGGCGAACACGGCTTGGAAGAAGAAAAACGTTCCGTGGGATAGGTTTATGACACCACTTCCGCCGATGGCGTTAATGTCGAGATCCTTCAAGAAGAAGGCCCCGCCCTCGGTACCGAAGAAGTCGTTGCCACTGCTGAATGCCAGGGCGTAACCGGTGCAGAAGAAGGCGAGGATGCCGATGATCGCGTCAGCCATGTTCTTGGCGAAGATGTTGACGACGTTCTTGGCGCGGGTGAGGCCTGCTTCGACGAGAGCGAAGCCTGCCTGCATGAAGAAGACCAAACAGCCGGCGATGAACACCCAGATGTTGTCGAGGACGGCTTGGACCTCGGGTGTTTCCTGAGCGATGACAGTGCCGGGCATGAGGGCAACGAGGGCGGTGACGCCACCGATGCCGGAGATGATTCGAAGCGCTCGATTGCGCACGGGTTCCTCCAAAGGATTGAGTTAGGGGTAATGGGATTTGCTTGGAGAATCCAGTGGCGCCGTTGCCGTCCGGATTGCGAGGGTCAAACTACGGACGTCGAGTTGCGGGCTCATCGCCGCAGTGTTTCCAGTACGTGAATTGGTCGGAGGGGTGACCGAACCGAATTACGACGACGACGTGCGGGCGCCCGAGTGTTTCGGAGTCGACCGCCCTCTCCCGTGAGGGTGAACGTCGTCTCGGCGGGGCACAACCGTCTCGCCGGGATGCAACCACCTCGGGCAACGATCTGTGTGGACGATCGCCCGCTCCCTGGGGAATCCAGCTGGCTCGGGGGGGGAGGAGGGGAGTTGCTGGCTGAAGGCGCGAGGCGACCGTAAAAGCAAGCTTTGCGAGCAATGCTGCGCAACTATGCAAATTTGGTGAACGACCCGTAAACAGCCGTGGACTACTGAACTGAACAGGGGCGGAATGCTCAACGCTGGAACCGAAGACGCTGAGGGGACGGGTGGCACACCTCTGTGATTCGAACCCTCCACCCATTGCACACAAGAATGGGGTGATGGACCTGACGTACCCGAACGAAGCTGAAGAGTTCCGCGCCGAGATCAAAGCCTGGCTGCACGACAATCTGCCCGACGGCTGGTTTGATGACGGCTTCGAGATGACAACCGAAGAACGTAAGGAGTTCAACGCGACCTGGCCATCGAAGCTCTTCGAGGGTGGTTGGATTTGTGCGACGTGGCCAGCCGAGTACGGCGGCAAGGGCCTGAGCACGATGCAGGGCGTTGCCCTCTCAGAAGAATTCGCCAACGCGAAGGCACCGATGCGTGGAGATTTCTTCGGCGACACCCTGGTCGGCCCGACGCTGCTGCAGTGGGGTACTGAGGAACAGAAGAAGGAGTTCCTCCCGGGAATCCTGCAGGGTCGGACTCGCTGGTGTCAGGGATTTTCCGAACCCGACTCTGGTTCTGATTTGGCGTCGATCAAGACGACTGCTGAACTCGATGGCGACGAATGGGTCATCAACGGGCAGAAGGTCTGGACGACCCAGGGACACCACGCCGACTACTGCTTCTTGCTCACCAGGACCGATCCTGACGTTAAGAAGCACGCCGGGATTTCCTACATGCTCGTTCCGATGAACCAACCGGGCATTGAAGTACGCGGCATCACCCAGCCGGACGGTACGGCCGAGTTTTGCGAAGTCTTCTTCTCCGACGCCCGCTGCGCGAAGGACGCCGTCGTCGGTGGAGTCAACAACGGCTGGAAGGTGGCGAACTCCACGCTCGGATTCGAGCGGGGGCAGTCAGCGACGACCGGCTTCCGTCGTTTTGCCGAGGAGTACCGACTCCTCGTCGAGAAGGCGAACGAGAACGGTTCGATCAACGATCCACACATCCGGCAGCGATTGATGCAGTACTACTCAAAGATTGAGATCCTGCGCTTCAACGGCCTCCGTAACCTCACTGCCACACTCAACAAAAGTAAGGACATGGGAACGGCGGCGCTGGGCGCAACCAACAAAATGTTCTGGACCGAGATGCACCAACGCTCCATGGAACTCGCGCTCGACATTTATGGGAGCGACTCCATGCTGATTAACACTGGCCCCGAAGCGGGTGGCTGGCCGGGCGCCAGCCGCGATCAACGTCGAGAAGGCTATCCGGTGAGTCCGATGATGTCATCGTTCTTCTTCTCTCGGTCTGAGACCATCTGGGGAGGAACGAGCCAGATCCAGCGCAACATCGTTGGCGAGCGCGTGCTCGGTCTGCCCAAGGAGCCTAAACCGCCGACTGGCGGCTGAGCGCCCCGTAACATCCAAATCATGTCGATCCGAATAGGTGTGATTGGTGCTGGTGGAATGGGCCGCGAGCACATCAAAAATCTTGCCGCCATCGATGGGGTCGAAGTCGCAGTGGTTGCCGATATCGATGCCACCGCTGCGCTCGACGCGGCTGGACTCTGTGACGCTGCAGCATCGACCGACGCCGCCGATGTAGCGGCAGATCTAAGGCTCGACGGTGTGGTCATTGCGTCGCCCGATGACACGCATGCCGATCTGACGATCGTGGCCGTCGAGCAAGGTAGATTCGTTCTTTGTGAGAAGCCCTTAGCGAGCGTCGTCGTCGATGCTGAGCGCGTCGTTGCTGCGGAAGCCGCCGCCGGCCGACCATTGGTGCAGGTGGCCTTCATGCGGCAGTACGACCCGGCACACCTGCAGGTTCGATCAGTAGTGAACGAACTCGGGTTGGTTCGCCACGTCCGAGCGGTGCATCGGAACACAAATCATCAGTTGGAACGCCCGCTTGATTTGGTCTTGTCGCAGTCGCTGATCCACGACGTGCACACTGCCCGATGGTTGACGGGAACGGAGTTTTCTTCGATCACAACGCAGGTGGTGAGCGGACCGCAACCGGTTGAACATGTGGTGTTGCTCGGTGTGATGGCGGATGGGTCCACGGTCACGATCGAGTTCGTCGAGGCGGCGTACGGCTACGACGTCGAGGTGGAAGTCACGTGCGAGCGGGGAATGGTTGCGGCGCCACAACCAGCGCGGCCCATCGTACGATCTGAAGGCGCCGCCCATCAGCATGTCGGAAATGACTGGTTTGGCCGTTTTAGCGAGGCATACCGACTTGAGGTGGAGGACTGGATTGCCGGCATTCGGGCTGGTGAGGTCCGCGGACCCACGTCAGTCGATGGCTTGGTAGCGCAGCGGGTAGTTGATGCAGCGATTCGTTCGGCGGCCTCTGGTGAGCGGGAACAGATTTAATCCTGTCTGTTTCGGCTTGTCTGTTCTTCCTCGGGCTGACAAGAGTTTGTGCCGCGCCAGGATCCGAGCTCTGTTGTGACTTTTGGCCAGGTGGGCAAACGGGCCCCAGGATTCAACGCCCAGTCGGCATGATTAGTTGGTGATGTTGTCGGGTCGGGACCAAGGTGACCTCGACTCGGGTGGGCCCGTCGGAGAGGACCGACTCGTTACACGCCCGTTTGTCATCGTGACCCTGAGTGCATTCGCCTTCTTTATGTATATCGGCACCTTGGTGCCGCTTGTTCCGCTCTTTATCGAGGGGCCTCTTGAGGGCGGTGAGTTTGCGCTCGGGCTCAACGCGGCGGTTTTCGCAACGGCAGCGATTTTCGCTCGGCCAGTGCTCGGGCGGCTCGCAGATCGCTACGGCCGCCGCTCGATCATCATCTCGGGGGCGTTGTTCGCAGCGACCGGGGGCATGTTAATGAGTCAGACCGACTCTCTGAGCGTGCTTATGTTCCTCCGAGTTCTTACTGGAGTGGGAGAGGCGGCAGTGTTCGTGGGCGCTGCAACGCTGATTGCCGATCTTTCGCCGCGTGAGCGTCGAGCTGAGGGAGCGAGTTACTTTTCCGTCGCGGTGTTCAGCGGTCTCGGAATGGGCCCGGTCTTCAGCGAATGGCTCCTTGATGATGTCAACTTCGAGCGCACCTTCATCGCTGCCGGTTCCTTCGCAATTATTGCAGCAGCGATTGCTGTCTTCGCTCCCGCCCGTGTCGAGTCGCCCGACGACAATGACGCCACAGCTGTTGACTCGACGCGCCGCGGTGCTGCGCCGATGAAGACCCTCGCAGAGAGCGGGGTCTTCAGCCTCGTTCATCCAGCGGCAATCCTGCCGGGCATGGTTCTTGCGTTTGGCATCGGTGGGCTCACCACGTTCTTCCTCTTCATCCCTGACTACGCCCGAGATCATGGATTCTCTAGCTCGGGAGGTCTTTTTCTTGCTTATGCGCTGGTCTCGCTTGTCATCCGCCTGTTTGGCGCAAAGCTGCCGGAGCGTCTTGGGCCGCGTCGCTCGGTGTCAATTGCCCTTAGTACGATGATGGTCGGTCTTGCCGTGTTGGCGCTCTTCCCCAGCGTGCTTGGTCTCTGGGTAGGAGCAGTGCTGATCGGCCTCGGTGCTGCGTTCAACTACCCGTCGTTGATGGCGCTCACCGTCAACAACGTGAGCGACGACGAGCGGGCTTCTGCGATCAGTTCGTTCACAATGTTCTTCGAGGTTGGCTCGGCCGGTGCAGGACTTACCATTGGCGTCTTTGCGCAACTCGTCGGTAAGCAGTACGGCTTCTTCGGCGGAGCGGTGTTCTGCTTGGTTGGGCTTTGGTTGTTGCGGGCCAAGGTCGCACCAGTCGAACCGAAGACAACCGTTGTGCCCGCTTAGGGCAGCGGAAATCAGACGTCAATCACGGTGGCCGATTTCCGCTGGTGAAGCCGCTGACTCTCCGGCATGATGGAGCCGTGCCACCGCTTGACCAAGACCACTGCTACGGCATTGTTCGCAGCGGTGACCGTAGGTTCGACGGAGTGTTCGTCGCGGCGGTGAGGACCACGGGGACCTACTGCAGGCCGAGCTGCCCTGCAATGACCCTGAAGCAGACCAACGTCGAGTTCCACCGCACGGCCGCAGCAGCGCAGCGACTCGGATTCCGGGCATGCAAGCGATGCCGCCCCGATGCTTCACCTGGGTCTCCGGAATGGAATCTGCGACAGGACGTCGTTGGCCGAGCAATGCGGATGATCGCCGACGGCGCCCTCGAACGTGACGGCGTTCCCGGGCTGGCCCGGCAACTCGGCTACAGCGAGCGGCACCTCAATCGAGTGATGACCGACGAGCTGGGAGCGGGACCGCTCGCCATCGCCCGAGCTCACCGCGCGCACACGGCGCAGTTGCTCATCGAGACCACATCGATGTCGTTCACCGACATCGCCTTCGCCGCTGGATTCGGCAGCGTGCGCCAGTTCAACGACACGGTGCGTGAAGTCTTCGCGTCATCGCCGACAAATCTTCGAGCAAAGCGCGGAAGTGTCGCGGGCGCTGGGCCAGCAGGAGAAGTGACCCTTCGGCTCCCCGCTCGGCAGCCGTTCGCAGGCGCAGAGCTACTGGCGTTTCATGGAGCACATACGATTCCCGGCCTTGAGTCGTGGGACGGCGAGTGCTTCGCGTTGGTGCTCTCGCTACCGCACGGTCACGGTGCTGCGTCGCTGCGCTCACATGACGACCACATCGAAGCCCGTGTGCGACTCGATGACTGGGCCGACCTGTCGTGTGCTGTGCAGCGACTCCGGCGCCTCCTCGATCTTGATGCTGACCCGATTGCGATTGACGAAGCACTAAGAATCGAACCAACGCTCGGGCAATTGGTCCAAACTTTGCCCGGGCGACGCGCCTCGGCGAGCGCCGATCCGTTTCAGACGACCATCCGGGCAATTGTGGGCCAGCAGATCTCACTTGCTGGGGCGCGCACCGTGACCGCCCGACTCGTCGCTGCACTTGGAGCGCCAATCGACGCCGACTTGGCTGGCGGAACTGCGCTGACGCACGCCTTTCCGACCGTCGAGCAACTCGCCGATGCTCCCGATGAATTGTTCGCGATGCCAACGGCCCGTCGTGACACTGTTCGACGACTAGCTGAGGCGACTGCGGACGGTGTGCTCGTCCTCGACGCAGGTGTCGACCATGTCGAGACTCGTGCCCGGCTGCTCGAACTGAAGGGCATCGGCTCGTGGACTGCCGACTACGTGGTGATGCGTGGACTCGGCCACCCCGACGTGTTCCTCGGCACCGACCTGGTCGCATTAAACGCAATGCGAGCGCTCGGCCTTGAACCCACCGACGCTGTGCGGTGGGCACCGTGGCGCTCATATGCCCTGCATCATCTGTGGGCGAGCCTCGGAACACTCGATGCGGCTGCACGCTCTGCCATCAGCCCAACACTTGGCCAACCAGTAACTTCAACGACAAGAACGAGATCGTCATGACACCGACCACCCTTGCTTCAACCACAATGGGTAGCCCCGTTGGGCAGCTCACGATCATCGCGTCGGACGCAGGCATCCGCGCAGTACTCTGGCCGACCGACAACCCGAAGCGAGTGCCGCTCGGCGACGTGGAACCCCGCAACGATTGTCTCGTTTTGTCGAGAGCGGTGACGCAGCTCGGCGAGTACTTCGATGGGCATCGTCAAAACTTTGACCTACTGCTTGATCCGGTCGGAACCGAGTTCCAGCAGTCGGCGTGGACCGCGTTACGCGCAATTCCATTTGGCATGACGGTGAGTTATGGTGAGCAGGCCGAACAGATGGGTGACAAGCGCAAGGCACGCGCTGTCGGCGCAGCGAATGGGCGTAACCCTATTTCGATCATCGTTCCCTGCCATCGCGTCGTCGGCTCAAACGGGTCGCTCACCGGGTTTGCCGGGGGTATCGACACCAAAAACTGGCTTCTCGACCATGAACGCCGCATCGCTGGCCACACGTTGAACTTGTAACCCTGCCCGAGCCTGAAAGCTGCCGACTTAGCTCCGCTGAGTGACGAAATTGCTGCGCACTTTAGTGAGGTGCGGTGGGGTCGTCGCTCTGGGTGGTTTTAGCTTCGCTGAGCGGCCACCTCCCTGCATTTTTTAGGGGAGGGTTGTGGCATGGTGACGAGATGAAGTACGTCCCCTTCGGAAACACTGGACTGTCGATCTCGGCGATCACGCTGGGTTGCATGAGCTACGGCGAATCGGGCAAGGGCACGCATCCCTGGAGCATGGACGAGGCCACCAGCCGACCGTTCATCGAACAGGCACTGGAGGCCGGTATCAACTGCTTTGATACGGCAAACGTTTACTCACTCGGCTCGAGCGAAGAAATCATCGGTCGAGCGTTGGCGGACATGACGAACCGCGAGGACGTCATCATCGCCACCAAGGTCCGCGGACGAATGCGGGAAGGACGTTTCGGAGAGGGACTGTCGCGCAAGGCAATCATGCATGAAGTGGATGAGAGCCTGCGGCGACTCGGAACCGACTACATCGACCTGTATCAGATCCATCGATGGGACCACCGCACGCCGATCGAGGAAACGATGGAGGCACTGCACGATCTGATCAAGATGGGAAAGGTGCTGCACATCGGTGCCTCATCGATGTATGCCTGGCAGTTCAGCAAGGCGCAGTACGTGGCCGATGCGCATGGTTGGACGCGGTTCGTCAGCATGCAGCCGCACTACAACCTCATCAATCGCGAAGAGGAACGCGAGATGCTCCCGCTCTGTGTGGACATGAACATCGCCGTGATCCCGTGGAGCCCAATGGCTCGTGGCAAGTTGACCCGGGCGTGGGACGAATCGACAAACCGCACCGAGAGCGATGAGTTCGGCCGGTACCTCTACGGCATGCAGGAATCTGATCGCGCTGTCGCCGATGCGGTCGCAGCGGTCGCAGAGGGGCGCGGCGTGCCGCGAGCACAGATTGCGCTCGCGTGGGTGTTACGCAACCCGGCGGTTACGTCGCCGATCATCGGAGCAACCAAGCCTCATCACATCGATGACGCAGTTGCAGCCGGGGACCTTAAGCTGACGGACGAAGAAGTCGAGACTCTTGAAGATCCGTACGTCCCACATCCCATCGTCGGCTTTGCGTGATGTGATCTAAGTCCCTCTTCAGCGGGCGGAGCCAGCAGTGCGAACCGGCAGTAAGAACCGGAACTACTTACGGCGAGCGGCGGTGGACTGGGCTTTGCGTAAGCGGTCAGCTTCTTTCTTGGCGGCTTTTGCCGCCTTGCGCTGTTCGCGCAGCTTTGATTGCTCATCGTCGGAACGCTTGGCGGTGTCGAGCACCGGAGCGAGCTGCAACTCCTCGGTCTTGGGCAGGGCAAGCACTTCGTCGTTCTTGAGCAGGTCACGGATGATCGCTGATGCCGGAGCCTCGCCTGCGATGGTGGCAGCGAGCATGATGCGCGTGACGGCGAGCCCGTGTCGCTCGACGAGCCCGGGCAGCACGTCCTTCAGCTGGTCAGTCGACGGGTTGTCGGCATTTTCGCCAAGTCCCTCTATGCAATCGGCGAGACAAGCATCAGAAAGGATGGCCGCAATGGCTTCCATACTTCCGTCAATACGGCCAGACTTCACTCCGGCACGCAATGAGTCGGCGTTGAGTTCGCCCTCGACAAACGACTCGAGTCCCTCACGGTGATCATCGTCTAATGCCTCGATGCCTGACGTGATTTCGTCGTCGGTTGCGGCCTTGATCGAGCGGTCCAGCAGACCGAGGGCCTGCATACGGTTCTTCACGTGATTCACGGGCTGCGACGCTACCGCGGAAACCAGCCGAGCAGTACCGGATCTGAGGCAGGGTTGCCGGCGGCTCCGTATAACTTCAGCGAGACCGCTGACGTTGCTGGTGGTTTGTCTCGAAGCCTTCTGGACGTGCTACCCCTATCCGACCTATTCATACGGCTCCTACACCTTCGTGCCGTCTGATCTTTGGAGGCGGTCACGACGGGGATATCGGAGGAAACCTGGCAACAGTGTCGCTCAGCGGCGTCGAGAAGATCTATGACAATAGGTATCACGCCATTCATGACCTGAGCCTCGAGATTAAAGACAAGGAATTCCTAGTCCTCGTCGGTCCGTCGGGTTGTGGCAAGTCGACTGCCTTGCGAATGGTTGCCGGCCTCGAGTCGATCTCGGGCGGCGAACTCCGTATCGGCGACCGTGTTGTCAACGGTGTCGAGCCGAAGGATCGCGACATCGCCATGGTCTTTCAGAATTACGCCCTGTACCCACACATGAGCGTGTATGACAACATCGGGTTCGCGCTGAAGCTTGCCAAGGTGCCGAAGGAAGAGATCGACGTCCGGGTTCGCAAGGCGTCGGCAATCCTTGAACTCGACTCGTACCTTGATCGCAAGCCTGGGTTGCTGTCGGGCGGCCAGCGCCAACGTGTCGCAATGGGCCGCGCCATCGTCCGTCAGCCAGCGGCATTTTTGATGGACGAGCCGCTGTCGAACCTTGATGCAAAGCTGCGTGTTCAGATGCGAGCGGAGATCGCAGCGCTACAGCGCGACCTTGCCGTAACCACCATTTACGTCACGCACGATCAGGTTGAGGCGATGACAATGGGAGACCGGGTTGCCGTGCTCAAAGACGGCTACCTCCAGCAGGTCGATACGCCACAGAATCTTTACGACCGCCCATACAACGTGTTTGTGGGGGCGTTCATCGGTTCGCCGTCAATGAACCTCTACGAGGGGCAGATAGACATTTCAGGAGATGGTGGCAGCGTTACGTTTGGCTCGCACAGGTTTAGTCTTGATGAGCACGTATTTGCAGCGCGGCCCGGCCTCAAGGGGTACAACGGCAAGCCGGTCATCATTGGCATTCGCCCGGAAGACTTTGAAGATGCTGCGATGGTTGAGGGTGTACCAGATAATCGTCGCCTCACATCCAGGGTGTCACTGATCGAATCGCTCGGTTCGGAGGTCATGGCGCACTTCCGGTTAGACGCGAAGACTGTTGACTCGGGTGATCCTGATGTAGTCGAGGAATCGACGAGTGGAAGCGCAGCCAACGCAGTTGGGCGGTTCAGTCCGCGTACTCAAGCTCGCATCGGAGAGAATATCGACATTGCCGTGGCCATCGAGAACGTTCACTTCTTTGACGCTGGTACACGCAAAGCCATATGGACCTGAAAGACATCTCGCCGATTTAAAAAACGAGCAGGCAAGGCGCTGCGGGTTGAGCTTCCATTTCTCGGGACGCTACGTGATCAGCGTGCAAATCGTGGCTTGATTGGCGCGTGGGCGATTCTCGGCAACACGTGCTCTGCAAACAGGTCGCATTCTGCGGAATGGGTGTACCCAGACAAGATAAAGGCGCCGATTCCCACGTTTTGGTACGCCTGCAGCTTGGCCGCCACCTGATCTGGATTGCCGACAATTGCTGCGCCGGCGCCGCTCCGGGCCCGGCCGACGCCCGTCCACAAGTTGTCCTCGACAAAGCCGTCATCAGCAGCAACTTCACGGAGTGCTGCCTGGCGGGCTACGCCAAACGAGGCGGCATCAAGCGATTTGTTGCGAATTGCATCTCCGGTATCGATGTCGAGCTTTGACACGAGATGCTCAGCTGCTCTGAGCGCCATGGCCTCGGTCTCGCGCACAATCACGTGTGCGCGTAGACCGTAGATGAGTTCTCGATCGTAGTGTTTGTAGGCCAGCGTCGTCATCTCAGCCACCGTGCTGCCAACCGATGCAACGGTGTCAGGCCAGGTCAGGAAGACGTCTGATTCGGCAGCGGCGACGTCCTTAGCCGCCGGAGAGAACCCGCCGAAGTAGAACGGCGGAGAGGTTGCACCCTCGAGGATCCGGGGTGGCTCAAGTTCAAGATCGACAAACTCTCCGTGAAAGTCGATTGCTTGGCCGTTGAGCAGTTGGCGCAGGACCTGCATCCATTCTCGAGTGCGCTGATAGCGCGGTGCGGAGTCGAGCGCTTCACCCGGGATGTCGGAGCTGATGATGTTGATGCAGAGCCGGCCACCAGCCATCTGATCGATGCTGGCTAGCTGACGAGCGAGCTGGGGCAGGTGCATTTCCCCCATACGTACGGCGAGCAAAAGATTGATGTGTTCGGTCTGGGTGGCAATTCCGGCGGCAAAGGCCGTTGAGTCGATGCCCAACGTGTAGCCGGAGGGCAGTAGTACGTTGTCGAAGCCGAGGCGATCGGCTGTCCGTACGATATCCGAGCAGTGCTTCCACGAGCTGGTGAGTGCCGGGTTGGGCTGGCCGAGAAATTCGTAGTCGTCATCGCACAGAGCGCTAAACCAGGAGATCTCGGGAATGGTTGGATCGGCGATGGAACTCATGGCAGTGGAACTCCCTCAGACGCTTGGACGATGGTGTAGACGTCGGCCCGGTCAAGGTGGACGTTGAGCGCACGGACAGCATCGGTGATGCGACCGATGTTCTGGGATCCAACGATGGCGATCGGCCGTGACGGGTGAGCAAGCACGAATGCCAACGCGATATGGCTGCGGTCGACCCCTTCGCGCTCAGCGAGTCGATCGAGTTCTTCGAGCAGTCCGGGCTCGACACCATCACCAGTGGCAAGCGATCCGCCAGCGAGTGGACTCCACGCTATGGGGGTGATACCGAGTTGCATGCACTGGTCGAAGGTGCCATCGCGCATCGGGTGCAGGCGATGCGCAGAGAACTCGGGTTGGTTGGTGGCGATTGGAAAGTCGAGGTGTTCTTGCAGAGCTGCGACCTGGGCCGGGGTGTGGTTGGAAACGCCGACCTCTCGGATTTTGCCGGCGACGCGCAATTCCGTGAGCGTCGCAGCAACATCGGCTGGGTGGGCGTATAGGTCCGGTCGATGGATCTGGTATAGGTCGATGATGTCGACACCCATCCGACTCAATGACGCTTCGCAGGCACCCCGAAGGTACGACTGCGACGAGTCGTAGGGGAGTGGTGGCATGATCCCTCCCTTAGTTGCGAGCACTATGCGGTCGCGCAGTCCAGGTGACTCGGCCAGCACAGAACCGAGGATCTCTTCGACCTGACCAAACCCTGTGCCGCCCCAATCGAAGCCATAGACGTCTGCGTTGTCGACGAGGTTCATTCCGGCGTCCAACGCGGCTTCCAGGGTCTGCTGAGCAGCAACGATGTCGGTGTTTGTATATCTCCAGAGTCCGAAAGACAGCGGTCCGACGTTGGTAAGAGAGCCGAGCGAACGAGCAGAAGAGTCGACCAGAGTTGTCACGCACCAAACCTACCCACCGGAGGAGTCACCAGAAACGGGTCGAAAGGACTCTTCTTCTGGCGTTCTGGCTGGAGAACAGAATGCCTCTGCGGGCCGCTGACCTGGGTCCGCTTAGCGTAGGAGCTGAAGAAACTGAGATGACGAGGACGGCAAGTCTGCGCGACGATGAGGTTCTCATGAAAACTTCTGCTGGGACTGCCCGCCATGCGATCTCGTTGATCGATCTGACCGACTTGTCCGAGGACCGTACCTCTAGTGGCATAGACGCCTTGTGTAAGCGCGCGGCGGAATATGGCACAGCAGCAGTGTGCGTGTGGCCCGAATACGTAGCGCGCTGCGTTGATTTGCTCGACGGTGCCGACGTCGGCGTTGCGACAGTCATCAATTTTCCGAAGGGCAATCAACAAATCGGCGTTGTCCTTGATCAGACCTTGACGGCGCTCTCGGACGGGGCGAACGAGATTGACGTCGTGCTGCCGTACAAAATGTTCCGCAATGGTGACGTCAAACCGACGGCGAGCCTGATCGAGGCGGTCGGTGACATCATCGCCCCGCCCGGCGTCCTGAAGGTCATTCTCGAGACTGGCGAACTCGACAACGAGGCGATCCGCAGTGCAGCCGAGCTTGCGGTCGGCCTGGGTGCGGACTTCATCAAGACCTCGACCGGCAAGACTGATGTCAGCGCGACCCTTGGTGCTGCGCGAATCATTCTTGAGGTCATCGCTGCCACCGACCGCGCCGTCGGGATCAAGCCGTCAGGCGGAATTCGGAGCTTCGATGACGCTGTCGGTTATCTCAACCTCGCCGAAGAGGTGATGGGGCCAGACTGGGCGACCCGATCGACGTTCCGCTTCGGGGCATCAGGCCTTCTGGATGCGCTGCTGGCCGAAACCTGAAATGCGGAATAAGAGACCTTGCTGATGAGGCCAGACTTACTAGTTCAGCCGCACGGCCGGGGTCGAAACGATAAGAGGCAAGTGGCGCCCTCGGTAGGATTCGAACCTACGACACCTGGTTCCGGAAACCAGTGCTCTATCCCCTGAGCTACGAGGGCGGGGTGTTCACGTTATTTGGGCAAGCTACCGGGCATCTCGGGTCGCTCCAGCTGAACCGCCTGCCTTTTCGGCCCGTTACGGTTTTGCTGAACTCACTGCGATAAGCCGGTCGTCAGCGCAAAGCGCACCGATCTTCGGATTATCGAATGCAAGTCGTTGTCCGTGTCGAACCACTTCAAGCACGCGTACATGGGCGGGAGCGACATAGACGCCGTCGATCACAATTGGAGCAATCTCGACGATTTCCAGGTCGGCGCCAGCTTCGAGTAGATCGTCGATCACATGAAGCGCCTGGGGAGCCCGTGAAGCGATACCAACCAGGCGCCCAACGGCTGCAGCTTGGTCAATGGCTGAGTCGGCGCCGCTCTGACGGAGCAGGTGGAGGTTCTCTCGATCCCGCACCGTTGCGACGATACGCGCAGTCGGATTCAGCTCGCGAGCGGTCAATGTGATTAACACCGCCGTGTCGTCTCGATTCGGGGTAATCACTACAGACTCAACGCGATCGATTGCAGCTTGGTTGAGCACTGACACTTTGGAGGCGTTGCCGGTGATAGCGATGAAGCCGTCGTGGCTCGCCAACGCAAGCGCCTGTTCGTCGATGTCGACCACTGCAATCTCGTTCCGTCGTACGCCCTGTGCGACGAGTGCGCTTGCGGCGGCGCGTCCCGTCGATCCGTAGCCGCAGATCAGATGGTGATGGTTCACGGTTCGTCTCCATTGTTGGGTCTTCAGCAGCGTGCGTGACCGTTCGGTCAGCACTTCGACGGTCGTGCCGACGACGAGGATGAGGAAGAGGATGCGGGCAGGAGTGATAAGGAGCAGTGCCGCCAAGCGAGTTGAGGGGGTGACGGCGCTTATATCGCCGTAGCCGGTGGTTGTGACAGTGACCGATGCGTAATAGAGCGCGTCGATTAGTCCCAACTCGCCGCCGGCGGAATCGGAATAGCCGTTGCGACCGATTAAAACGACAACTGCAATAAAGACCAGGAGCCCAACGGCGAATCCGATCCGCCGTCCGATTGCTGCGATCGGTGCGCGCGAGGATGAGGGCAGTCGAATCAGGTCGACCGCATTCTGAGTGGGCCGGTGACCGTACCTCATCGTGGACATCGACTCACCACGGGCGAGGCTAGTACCAGTCAGTGATCCCAGAGTGAGACGGAACCCGCAATTGGATCCGTCGACTAGGCATCCCCTTTCGAATGGTCAGGGGACGAGCGGCTTGCATCGGGCACAATAGATTGCGCATGTCCGATCCTCTCGCTTCACTCTCGACTCTGCTTGCACCTTTGTTCGCTAATTTCAACGGTGGAGCGCCCGCCGATCCAACAGTGCGACCGTCTGATCGAGCTGATGCCCAAATCAATGGCGCCCTCGCGTTGGCCAAGCGTTTGGGCGAGAACCCGCGTGACTTGGCGCAGCAGGTCGTCGAGTCGGGCGTCCTGGCTGATGTTGCCGCTGACGTTGAGGTGGCAGGACCTGGCTTTATCAACGTCACTTTCTCGTCGTCCTTTCTCGAGTCACAACTCGCAGCAGTTGTCCAAGACAAGCGGCTTGGCGTCGCGACTGCTGCCGAACCAAAAGTTGTGGTGGTGGACTACTCAGCGCCGAACGTCGCAAAGGAGATGCACGTCGGTCACCTGCGTTCGACTGTGATCGGCGACTCGCTCGTTCGGCTCCACGAGTTTCTCGGTCACACAGTGATTCGCGAGAACCACATCGGCGACTGGGGTCGGCCGTTCGGCATGCTGATCGAGCACCTGCTCGATCTCGGCGAGGACGTCGCCAGCGATGGGTTGTCGCAGGGCGACCTCGATGGCTTCTACAAGCAAGCCAATGCGAAGTTTAAAGATTCCAAGGAGTTTCGGGACCGCGCCCGAGATCGAGTCGTGCTGCTTCAAGGGGGCGATGAAGCAACCCTCGCGTTGTGGCGCCGCCTCGTCGAGATGTCTAACGCCTACTTCAACCGGGTGTACACCAAGCTTGATGTTCTCCTCACCGATGATGACCTGGCGGGGGAGAGTCGTTACCAACCGTTGATGGAAGGCGTGTACGCACGACTCGACTCAGCGGGCCTGCTGCACGAAGACGCCGGTGCGATGGTGGTGTTTCCTCCGGGCTTCAAAAATCGCGATGGCGCACCACTTCCGATGATTGCGAAGTCGCAGACCGGTGCGTTCATGTATGCCACGAGTGACCTGGCGTGCGTAGTTGATCGTGTCGAGCGGCTTGACGCTGATCTGATGTTGTACGTCATCGGAACGCCGCAGGCGCAACACTTGCAGATGGTATTCGAAGTCTGTCGAATGGCTGGCTGGCTAGTGGAGCCGACTAAAGCAGTGCACGTCGGGTTTGGCAATGTGTTGGGCGCAGACCGCAAGATGATGCGTAGTCGGGCCGGCGACTCGGTCAAGCTCGCCGACCTGCTTGATGAGGCGGTCGAGCGAGCGGAAGTGGCGATTGCCGAGAAAAACCCCGACATCGGGCCCGAGGAGAGACTTGTCGTGGCCAACATAGTGGGAATCGGAGCCTTGAAATATTCTGACTTGTCCACCGAACGCATTAAGGACTACGTCTTCGACTGGGACCGGATGCTTGCCTTTGAGGGCAACACGGGCCCGTACTTGCAGTATGCGCATGCTCGGATCTGTTCGATTTTCCGCCGAGCGCGCATTGATAGGGCATCGGTACGTTCGGGACACATAATCCTGAACCAACCGCATGAGCGAGCGCTTGCGATGCGTTTGCTCGCTTACCCGTCGGCGATCGCCACCACGCTTGATTCGTATAGTCCTCATAAGCTTTGCACTTACGTTTACGAACTAGCGTCCGACTTTTCGTCGTTTTACCAGGAGTGCCCGATACTCAAGTCGGATGAGCCGATGCGTTCGAGTCGACTTGCCTTGTCTGACTTCACGGCGCAGGTGCTCAAACACTCGCTTGGTCTGCTCGGCATTACCGCTCCGGAGCAGATGTGATGATCTTCACCCTCGCCCACACGGGCCAACGTCATCAGATCGCTCGCACAGGCGGGAATCGACGATGAGCGCGATTCCCATGCAGTTGCTGTCCGACAACGCGATTGTCGGTTCCGATGGAAACCTGAGCGTTGGTGGATGCTCAATCGCGGAGATTGCTGCAGAGTACGGCACACCGGTGTTCGTGTACGACGAAGCTCATCTGCGGGCTCGTTGTCAGCAAGCGGTTGCCGCGTTCGGTCATCAACAGGTCGTGTACGCCACGAAGGCGTTCCTGTGCAAGGCGATGGCCCGGCTCGTATACGAAGAGGGCCTTCTGCTTGATGTCGCATCGGGTGGAGAACTGGCTGTCGTGCTGGCTGCCGGTGTTCCCGCCGACGTATGCACATTGCATGGCAACAACAAATCGATGAAGGAACTGAGCGAGGCGATCGTCGCCGGAGTAAGGCACATCATCGTTGACTCGTTCGACGAACTTGATCGCCTTGACATACTCGCTGCCGAACAGTTGGGACCGATCCCGAAGGTACTGTTGCGAATCACCCCCGGCGTCTCGGCACACACGCACGAATTCATAGCGACCGGGCAGGACGACTCAAAGTTCGGTTTCAACCTCGGCAACGGCGATGCACTCAAGGCAGTTGACCGGGCACGCCAATCGACGTCAGTCGAACTCGTCGGTGTGCACTGTCACATTGGTTCAAACGTGTTCAAGGCTTCATCGTTTGCCAGAACTGCAGCGGTGATGGCTGATTTTGCGGTGCCGCTTGACCTTCCCGAACTGGTGCTTGGTGGCGGCCTGGGCGTTGCGTATATCGATGGCGAAGAGGCGCCAACGATCGCGACCTGGGGCAACGTGCTGCTTGATGCCTGCCAAGCACTTGGCGTGCGCTCGAAAGTCAGCGTGGAACCAGGGCGGGCGATTGCCGCAGCCGCAGCCATGACGGTTTACAGCGTCGGCACCATCAAACACATTCCAGGTGTCCGGACATACATCTCGGTCGACGGTGGGATGAGCGACAATCCCAGACCTGTTTTGTATGGATCGGGTTACGAGTCTTTTCTGCCCCGAGCTGTCACCGACGAGCGGGCGATGACCGCTCGGTTGGTCGGTAAGCACTGCGAATCTGGCGATGTCTTGTCGTTCGCTGCGCAGTTGCCGGCTGACACGGCAGTGGGCGACCTCCTCGCCATGCCGGTCACTGGTGCCTACGGTCACTCAATGGGCTCCAATTACAACAAGATCACGCGGCCGCCGGTCGTGTTTGCAGCTGATGGCGATGCGCGCCTTGTCGTGCGTCGCGAAACCTACGAGGATTTACTCAGTACAGATCTCGGTTGATTTGCTCCTTCCCAATAATTGGGGCCAGCATGCGGAGACGGATTAGCAAGATCTTCGACTTGCTGAAGCTGATCCAAACAAGGGGACGGAGCGCAAGAGGGGAACGGGTAAAACGGTCCGCAAGTCGGTGCGTCGTGCGCAGCGGTTCGAGCCTGAGCTTCTCGTGATTGCTCGTTGAGCCTCGGCGGTGATGTTGACTCCGGTGGAATCATGTGGCCTTGTCGCAATGAAGCACGATCCAGTGCGGGCAGAGAGTTGGGAAACTCGACACTCGTTACTTCACCGTGCTGCCGTCATTGTAAAACTCAATGCGCAGCATATGGAGATGGCCAGACGCAGTCGTTATCGGCGGCACAGTAACGGCATCCGTAAGATGCGGCGATGTGTTGTGCTGTGTTCAGCATCGCACCCTAATCGGATCGCTCGCAGCCAGTAGCCTCAGGCCCGTGACCAGCACAGCAATTTCTTTCAAGATTGGGGTGCTCGGCTGCGGCAACGTGGGCGCGGCACTCATTGATCTCGTCGCCACCCAGCGCGCCAGCGTCTTCGAACGTACGGGCATTGACCTCGAAGTGACGCAAGTCGCAGTGCGTAATGTGTCCGCACAGCGAGAGGTTGACCTCGTTGAGGGTGTCCTCACACGAGATGCCATGGCCGTGGTCACCGATCCGGACGTCGACATCGTCGTGGAGTCGATCGGCGGTATCGAGCCGGCTCGCGAGCTAATTCTCGCAGCACTTGCGCATGGCAAACCAGTAGTGACAGCGAACAAGGAATTGCTCGCAAACGTTGGTGCTGAGCTGTACGCCGCCGCCGACGCAGCGGGTCGGGATCTTCTGTTTGAAGCAGCGGTTGCTGGCGGCATTCCCGTGGTACGAGCATTGCGCGAAAGCCTTCACGGTGAACCGATCAGCCGCGTGCTCGGGATCATCAACGGCACAACGAACTACATCCTCACCAAGATGACCGATGCGGTTGAGAATGGTGGAGATGCTGACTACGGCGCAGCCCTGAGGGATGCGCAGAGCCTCGGCTACGCCGAACGCGACCCCACAGCTGACGTTGAGGGCTACGACGCCGGCGCCAAGGCGGCCATTATTGCCACCGTTGCGTTCGGAAAAAAGGTGGTGGCGGGCGACGTATACCACCAAGGCATTAGCGAAATCACCGCATCGGAAATCGCAATTGCTCGCCGCCTGGGCTACGTGGTCAAGTTGCTCGGCATCGTTGAGCGCAATGCCGCCAACGGTGAGATCAGCGTGCGTGTGCACCCCACGATGGTTCCTGACCATCATCCGCTC
The DNA here is from genome assembly GCA_002711735.1 of Ilumatobacter sp. Taxonomy (GTDB): domain Bacteria; phylum Actinomycetota; class Acidimicrobiia; order Acidimicrobiales; family Ilumatobacteraceae; genus Ilumatobacter_A. The sequence continues at coordinate 24,197 of PASB01000019.1, forward strand.
GCCACTGTTCGGGATAGCTTCAATGCCGTCTTTGTCGAAGGTGACTATGCCGACAGTCTGATGTTTTACGGCCGAGGTGCGGGCGGCGCCCCGACTGCCAGCGCGGTGTTCGGCGATGTGGTCGATGCAGCTGTCAACCTGCGAGCAGGCACGCATGGTTCGCTCGGCGAGCTCGGCAAGGCGACTATTCGCCCGATCGACGAGACGTCTGCTGAGTACCTGCTGGGCCTCGACGTGGCAGATCAGCCAGGCGTACTCCACGCAGTTGCGGGTGTCTTTGCAAAGCATCGGGTGAGCATTCGGGTTGCCGAACAGGAAGGCAATGGGCCCGAGGCGCGGTTGGTTTTCATCACCCACGAAGCACTTGAGAAGCATGTGCAAGCCACGGTGCGTGAACTCAATGAACTTGATGTCGTGCTCAAAGTCGGTGGCCTGCTGCGCGTGATTGGCGATTGAGCGTGCGTTACGTCTCGACTCGCGGATCAGCTCCTGATTTTGGCTTCAACGATGTGTTGTTGGCAGGCCTCGCCATGGATGGCGGTTTGTACATGCCTGAATCGTGGCCAACCCTGGAACCATCTCGAGGCGCCCGAACTTATGCCGAGCGTGCGGTCGAGGTGATGTTGCCGTTCGTTGCCCCCGATATCGACGAGATCACGCTGACCAACCTGTGTACGGAGGCCTATTCGTCATTTCGGCACCCGGCGGTCACGCCGCTGGTGCAGATCGACCATCGCCACTGGGTGCAGGAGTTGTTCCATGGTCCAACCCTGGCATTTAAGGATGTGGCGTTGCAGTTGGTCGGCAAGCTGTTCGACCATGTCCTGTCGGTTCGAGGCGACCGAGTCACCATCGTTGGCGCAACGAGCGGCGATACCGGGTCGGCCGCCATTGATGGCGTTTCGGGCTGCGCCAACGTCGACATCGTGATTCTGTATCCGTTGGGTCGGACCAGCGATGTTCAGCGCAAGCAGATGACCACTGTCGAGGCACCCAACGTTCACACCGTCGCGGTGGAGGGTACTTTCGACGATTGCCAAGATTTGGTGAAGGCCATGTTCAATGACGTCGCCTTCCGGACTCGGAACCAACTGTCGGCCGTCAACTCGATCAACTGGGCTCGAGTCATGGCCCAAACCGTCTACTACGTCACCGCCTCAGAAACATTCGCCACCGCTCCCACATTCAGCGTGCCCACCGGCAACTTCGGCAATGTACTCGCAGGCTGGATTGCACGCGAGATGGGAGCGCCGATTCGTGACTTCATCATTTCGTCGAATACCAACGACATCCTCACGCGGTTTGTCAACGAGCACGACATGACTGCGTGTGGTGTGGTCCCGACGTTGAGTCCGTCGATGGATATTCAGGTGTCATCAAACTTTGAGCGACTGCTGTTTGAGATAAACGCTAGAGATGGCGGAATGACAGCCGAGCAGTTGACGCGGTTTCGTTCGACCGGGCGACTCGACATCGAAGCTGACCAGCGTGACCGTTTCATTGCGGGCTCGTTCCGTGCAGCAGCGTTCGACGATGGGTCGACGCTAAGCGAGATTCGACGGGTGTATGAAGCCTCGGGCTATGTCCTCGATCCGCATACAGCCACGGGCACGGCGGCGGCTCGGATGTTGTCAGCGGCTGACGACGGTGGTCCAGTTGTCACGCTAGCGACAGCGCATCCCGCCAAGTTCCCAGACGCCGTTGAAGAGGCCATTGGTTTCCGCCCAGAACTCCCCGCCCATTTGGATGATCTCTTCGAACGAGAGGAGCGAACCCAGACCGTTGCGAATGACTTGGTCACCGTGCAACGCCTAGTTGAGCAACTAACGGGTTGAAGACAAAATGTCAGCGATGTAAGTAACACGCGGTTGGGCGTTGCATTTTTGTCGGTGACCGAGCTATCGTTTTAAGCACTCGGCTTGCTGAGTCGCACCCCGAAATCTCGGTAGTGTGCGTATGTCTGCTCAGGGGATTCGTTGGGCGCGTTACCGCCCCCACTGCCTCCTCTGAGACTTGATCACTTTCCGTGTTTCAGCCACCCGGCTGACTGCGGGAGGAGAGGAACAACGTGGCCGCTGCCGCTCTTGAACAGTCCGTTTTGGAATCTAAGGACAAAGACACCCTGCTGGAAATGGCCAAGGCGCTCGGCGTCAAGGCGAATGCGCGACTGAAGAAGTCAGACATCATCGAGAAGATTCTCGACACGACGGGCCCGTCAAGCGGCCCTGCGGCGAGTGATGCTCCGGCGAAGTCGCCTGAGGCTGCACCGGAGCGGGAAGATCGCGTGCTGCGCCCAGAGCGCACCGCTTCGGCCTCACCGTCGAAGTCTGCGTCTGAACCCACTGCAAATGGGGTTGTCCTCGGTGACGATGGTGAACCACTTGCTGATTGGGAGATTGCTCTGCGCGAGCAAGGTGTAGATACGAATGTCAGCGATATCGGCTCGCCAGATAATGAGCCAAAGCAAGCTGAAGAAAGTCGCAATGACGGTGGCAATCGCAATCGGAATCGCAACCAGCCCGATGGAAACCGCGATGGTGTGGGCAACCGCGATAGCGGTAGCCAGGGTGGAAATCGAAACCGCAACCAGGGCGGTGGACAGTCTGGAAACCAAGGCGGCCAGCAACGCAACCGGAACGATGAGAACGGCGAAGGTGGCAACAAGCGTCGTCGTCGCCGCCGCAAGGGTGGCGGACGCGGCTTTGAGGGTCCTCAAGGCGAAGATGCCGAGATGCTTGACGGCGACAGTCAGCCACAGAGCACTGAGCCGATAGAGGTCACCGGTTTCCTTGACGTACGCGATGAGGGCTACGGCTTCTTGCGAACAGACGGCTACCTCCCAACGAAGCAGGACGCGTATATTACGGTCAAGATCGCCCGGCAGTTCGGTCTTCGCAAGGGCGATGAGATCACTGGCACTGTGCGTCCAGCGCAGCGCAACGAGAAGAATCCACAGCTCATTGATGTCAAGACCGTCAACGGCGGCGATCCGGAAGCAGCAAAGAAGCGGCCGCATTTCGAGAAGTTGACGGCGCTGTTCCCGGATCAGCAGTTGAGGCTCGAGAACCCAGCCGACCCGGCCAACATGACGGCCCGTATCGTTGACCTGCTGTCGCCGATAGGCAAGGGGCAGCGAGGCATTATTGTGTCGCCCCCTAAGGCAGGCAAGACCACGGTAATGAAGACAATTGCTCAGTCAATCGAGCTGAACAATCCAGAAGTTGAACTGCTTGTACTGCTCATTGACGAGCGCCCGGAAGAAGTCACCGACATGCGACGCTCAGTCAAGGGCGAAGTCATTTCATCGACTTTCGATCGGCCAAGCGACGAGCACACCCATGTCGCTGAGATGACCATCGCCAAGGCGCGCCGCAGGGTCGAGGAGGGCAAGGACGTCGTGATTATTCTCGATGGCATCACCCGCCTCAGCCGGGCCTACAACCTCGCAGCTCCGTCCAGCGGCAAGATCTTGTCCGGTGGTATCGACGCCGGTGCGTTGTACCCGCCCAAGAAGTTTTTTGGGTCGGCTCGCAACGTCGACGAGGGTGGATCACTCACGATTCTCGCCACGGCATTGGTGGACACAAACAGCAGGATGGATGAAGCAATCTTCGAAGAGTTTAAGGGCACAGGCAACATGGAGCTGCGCCTCGATCGCAAGGTTGCCGAACGGCGCATCTACCCCGCGATCGACGTGGACGCGTCCTCGACCCGCCACGAAGAACTCCTCTTCGATCGCAAGCAGTTGCAGATGGTCTGGAAGCTCCGCAGGGTTCTCAGCGGACTCGCCGCTGACGGCAATGCTGCCCCCGGCCTTGAGCTGCTGATCGATCGCCTGAAGACGTTCCGTACCAACGCTGAATTTCTCAGCGAGATCGCCAAACAGCCCGGGATGTGAGTTCAGCTGCTCTGCAGTCGGGCAGTTTCATTGCTCCAACGACCTCGTCGCCAAAGGCCAGGCTATGGCCTGACAACTGCGCTGTCTGACGTTCAGTCCACCGAAGCCGCTAGCGCAAAACAAAACTCAACAGAGCGTGGTTACACTCTCCCGCCCGGTCTCTCGCCGACGAACACGTTCAGCCGGCACTAAGAAGATCACAAAGGAATCATTATGAAGTCTGACATTCACCCCACATACGCCGACACGGGCGTGCGGTGTTCCTGTGGAAACACGTTCACAACGAAGTCGACCGTCGAGGGTGACCTGACCGTCGAACTTTGCAACGAATGCCACCCGTTTTTCACGGGTAAGCAAAAACTCGTTGACTCCGGTGGCCGTGTCGAGCGTTTCAACCGTCGCTTTGGCGAGCGGAAGAACGCTCCTTCAAACGTCGAGGAGTGACACCGCGCTGCTGGCACTGGAAATAGTCTGGCCGATCAGGAGAGCGTTCAAGGTTGGTCCGCTGAGGAGCCGCTCCATGAGGGCGGCTCTTTGTGTTGTCCCTAGCGGTGCTGTTGCTGGCTGAGATAGGTACTAATTATGCGTACGCCTAAACGTCGGGCCGCGGTTGAATCAGATGTTCTGACGGTCCAAGCTGCTTCACCGCTCAGTTTCGACGGTCGATAGCGTCATAAATGTGGCTAAAGCTCCGATGAACCCCGCTGATTCCTCTCGGCATCGGCAGCTGCTCGCAACCAAGCTCCGGATCCTTGTCGACGAGCGTGTTGGCCCTTGTCAAAGTGTTGCGTCCAGTTCTGACGTTGAGACCTTTGCAACTGGTGCAGCGCTGCTGCGCGACGGCGCAGCGTGGGTGCTCCTTGACGGGCGCGCTGGTCGGTCCCTAGGCGCAGCACTGGTGTGGGCCATTCGGCGATCGGCAACCCGACTGAACGTTATCGCGGAGTACGACACGGGCCTGCTTGCCCGGCGGGCGACGGCCTTTACGCTGCCGATCATAATTTGGTTCGCTGATGGTCGAACACTGCTCCCAGCCATCGCTGAGCCGCTGCCGGCGCGTCTCTCAGTACCCGAAGAACACGAAGCGCTTCGGAGTTTGATTGTCGAGGCTGGAGCGATCCCGAATGCTGAACACGGTGTGTTGTTCGGTGAAGTTCGTGGTCTCGAAGTGTGTCGGGTCGTAGCAAGCCCAACCACCGGTTTCCTCGGTGAGATAAGCGAGTCAGCCAGAGAGGCTGATGACGGGGTGCGTCTCGAAGTCGGCGTTGGTGCTGCAGACCGCGAGGCATTTCGGCTGCTCCATGGCGAGATCCCCACCGTTACAGCGTTGGCTGAAGTTGTCTCAACTGTGCAGGCACATCGGTCCGATGGCTCGCCGCAGCACCCATTGAACCGACTGGGTGTCGAACGATTTCTGCGCTGGCAGGCAGAGGAAACGCCCGTTCTTGTCGGATGCGCAGAACTGATCCCGGCGGAACCCCCGGTGCCTCGTCCAAACCTCAAGGATCTGGTTCCCTGCGTTGCCTACGGGGTGCGCACCGATGGCGCCCCTGCAACGTTTGTCTTCTCGAGCGGCGTTGACCTCGACGCCTTGCCCTTTGTGGCTGACGTGCAGGCGATGAGTGACGATCCTGTTGTGCTGGTGCTGCCTAAGCGCGACTTGCTTCCGATCGTGTCGGAGGTTGCCGGCTTACTTGAACGTCCGGTCGCGGTCGTTGGACTGGCATCGTCTACCAGCTGACCAGAATGGGTCTTGCGCTCCGGGCTCGGAGTGCGGCAGTAGCCTCAGATCACCATGGCTCACCTTGACATGTTCGATCGTCTCCGTCAGGTCGCAGACGAATACCAGACGTTGGAACATCAGTTGGCCGACCCTGAGGTGCTCTCCGACCCAACCCAACTTCGCACATTGTCCAAGCGGTATAACGACCTCGGACCGGTTGTTGAGAAGTTCCGGCTTCACCAATTGCTCTCATCTGATCGAGATGCAGCTCAGGAGATGTTGCCCGATGCAACCGGTGACGATCGCGAGCTGATGCAGGCGGAAATTGATGAAGCCGAGGCTCAGCTTCCTGGGCTTGAAGACGAGCTGCGCGAGATGATGTTGCCGAAGGATCCATTTGACGGCAAGAACGTTGTGATTGAGATCCGTGGCGCTGAGGGCGGCGAGGAAGCCAACCTCTTTGCTCGTGATCTGTATGAGATGTACGACGTCTATGCAGCCAGCAGCGGGTGGAAAACAGAGCTCCTGTCGTCGACGCTGAGCGACATGGGTGGTTTCAATGAGATCACCTTTGTTGTCACGGGTGCAACGGCATGGCGTAATCTGAAGTTCGAGGGAGGGCCACACCGGGTTCAGCGTGTGCCTGTGACGGAATCACAGGGGCGAATCCATACCTCCTCGGCCACGGTAACTGCACTTCCCGAAGCTGATGAGGTGGACGTGTCGGTCGACGACCGCGACCTCGACATCGACGTGTTCCGGGCAAGTGGTCCGGGTGGGCAAAGCGTCAACACCACAGACTCGGCCGTCCGCATCACCCACCGTCCCACGGGGCTTGTCGTGTCGATGCAAGACGAACGATCACAGTTACAGAACAGGTTGCGTGCGATGACGGTGCTCCGGACCCGGCTTTTCGAACTGGCTGAGCTTGAGCGTCGTGAAGAGCAGTCAGATGCACGTCGATCCCAAACCGGTGGGGGCGGGCGCAGCGAGAAGATCCGCACCTACAACTTCAAAGAGAATCGGGTAACTGACCATCGCATCGGGTTCACGATTTACCGACTGGCCGATACTCTGGCAGGTGACCTCCAGCCTGTTGTCGATGCTCTTGCCGCCGACGAGCGTTCTCGACTTTTGGCCGAGGGTGGGCAGTGACAGAATTGCCTCAACCCGAACGGGCTGGCACGGCTGTTGACGAGGACCTGACCACGACATGGCGGGCGCTCTGGACCGAGACCAGCGAGGCGATCGGTCACCGCCAGCACGCGCGATGGATGTGCGAAGTTGCCTCGTCAACCGAGCCAGACGAGTTCCTCCAATCGCTTGACAAAGCACCGGCGGTGCGCATGGTAAGTCACCTTGATGCCATGATCGCCCGTTATTGCACCGGCGAACCGTTGCAGTATGTGCTGGGGCGGTGGGCATTCCGTCGGCTCGACCTTGCGGTAGATCAACGAGTGCTGATCCCGCGGCCCGAAACAGAAATCGTTGCTGAAGCTGCGTTGAAGCTCGCCCTTGGCTTTGATGTCGAACGAACAATCGTTGACCTGGGAACCGGCTCAGGCGCAATCGGTCTGGCGCTGGCAGATGAGCTGCCACTGAACGGAACCAGTATCTGGTTGACAGACGCGAGTAGTGATGCGCTCGATGTGGCTCGCGCAAACCTTGCTGGCATCGGTCGAGCTGCACTAAATGTGCAGATCGCGCTCGGCTCATGGTTCGACGCGCTACCTGCCAACGTAGTTGCTGATGTAATCGTGTCGAATCCTCCCTACGTCGCTGACGGGTCGCCAGAACTGGAGCCGGTCGTTGAGGCGTGGGAACCTGCCTCGGCCCTGTTCGCAGGTCCGGACGGGCTTGACGACATCCGGACAATCATCGGCGGGGCGGTCAGTCGGCTCCGTTCAGGTGGATGGCTCATTCTCGAGATTGGCCATGACCAGGGCCCCGTCGTACAGCAGCTCCTTGCAGCGCATAAATTTACAAAGTCGGAGATCCGTAAGGATCTCAATGGTCAGGATCGAATTGCGCTCGCTCAACGAACCTGAGTTCAGGTCGCCGAAGTCCCTTCTGGTTAGGCAAAACGGATCTGGTCAGACGAAACGGACTGCAATTTGGGAGAGCAAGGAACCTTCTTCCGGGCTCACCTCGTCGTCAATGCCAGCGACCTCGCGGGCCGCCGAGAACAGAGCAGATCGCAAAACGCGGCTACTGATTCGCCTGTCGATTGAATCGAGGAATTCTTCGACCCGGTCGAGCTCGATCGCTCGACGGGCCTCCTCGATCGCAGGCCGGAGGTATTCTTCAAACGCAAATTCTTCGTCTCGCCACTCGGTGCTGATCTCGCGAACGAGTTCGACCTCCTCGTCGGCGATGTCTTGATCGGCAAGCATCACCAGCACCAGCAGTTCCAGAGCAGCCTGGTGTTCTAGATCGGCGGTGGCGTGGACGGCGACGCCGTAGTACAGCTCGAGCAGGCGATCGTTCATACCATGGCGACGTTAGACCACGCGCCTGTCGCCGCTCGTTTTGCGCTTATCGCCGATCTGTCGTTTCGTCGTCGATTTTGCTCCGAAGTGTTGAACCTTTCGACTGGGCCGGAACGGTTAAGCCGGTGTTGGGAGTGTTCGGTGCAGGAAGTCGAGTTGATGGAGAAGCAGGTTTTCGGCGACCTGTTCCTGGGGCGTCATGTGGGTGACGCCGATGAGCGGTAGCACTTCATGGGTTCGTCCTGCAGCGAGGAGCGCCGATGAGAGCTGCAATGTGTGCGCTGCGACTACGTTGTCGTCGGCTAGCCCGTGGATCAATAGAAGTGGACGCTCGAGATCACAGGCGAGTGGAAGCAATGAACTGGCGGCGTACCGCTCGCCTAGCGTGCTGGGATCTCCGAGATACCGCTCGGTGTAGTGGGTGTCGTACAGCCGCCATTCGGTCACGGGCGCGCCGGCAATTGCTGTGTGGAATATGTCTGGGCGGCGGAGTACGGCAAGGGCTGCGAGGTAGCCGCCAAAACTCCAGCCACGGATTGCTACGCGCCGGAGATCGAGGTGGGACGTCTGTGTTGCAACGGACTGCAATGCCTCGATTTGGTCGTTAAGCGGCGCAGTTGCCAGATCGCCACTCACCGCTCGTTCCCACGCCGAACCACGGCCCGGTGTGCCGCGCCCGTCTGTCACGACCACGGCAAAGCCTTGATCGGCAAACCACTGCGATGTGACGAAGGCATTATTGGTGCGCTGGACGCGCAAAGCGTGAGGGCCGCCGTAGGGATCGAGAAGAACCGGCAACGGACCGCCGCCATATCTCGTTGCGTGATCTTGGGGGAGTAGAAGCGCAACGCTGAGACCTGTCTCGTCTGTTCGGAAGAATTGGACGTCGGGTGCAACAAGTGGGATCTCAGTGAACGATTCGATGATGTGTGCCTGCGTGGTGTCGTGTGCGCTATTGACTGTGACGGTGGCCCCGGGTTTGTCCATCGATGCTGATCGAATCACGGTCGTTGAACCGCCCTCGGTCATCCAGTGCACCCCCGGTTCATTGGTGAGTGCCGCAAGCCGCCCATCAGCATGTCGGCGCCAAACGTGCAGCGATGTGGCGTCATTGATGTCATTGGCCGTGAATGTGATCGCTTTGGGAGTCGCTGAGAGCACTGATCGGACTTGGAGGTCTGTTGGAGTCACCGGCTCGCCGGAGACCAACAATCGCCGCGCCCCGTTGCGATCTGCTGCAGTGACGAGCACCCCGTCGTTGAGGAGGCGGGGCGTTCCTGGTACCAATTCGACCCACGCGTCGTCGTAGTCGTGGTCGAGGACATCAGTTGCGCCGGTGACTTCGTCCACCTGCAAGGTCATGGTGCTGCGCTGGTCACGCGACTGGACGTGTACGACGAGACCGGCCGTGGACCAATTAACCGAAGTGATGTACGGGAATAGATTGGAATCCCAATCGACGTCGGTGCGCGATCCGCTTAAGCCGATGAGGTGGAGTGAGACGGTGGCGTTGTTCGTGCCTGCTGCGGGATAGCGCACGGTGCGGGAGGGCGTGGCCGGGTTGGCCGGGTCGGCAATGTTCCACTCTTCGACGGGCGCCGTATCGACGCGACAGGAGGCGATTGTGTTGCCATCGGGACTCCACCAATAACCACTGAAGCGGTGCATCTCCTCAGCGGCGATGAAATCAGCGCTGCCCCAGCTCACTGTGTCGGCTTCAGCTGGATCACTTCCGGCGAGAACGCGCCATGTTCCGTCAAGTTCGGTAAGACACAACAGCCGTCCACTCACATAAGCGATTCTTCGGGCGGTCGGGTCGGGTCGGGGATCAAACACCGGCCCAGCGACATCGATCGGGCGAACCGACCCAGTCAGCAAGCCAGCTGCGAACAATCGACCACCCAGCGCGAATGCAGCAACCTTGCCGGCACGGTCAGTCGCGTACGCTGTGATGCCGCCACCGCTCTCTCGCGTTCGCTCTCGCTGGGCACGTTCCTCAAGAGAAAGACCACCGTTGTCGGTTGTCAGCAGTACCTGCGGATCACTGACTAATCGTTCTGTCCCTGATGCAACATCGAGCACCCACAGCGCATTCATTGAGTCTGAACCACTGGCGCTGCGCAAAAAAATCACGCGCTCGCCATCGGCTGACACGGTGATGTTGCGAGGAGCGCCAAGCGTGAATCGCTGTGTTCTGGCCTGTTGGCGTGGAAAGGTGTCGCTGGTTCCGATTGTGCTGTCGGGAAGCGTTGTGGTCACGGCATCCACACTACGGAGTAGGTGCCTTCGGTCCCTGACCTTCGATCAGGGAGTGAAGTGAGCGACCGCCGCCGTGACGAGGTCAAAGGCCGCCTCAGCGTCGACATAGGTCAGCACTGCGACGTTGGACGCCTTGCGTTCGATAAGGCGACGCTCATCGATCACGGTCATGCCGCGGGTGTATTCGCCCTTCGTTTCGACTACCACGTGTCGATTGGTTCGCTCGAACAGCGCAGGGTGTGTGAGGGCAAGTACGGCGAGCGGGTCGTGCATCGCTCCGCCTTGTAAGTGGCCCTCGTCGTGGTTGCGCTGGTACATCATCGAGAAGAACACGAGGAGGTCGGCTAGCGAAATGGCCAGAGTTCCCCCGATTGCGCGCAATCGCTCGATACGGGCCGGCGTGGCTTGGAACTGGTGCGTAACGTCGAGGCCCGCCATGATTATCGGTGCACCACTGCTGAACACAATCTGTGCTGCTTCAGGGTCGGCCCAAATATTGAATTCACCCACTGCGCTGCGGTTGCCAAATGAGCCACCACCCATTAATGAGATCCCGGCGATGCGCTGCGCTACCGCTGGGTCTTTCTGCATGGCGAGGGCAATGTTGGTTAGGGGACCAACTGGGACCAGCCACAATTTGTCATGTTGATGGCATGCATCGACGATGAACTGTGCGGCATCGGTGCCGTTAAGGGGGGTGGTGGGTTCGGGGAGGTCGGCGCCATCGAGTCCGCTCTCGCCGTGCACATGTCCGGCATGTTTGGGTTTACCTACAAGTGGTCGACTGGAACCCGAGTGCACCTCGACGTCGATTCCCAGTAGGTCGCGCATGACCAAAGCGTTGTGGGTTGTGCTGGTGAGAGGGGCATTCCCCGCGACGGTAGTGATGCCGACCAAATCCGTGTTACGGGCAGCTACGACGATGGCGATTGCGTCGTCATGGCCTGGGTCGCAGTCGAGAAGCACGCTGGGGCGGGATGGTGGATGAGTTGCAGCCGACATGACGCTGAGCATGCCAGCTGACGGGGCACACTGTCGGCATGGAGAAACGCTTGTGCTGCGTAGCGACAGAGTCTGACCGAGTAGTCACTCGGCTGCGTGCTGGTGCTGTCGTCCTATTAGTTGTGCTCGCAGCGTGCAGTGAGGGCGACGATGATGCTGGCCAGCCCGTTGAATCGTTGAGTGGCGAGACGGCGACAGTCGATAGCAGCGAGGCCCTCACTTCGACGACCGATGCTGGTGAGGACGGTGACGGTCAGATCGACGACGACGCCGAGATCGTCCCATCGACTACCGAGTTTGATTTGTTTGTACAGCCGAGCACACCACCGATCGAACCGATTCCCGAGACGGGGGTGCCCGGCATCAACAGCAGCAATGAGTTCTGCCGAGCGTGGAGCGAATTTACCGGCAGCTTTCAAGCCCTCGGCTTGGTGTCGGCAATTGGTGACCGCAGTACGGCATATCGACTCGAAGTGATTGCTGCGAGCACTCTGACGGCAGCGGTGAACACGATGGAGGCCAACCTTCCTGCTGAACTCGAGACGGAGCGCGTTGCGTTGGTGAAAGACCTGGCCGGCCCACTCTTTGATCGTGCGACGTTGGCCGAAGCCGACCTGATCGGCGTCGGTATAGAACCGCTTATGCTTCGCGCTGTCTGGCTTGCTGCGCTAGCCGAGGCCGGCGTTGATGATCCGGCGCTACAGGTTGTTGTACCCGCATCGATTGATGGAGTGGCGCTCAACGCAGCGGTCGCTACGTTCTCGAATGCGCAACTGCGGATCGTCGAGGATCCTGCCTTGATAACCGACGCCAGGATTCCATTGACCGAGGCCTACCTTGGCAACGTCTGCCCCGACGGAGGGACTCTCTCGGGCAACGACGACATCGGCGGCTGACCCGTCGCCTAGACCGAGAGCGCTCCGTCAGGTTCGAGGTGGCAGCTGGCGCCTACCCATTCGCCACCACACATCGCAGAGGCGATTGCCGGATCTGAGGACGTTCCCCAGGCGCGACGTCCGTCAGCGAGGAGGCATGACGCCAGGGCTGTCTCAGGCGCGCCATCGCGAGAAAACATTACGGAGTAGGCCTCAATGACTGCCTTGCCTGAAGCTTCGGTAGGGGATGCCAGGCTGCGCCGCGGAAGTGCATCGACGTCGGCCTGCGGCGAGTCGTGTCGGAAACCGTTGGTTGGAGGAGTGGCGCTGTAGATTCCGAACGCGTGCTTTGTGGCGTACCCTCCGTTCGCCCACGTGAGGCCGTATTCGCCGGGATTCGCTCGGAGTTCTTTGACGACGCTCGCAATGGCATGCATCACGTAGTTGTTCCAGGGGCCCCCGCAGAAGGTCAGGCCGCCGGTTTGTGACCATTGACGACCGCTGCCAGGCGTGATGTCGACGCCAAGGGACTGTGCTCCGAGTTGGACTGCCGACGGAAAGCACGAATACAAATCGAGTACTGACACGTCGTCGATGTCGATGCCTGCAAGATTGAGGGCCATTGCGCCTCCGAGTTCGATCGCAGGTGTTCGAGCGAAGGTGTCGCGATGCGAGACAAACGGATGCTCGTGGGAGTCGGTGCCCGCGTGGGGGAATACCCACTTGTCGCGACTGACGCCCAGCCGTTCCGCAGCGTCGGCTGTGCACATGATGATGGCTGCGCCCATGTCCACGTCGTTGTTTGAGTTCATGAGCTTCGGGTATGGGAAGCCGATCATCCGGTTCGTATCGGTAACCGTGGTGATCTCGTCGGCAGTCTTGGACTGCTGGATCCAGGCGTTCGGATTTGCGCTGGCCACGTCGCTCAACTCTGCGTAGAGCTGACCGAGGAATTGCTGATGCTCTTCAACGTTCCGACCGGATTGCGCGCGCAGGGCCGTTTCGAACATGGGATAGATCTGGACGGGCATGTAGATGCCGCGGTCGCGTTCCTCTGGCAGGTTCATATTGAGTTCTTTGCCGATGTATCGCGGTAGGTCGTCGTCGGCCGCCTTTGGCCAATCGAGCGTCGCGCCCTGCCTGCGTGCCCGAATGAAGGTTTTGAACGCTTCAGCGCCAGCGAGGATTGCCACGTCGACTTTGCCGGAGAGCATCTCAGCAGCGGTCGCGTTTACCAGCGACTGAGGGCTGTTGCCGCCCGCCGTCGACTCGGCGAGTTCGACACTTGACTGGTCCGGTCCGCCAAGCCCGAGTTGTTGCGCTAAGAAACGCGGAGCGTTTCGAAACCGCCACCCGATGATGTTAACAACGCGTACCGAGTCGGCAGCTGGCGGGCCATCGAGCCCGGCATCATCAGATGCGGACAGGACGGCTTGCTCCATCAATTCGATCGGGTTGAGCGCGTCCTCAACATTGGCGGACCGTTGGTTGTGTTGCCCGACACCGATGATGACGGGGGTACGAGGGTCGAGAGTCACATTGTGACTCTATGAATCAGATCATGTCCGGCTGCAAGCCGGACGTTTCGAGAAGAGGTGCGCGCTGCTGTGCGTGGACTCCTACACTCATCACTGATGGCACGAATCGCAATCGGCTCCGATCACGCTGGATATGAACTCAAACAGCATCTCATCGGCTTCATGGAGGCCGCCGGGCACTCTGTCGATGACCAGGGGGCCCATTCGACCGAGTCGGTTGATTACCCCGAAGTTTGCGCTGGCGTCGGACGTACCGTGCGCGACGGCAATGCCGACTTTGGTATCGTCCTCGGGGGCAGCGGCCAGGGTGAGCAACTGGCGGCGAACAAGGTTCGAGGTGTTCGAGCGGCACTGTGCAACTGTCTCTACACGGCGCGTATGGCGCGTGAACACAATGACGCCAATGTGCTGTCGATGGGTGCCCGTGTCGTCGGGACCGGCGTTGCTGAAGAGGTCGTGAAGATCTTTTTGACTCAAGCGTTCGAAGGTGGCCGGCATCAGCGACGCGTCGATCAGATCACCGAACTTGAAGCCAATTTCTAAAAGTCACAAACTCTGTCACGAATGGGGCTACAACCCGCTTGCGACTATTCCTAAGTAAGGACCCGCGATGCCCTTTCCTTCCGATACCGATCCCGATACTGAGGTTCAGTCACTCCTCAAGCGTGAAGTCGAGCGTCAGACCACAGGCCTGCAGTTGATCGCTAGTGAAAACTTCACATCGCCTGCCGTGATGGCTGCCACTGGGTCGGTGCTGACGAACAAATACTCTGAGGGGTACCCCGGCAAGAGGTACTACGGCGGTAACTCGATCGTCGACGACATCGAACAACTGGCCATTAATCGAGTCAAGGACTTGTTCGGCGCAGAGCATGCGAACGTGCAACCGCACTCGGGCGCTAACGCCAACATGTGTGTCTACCAAGCGCTGCTCAGGCCGGGTGACACTGTCCTTGGCCTCAGTCTCGACCACGGTGGCCACCTCACTCATGGATCTCCGGTCAACGCATCGGGCTTGCTTTATAATTTCGTGGCGTACGGTGCCGGACTTGAGGACCGAATCGACATCGGCAACGTCCGCGAACTCGCGCTTGAACATCGCCCGAAGATGATCGTGGCGGGCACTACCTCGTACCCGCGTCGCCTTGACCCTGAGCCTTTCAGAGCTATCGCCGACGAGGTTGGTGCGCTGCTGATGTTCGACATAGCGCACCTTGCTGGACTTGTGGCGGGGGGCGCACACCCGAACCCAGTGCCATTTGCTGACGTGGTCACATTCACCACACACAAGACGTTGCGCGGACCGCGGGGCGGCTGCATCCTGACCAAGGCAGAGCACGCCAAGGCGATTGACAAGGCGGTGTTTCCGGGCTGGCAGGGCGGCCCGCTCGAACACGCCATCGCTGGCAAAGCCATTGCCTTCCGAGAGGCCGCTGACCCCTCGTTCGTAAGCTACGCACATCAGGTGGTGAAGAATGCCTCAACGCTTGCTTCGGCCTTGGCGAGCGAGGGTTTTCGACTTGTCTCTGGCGGGACCGACAATCATCTGATGGTGGTCGACCTCACGCCGTTCGACGCACAATTGACTGGCAAGGTAGCGCAAGCAACCCTCGATGAGGCTGGGATTACGCTCAACAAGAACACGATCCCTGACGACCCACGGAGCCCTTTCGTCACTAGTGGCGTGCGTATTGGTACGCCGTCGATCACCACACAGGGAATGACCGAAGTTGAGATGCCGCTGATTGCTGCACTCATCGCACGTGCGCTCCGCAACGTCGGTGACGCCGTCGCGCTCGCGGAGGTCAAGTCCGACGTCGCTCGTCTTTGTGCCAAGTTTCCTGCTTACTAAATTTCCTATTCGTTTGAGTTCCTGGTCTGCGTCACTGGAGAAGCGCCTGGATTATCAGAGGCGTAATGGCCGATCGATCGTTCGAAGAGGGTGCGTGCTGCCACGAATAGATCTGTGGTGGCCTCATTCCAGGGGTGATCTTCGGAGGTTCAGGGCTTCCAGGCGGCGCCACTGTGGTCAAACTTGTCTGCGGAGCGACTTCCCAAAAAGTCTCTGAAAGTCAACCGGATTTCAGTGCAGGATCTGAACGAACGGACATGATTCGGCTGCGACACTTGAAAGGGCCACAGAAATGATGGAAGACGCTTGTGTCGATTTCAGCCTTTGACAGAAATTGCTGCATCGATTCTTGAAAGAGCAGATTGCTCGTCCTCGCTGACGCAAACGCCCCCTATTCCGAATAATCCACCTTCGCTGCGTGCCTCTGCGGTAGCGCGGGCGACACGGAGTACCCATGCCAGCAGGTCTTTAGCCTCGTCAGCATTACATCGTGCAGCGATGAGCACGCCGCATTGCTCCAGCACGCCGAACAACTCCTCTTTGGACTTGCCGTCGCCCGCTTCGTCAGGGTCGGTTGAACCTTCCATATCGGCGAGCAATGCTTCGATCATCAAAGATGCTGCGCCATGAGGCTCGTTAGCAACGACAGCAGCGGCGATTGCCTTAAATTCGCCGACCACCCGCCAGCTCGGGTCAGCGGCGACGACGAGAATGCCTGCGATCCACGGCATCGCTAGAGAAGTTGCCACTCCGGCGAGTCGAAGTCGTTTCTTCCGGCCGCGGGGACAATTCTAGTTACTGTTCTGATCGGCTCGTTGTGGCCCAGGCAACCATCAGCGCCTTCTCTTTGACCCTTTGGCCGCAATGAGCGGTGCTGGTTTCAGTGCCCAACCCCGCAAGAGGGCAAGGCGCCGGTCAACTTGTCTGCACAACAACTGAGTTGACAGGTGTCTTGTCGTGTCAGCCCGCAAGGATTAATTGCACGAGGCACGTCCCGCTCAGATAGAGCCGAAGCCGCTGCCGTTCGAGACGGTGGGCCACGCGATTTTGTTCCTTCGTGAGGTGGGCGAAATCGTCCTGCGTAGCTCTGCAGTGGGCTCAGCGGGGCCCGATTTGACCCTCGAAGCCGTTCACGTATCAGCAAGGTTTCTATCTCAGATCTCGAGTGCATGAACGGGGGAGGGTGGCGGAGGGGCGCGTAGTATGGACTCTCGTGTCGACGCTTGGTTCTTACCTTCTGGTAGGAGCGGTAGCGGCGGTGACGACTTTCTGTGTCACGCCACTCGTTGGAATGCTGGCCCGACGGCTCGGCTGGGTTTATCTCCCGAACGATCGCACAGTGCATGACACGGCGCTGCCCGACATCGGTGGCCTCGCAATGTACATCGGCTTTGTCGTCGCGTTTATGGCGGCTTGGTTGGCTGGATCCCTCGACGTCTTGTTCGAGAGGAACTCCGAACCGTGGGGTGTGCTCATCGCAGCGACGATCATTTTTGTTGTTGGACTCATCGACGACGTCCGGGATATCTCTGCACCGGCGAAGGTGTTCGGCGCCGTGCTCGCCGGCGTGGTACTCGTCTATTTCGGTGTCGAGATGTTTGCGTTCCGCATACCGTTCTATGAAGGCGCGATTTTCCTTGATGAGTCGCTGAGCCCGCTGATCACTGTGCTGTGGTTGGTTGGTATGAGTCAGGCGATCAATCTGATTGACGGTCTCGACGGACTTGCAGCGGGCATTGTCGGCATTGGAGCGGTTGCGTTCTTCCTCTACAGCGAGCGCTTAGCGACGCTTGATTTGCTCGACACTGCCAACGTTGGACCTCTGTTAGCCGTCGTTGCAGCCGGTATCTGCTTTGGATTTTTGCCGCACAACTTCAACCCTGCGCGCATCATCATGGGCGACGGCGGTGCGCTACTACTCGGGCTCCTGATGGCGGTGTCTACCAGCGTGGTCGGTGGCCGCGTGGAGGTTGGCGAGGAGTCGGTTGGCACGACGTACTTCTTCCTCGCACCGCTGGCGATCCCGCTCCTAATTTTGGGCGTACCAATCTTCGACACGCTCTTCGCAATCGTCCGACGGGCTACGAGCGGACAAGGTCTTGCTTCGGCTGACAAGGGTCACTTGCATCATCGCCTCATGGAGATGGGCCACGGCCACCGACGAAGCGTCGTCATCCTTTGGACGTGGACAGCACTGCTCAGTGCTTTTGTTCTGTACCCGACGTTGACTGATCAGAACCCGACGTACTTACCGTTTGGTATCGCAGTGATTGGGATTGTCCTCTACACGGTGTTGCACCCCAGCGTGCGAGCCCGGCGTCGCGAGAACGGTACGCCGCCAAACGGTCTTGATCGGGCCGACGTTGAGCAGACGGTTGAGCACGAGCAACTTCAACTCGACGTGTCAGACGAGAACTTTCGCACACAGTTGCTGTCAGAGGAGCGCGACCACTAGGTTGTGCGTCCGTTCACAAGCTCCGATTCGATTTGAGTCTGACGCTGTGCCGTGACCCTTATCTCAATGCACAAAGTTCCATGAAGCTGATCCCCATCAACACGCAAAAGCGCGTCAACACCCAGGATTCCCTTGGTCATGGCATGGATGCTGTGATTATGTTGGTGCTTTTCATGCTTGCTGGCTTTGGACTTGATCGCCTTTTCGGTACCACGCCGCTCTTTATGATCGTGATGGTTGTGGTCGGCGCAGTCGGCCTCTTCTTGAAGTTCAAGTACCGCTACGAAGCACGCATGGACGAACTTGATGAACAGCGGCGCGCACACACGACAGAAACTGCTGCTGCACAGGTAGCACCTGCCGATCAGGAGGCCGCCGGATGAGTGCTACAGCGGGCGATGCATTGGCGACACGATTTGAAGGTCCCGCCCCCGAAGTGGCCGTGTCGAACGACATGATCAAACGGGGGCTAGTCATTTCTCCGATCATCATCGCTATCTGCGGTGTGATCTGGGGTGCCAACGGAGCTTTCTCAAGTGCGTACGCCGTCGCCATCGTGCTGCTGAATTTCGCTCTCGCCGCCGTCATGATTGCCGGCGCTGCTCGAATATCGGTCGGATTGATGATGGCCGCTACGCTCTTCGGGTATCTGATTCGTCTCGCCTTGATTTTTCTTGCCGTATGGATAGTGAAAGACGCCTCTTGGATTTCACTTCCGGCGCTCGGATCGACCATCATCGTGACGCACCTTGGTCTCCTCTTCTGGGAGATGAAGTACGTCGCACTCTCGCTTTCACAACCGGGTCTGAAAACAGATGTCCCGCAAGTGAGTCGCGACCACACAATCTGACCTATCCTTTCTCCCGCTGAACTCCCAAGACTGAAACGGAAATCAACGTGCTCGCTGAACGTGGCCTCGTCTTCCCTCCCATCAATGAAATCCTTCGATGGCAGGACATCTTCCCGTCCTTTAACAAGGTTGCCCTCATCGCTGTCGCTTCGGCGTTAATCGGCATGACGTTGTTCGCGCTCGCAGCCCGTGCTGACGCTAAAAAAGCACCGACCGGTGCACGCAACCTTGCAGAAACCACGGTCGAATTCATTGAAGAAGGCATCGTGATGCAAACCCTGGGCAAGCAGGGTCTCGGCTGGACTCCATTCCTCCTCAGCCTCTTTATCTTTATTTTCCTCTGCAACATCCCCGGCGTGATCCCGATTCTTCAGATGCCCGCCACGGCCCGCATGGCGATTCCGCTGGCGCTGTCACTGCTGGTTTGGGTGCTATTCATCGGCACTGGCCTCAAGCATCAGGGCGCTAAGTACTTTGGCCACCTTCTGTGGCCTCCAGGCGTTCCCACACCCCTTAAGCCGCTTGTCGGCGGCATCGAGTTCGTGTCGACGATTTTCATCACGCCGTTCAGCCTCACCGTCCGATTGATGGCGAATATGATGGCAGGACACATTCTGCTCGTTACCTTCGGTCTGTTGACCGAGGCCCTGGTGACCGCGGAAACCCAGCAGATCCTGCTGGTTCCAACGAGTATTTTGCCGTTCTTTATGTTGATCTTTCTGACGGGCTTCGAGATCCTCGTGGCATTTCTGCAGGCCTACATCTTCACGATCCTCGCCGCCGTCTACTTCAGCAACTCAACTGCCGGTCACGGCGAAGAACACTGATCCGACTGGATCAATCGATCTCCCACTCATCTCAGAAAGCACACAGGAGAAATCACCATCATGGAAGCACTCAGCGCACTCGTCGCAGCCGAAGAAGCCGGCGCATTTGACCCCGAGGCAAAGAACATTGCGGCAGCAACCAATGCCGGTCTGGCCTACGGCCTCGCCGCCATCGGTCCGGGCATCGGCATCGGCTACCTCGTCGGGAAATCCGTCGAAGCAATGGCCCGTCAGCCCGAAGCGGCGGGCATGGTGCGTACCACCATGTTCCTCGGCATTGCCTTCACCGAAGCCCTCGCCCTCATCGGGTTCGTGGTCTTCATCCTGGTGAAGTTCGCCTGAGCGAACTCCCCAGACATTTGGTCCAATTCACTCATCAACGCAAGGAGTCGACGTGCTGACAGCAGTCGTCACAACTTCGCACACGGGAAGCGTCGTTCAGGTCAACCTGATTGAAGCTGACACGTGTGAGCGCACCGATCTTCCCGAGGGCGAAAACATTTTCCCGGTCGGAAGTGAGATGTGTCCCGAACTCATCCCGATCGCCCCGGAGGGCAAAGAAGTCATTTGGGGTTTCGGTGCATTCGTGGTGCTGGCCATCGCGCTGCGCTACGTCCTGTTCCCGAAGGTCCGGGCCGGCATGACGGCGCGCTACGACAGCATCCAAGGTGACTTTGAGAAGGCCGAGACGCTCACTGCGTCCGCCCGGGCCGAAGTTGCTGAGTATGACGCTCAGGTCGCTTCGGTTCGCGCCGACGCCCAGGGGCGTGTGGACGCGGCTCGGGCCACGCTCGAAGGTGAGCGCAACGAACAACTCACAGCCGTTAATGCTTCCATCGCAGAAAAGCGAGCAGCCGCAGCGGCAGAGGTTGAGGCGGCACGCCAAGCAGCGAGTTCGCAGGTCGCCGCAGCGGTTTCCGACGTTGCTGCCCGAGCGGGAGAACTCGCTGCAGGCAAAGCGCCCAGTGCAGACGTCGTAGCCGCCGCAGTCGATGCGGCCATGGGAGCAAACGTATGAGCCTGATCGCCGCAGTTAACGCTTTCATCGCGGCCGAGTCCGTTCCGAACGACGGTGTTGGATCAACGTCACTGCATCCGATTCTGCCGCCAACAGGCGAAATGATCATCGGTTCACTGGCATCAATTATTGTGTTTGGTGCGCTCTTCAAGTTCGCCGGGCCGACAATCAAGAAGAGTTTCTCGGACCGCACAGCGCGGATCCAGAAAGAACTCGATGACTCCGCTGCCGCAGCGGCTGCCGCTGAAGCCGAAGCGGTGCGCATCCGCTCCGCTAAGGGCGACATCGACGCCGAGCGCAGCCGGCTCTATGCCGACGCCGATGCCCAAGCTGAAGCGCTCCTCGCGGACGGCAGGGAACGCCTTGAAGCCGAAATGGCCGACATTGAGGCCCGGGCCGAAGCCGAACTGGCCTCAGCCGCTGGTCGCAGCGGCGACGAACTCCGTGCTGAGATCGCACGTTATTCATCGAGCGCCATCGACAGTGTCGTCAACGGCACCCTCGACGACGCCGCACAACAGGCTCTCATCGAGGGATTCATCGCACGAGTGGGGGCTTCTTCATGAGCGACGCACGCATCCAAGGCTACGCCCGAGCACTCTTCGAGATCGCCTGCGCTGAGGGCACCCTCGACGAAGTCGAAGACGAGTTGTTCCGTTTTGCTCGCTCCTATGAGTCGAGTGATGAACTCCGCAACGCTCTCACCGACGACCAGGTGCCTGCCGAAAAGCGCCAGGCCATAGTCGAAGACTTGCTCGGCGGCAAGGCCACTAGCACCACGACACAGTTGGTGTCGATGGTTGTAGGCTCGGGACGCGGGCGAGAGCTTCCGGCCATCGTCGATCAACTCGTCGAACGTGCTGCTGGCTCGAAATTTCTCACAGTCGCCGAAGTTCGTACAGCTGTAGCGCTCTCCGACGACCAGCAAGTACGACTTAGAGCGGCGCTTGAGAATGCCACGGGCACAAGCATCAGCCTGAAAGCCGTCGTTGACCCCACCGTCATCGGGGGTGTCGTGGCCACCATTGGTGACACCGTCATCGATGACACCGTTCGTACTCGCATCGACCAGCTGAAGAGCCGGCTCTAAGAGCCGACCCGAAAGCCGCACGACCACTCATTTGCTGACTGTTAGGGATTATCAGAATGGCTGAACTCACCATCTCCGCCGCCGACATCGCATCGGCGCTCAAGAAGAACCTCGAAGGCTTCGAGCCATCACTCGAGGCCCGCACCGTCGGACGCGTTGCCGAAGTCGGCGACGGCATAGCGCGCGTCTCCGGCCTTCCCGATGCTGCCGTCAACGAACTCCTTGAGTTCGAAGACGGCTCTGTCGGCCTCGCCCTCAACCTTGATGAATCGTCGATCGGTGCCGTTGTGCTCGGCGATGTCGACAACATCGAAGAAGGCCAGACCGTCAAGGCCACTGGCAGCATTTTGTCGATGCCGGTCGGCGACGGCATGCTCGGTCGAGTAGTGAACGCTCTCGGCGAACCCGTAGACGGAGCAGGCGAACTCACTGGCACACAGCAGCGTCGCATGGAAATCCAGGCACCGGGCATTCTCGGCCGCCAGCCGGTGCACGAGCCGCTGCAGACCGGCATTAAGTCCATTGACGCCATGACTCCGATCGGTCGCGGTCAGCGAGAGCTGATCATCGGTGACCGCAAGACCGGCAAGACCGCTGTTGCGATTGACACCATCCTGAATCAGAAGGGTCTGGGCGTAAAGTGCATCTACGTTGCCATCGGACAGAAAGGCTCAACCGTCGCACAGACTGTTGACACCCTCCGCCAGGCCGGCGCTATGGAGTACACGGTCGTCGTCACTGCTCCTGCAGCGGATTCGGCGCCGTTCAAGTACCTTGCGCCCTACGCCGGTGCCGCGATTGGCCAGCATTGGATGGACGGCGGCGAGCACGCCCTCATCGTCTATGACGACCTGTCCAAGCAGGCTGACGCCTATCGCCAACTGTCGCTTCTTCTGCGTCGTCCACCCGGTCGTGAGGCGTACCCCGGTGACGTCTTCTACCTACACTCTCGCCTCCTTGAGCGCAGCGCCAAGCTGTCCGATGAGAACGGTGCAGGTTCTTTGACTGCGCTGCCGATCATCGAGACCAAGGCTGGTGACGTTTCGGCGTTCATCCCGACCAATGTGATTTCAATTACCGACGGCCAGGTTTTCTTGCAGGACAACCTCTTCAAGTCGGGTGTGCGCCCGGCGGTCGACGTGGGCATCTCGGTGTCCCGTGTTGGCTCGGCCGCTCAGACCAAGTCGATGAAGGGTGTCGCCGGAACATTGAAGCTCGACCTCGCACAGTTCCGAGAACTCGAGGCCTTCGCCACATTTGGCTCCGAACTCGACGCAATCTCCAAGGCCCAACTCGAGCGCGGCTACCGCCTCGTTGAACTTCTCAAGCAACCGCTTAACAGCCCGATGCCTGTCCAGGATCAGGTTGTTTCGTTGTTCGCTGGCACCAAGGGCTACCTCGACGATCTGCCCGTTTCTGACGTGCAGCGCTTCGAGTCTGAGCTGCTCGACTTCATGCGGTCCAACCACGGTGGTCTGATGGACGAGCTCAAGACTCAAAAAATCCCTGACTCGCTCGCAGCGGCGGTGGATGCCTTCAAAGCTCAGTTCGCCGTATCCGGTGATGCTGCAGGCAACGCGGTTGACCCTTCGTCGGTTGACGCTGACGAACTGGGCGATGCTGAGTCAAACAAGACGCTGGCGACCGAATAAATCCGCTGGCCTATCGATACCGACGACGATCGAAAGATAACCATGTTAACGACTTGCGCACTGGGCGCTGAGGGAAGCGCCAGCGATGAAGCTGCCACCTTTGGCGACCAGATCTGGCCGCAGCAGCGTGGTCTGAACCGGAGGGATTCATAATGGCCGGTGGAACAGAAAGGATCTTGCGTGGCCGCATTAAGGCAATGCAGTCCACGAAGAAGATCACGCGTGCCATGGAGCTGATTGCTGGCTCGCGCATCGTGAAGGCCCAGCAGCGAGTGCAAGCCGCCGTCCCGTATTCCGAGCAGATCACCGAAGTGGTCAAGGATCTCGCAGCTGCCGGAGCTTCAAACGACGTTCCCATGCTTGCGGGGCGTGACGAGGTCAAGACCACCTGCTACGTGGCGATCACCGCCGACCGTGGTCTGTGCGGCGGGTACAACGCCGGCGTGCAGCGTGCAACCGAGGGCGAAGTCAAAGCCGACGTACTCGCTGGCAAGGGCTATACCATTGTTCCTGTTGGTAAAAAAGCCGAGGGTTACTTCCGCTTTCGCGACTACCAACTGAGCCAGTCTTTCATGGGCTTCAGCGACCAGCCGAGTTACGAAGATGCCCGCCACATTGGTGAATACGTCGTTGATCTGTTTGTCTCAGGCCAAGTCGACAAGGTCGAACTCGTCTACACCCGCTTCATTACTGCTGGCAACCAGGAAGTTGTGTTGCGTCCACTCGTTCCGTTGTCGGCCGACACGGTCGCCGGCGGAGACGGCAAGGCCGGCAGCTCCGATGGCTCGGGTGGCGACTATGAATTCGAACCCGACCCGACTGAGATTCTCGACTCGCTACTGCCGCGCTACGTCGAAGCACGTATCTATGCCGCACTATTGAACGCAGCCGCATCTGAGCATGCTTTTCGCCAACGGGCGATGAAGTCGGCCACCGACAACGCCGAAGAATTGATCAACAGCCTCAGCATCGTGATGAACCGTGCTCGTCAGGCGTCGATCACCTCGGAGATCATGGAAATCGTCGGCGGCGCAGCAGCCCTTGACGGCGGCGATGCCACACACGGCTACGTCGACATGGGCGACGACTACTTCGGTCAGCAACTTGAAGAACTCGAGAACGCCTCGGGTGGCTCATCCGCTTAACGCTCTGCCCAACAAGATTCACGATGCCAAGATCTGAACGATCCATTCATTGGATCACTGTGAAGACCACACACCAGGAGAAACCAAAGTCATGACCATGACAGAGAATGAACTACAAGACGGCCGGGTCGTCGCTATCGCCGGCCCCGTCATCGACGTCGAGTTCCCCCGCAGCGCGTTGCCCGAGCTGAACTCGGCCATCGAGTTCACAATTGCGCTTGAAGGTGAAGAGACCACGGTGTTGGCCGAGGTCGCCCAACAGCTCGGTGACGGCCGCGTGCGCGCCATCTGCATGAAGCCGACCGACGGTCTAGTGCGCGGTGCCCCAGTGCGCAACACCGGCCACGGTATTCAGGTTCCTGTGGGCGACAAGGTGCTCGGCAACGTCTGGAACGTGTGGGGCGAAGCACTCGACACACAGCCCGAGGGCATCGACGAAATCGAGCGCTGGGACATCCACCGTCCCGCTCCGACCTTCGATGCGCTTGAACCGTCCGCTCGCATGTTTGAAACCGGCATCAAGGTCGTTGACCTTCTCACCCCGTACGTCGCCGGAGGCAAGATCGGCCTNTTCGGCGGTGCNGGNGTNGGCAAGACNGTGCTNATCNNNGAGATGATCNACCGNGTNGCNNNGCAACTNCGGNGGCGTNTCNGTGTTCGCCGGTGTGGGCGAGCGNACCCGNGANGGNANCGANCTCNNNTTGGAAATGANNGANTCNGGNGTATATCGAGAAGNCCGCNCTGGTNTTCGGTCAGATGGACGAGCCNCCNGGCNNNCGNCTNCGNGTCGCNNTGNCNGCGNTGACNATGGCGGAGTACTTCCGNGANGTCGCANNNNCANGACGTGNTGTTGTTCNTCGACAACATCTTCCGCTTNNNGCAGGCNGGTTCNGANGTGTCGACNCTNCTCGGTCGNATGCCCTCNGCNGTGGGNTACCAGCCNACNNTNGCCGACGAGATGGGTCAGCTGCAGGAACGCATTACCTCNACGAAGGGCCGCTCGATCACGTCGCTGCAGGCCGTGTACGTACCTGCCGACGACTACACCGATCCGGCGCCGTTCACTACATTCACCCACCTCGATGCCACCACTGAGCTCAGCCGTACCGTTGCTTCGCTCGGAATTTACCCGGCTGTGGATCCACTGTCGTCGACGTCGACAATCTTGAGCCCCGAGGTTGTGGGTGACCACCACTACGGGGTGGCCCGCCGTGTGCAGGAGACGCTCCAACGCTACAAGGAGTTGCAGGACATCATCGCCATCCTCGGTCTGGATGAGCTGTCTGAAGAGGATCGACTCACGGTGTCTCGTGCCCGTAAGGTTGAGCGTTTCCTGTCTCAGCCCTTCTTCGTTGCAAAGGTGTTCACCGGACTTGAGGGTGAGTATGTGCCGGTTGCCGAGACGGTTGAATCCTTCGAAGCCATCATCGATGGCGGCCTCGACGATCTGCCCGAGCAAGCGTTCCTAAACGTTGGCAACATCGACCAGGTGCAGGCCAAGGCTAAACAGCTCTCGGAGAGCTGATCACCAGATGTTGCTCGAGCCCGTTGGCAGCATCCTGTCGTCGAACCACCCTGTGAGAGGAGCCTGATCATGGCTGATCCCATCATCGTAGAAGTCGTTTCACCGGAGAAGGTGCTGTACTCCGGCGAGGCCGACATGGTCATCACGCGTACTGCGGGCGGGGGCGAGATTGCTTTCCAGGCAGGACACGCTGCGTTCCTCGGCGTCCTCGTCGAGAACCACACGCGGGTCTTCCAGACCGACGGCCAGGTGCAAGACATTGCCGTCCACCGAGGCTTCGTCGAAGTAAGTGGCAATCCAACGAAAATTTCGTTGCTCTCGGACACTGCGGAACTGGCTGCAGACATTAATGTCGATCGGGCCAAAGAAGCACTGGAGCGCCACCAGCAAACGCTGCGTGACGAGACTGTTGATGGCGCAATCGCCGATGCTGTGGCTGGGAAGGCTCGCGCACAGGCACGCCTCACTGCCTCCGGCTTTACGGCGTAACTCCGCTTCGCCAAGTGTGATCTAAAGGTCCCAGTCGTCTGACACGGATCGAAGCCCTCACTGCAGTGCTTCGGGCCTGGATGCGGGCGCCGTGGCGCGACTCTGATAGCCGTGACTAACCCTAATGCTCTATCGTCTCGACTAGTTGAGCCTCAATAGAGAAATAGGAGTAGGACGATGCAATTCAAGGTCAAGCCGCTTGTTGCGGAACTAGTGGGCACCTTCTGGCTGGTACTTGGTGGCTGCGGCGCTGCGGTACTCGCCTCCGACTTTGGTCTTGGTGGAAACGAAACCAGTCTCGGTATCGGCTTCGTCGGTGTCAGCCTTGCGTTCGGTCTCACTGTGTTGACCGGGGCATATGCGCTCGGCCACATCTCGGGCGGGCACTTCAACCCGGCCGTGACTTTAGGCATGGTTGTTGCCAGGCGTTTTGATCCGAAGCACGCGGCCGGGTACGTCGGCGCTCAGGTCGTCGGCGGCATCATTGGCGCCGCAGTCCTACTGGGTATCGCCAGCGGTCAAGCGGGCTTCGAGATTGGAACTGGCCCTGGTGCTTTCGCCTCGAACGGGTACGGTGAANTCTCACCTGGTGGATACAGCCTCGCNGCAGCTCTGATCGCCGAGATCGTGTTGACCGCCGTATTCCTAGTGGTCATCCTTGGAGCGACCGCTCAGAGGGCGGCCCCGGCGATGGGGGGTCTGGCGATTGGCCTGGCGCTCACATTGATTCACCTCATCTCGATCCCAGTCACGAACACCAGTGTCAACCCTGCCCGGTCAACGTCACAGGCGCTTTTTGCCGGCAGTGACCAGCTCGGACAACTGTGGCTGTTCTGGTTGGCGCCGCTCGTGGGTGCAGTCATTGGCGCAGCGCTACACCGCTACGTGCTTGGCGACGACGAAGACGCCGTGATCGGACACGACCCGTCAGCGGCATGAGCGTAAAATTAGCTGCGCCGCCAATGCCGATCTAGCCGACAAGGCGTGTCAGCCTCGGTACGGTGAACGTATGAGCCCCTTTCCGTTCACAACTGCACTCGTTACCGGCGCGTCTTCCGGCATTGGCGCCAAGATGGCGGAGCAGCTTGGGCGCGCAGGGGTGCCGACGGTGCTTGTGGCTCGGCGGGGCGAAAAACTTCGTGAGATTGCCGGTCAGTTCGACGGTTTTAGCGTGTTGGAAGCCGACTTGGGAACAGCAGCCGGTCAGGATGCTGTCATGGAGGCGGTCGGTAACGTCGAGAATCCGGTCGACCTTGTTGTGAACAACGCAGGATTTGGGACCAGCGGTCAGTTTGCTGAGGTAGATGCAAACCGGCTCAGCGATGAAGTTGAGCTAAACGTGAAAGCGTTGACTCGAATCAGCAGCGCAGCTGCGCGGGCTATGGCGGCCAGAGGATCGGGATACCTGCTGAATGTGTCGAGCGTGGCGAGTTTTCAGCCTGCCCCCGGACTGGCGGTTTATGCTGCGACAAAGGCGTACGTCACGAGCCTCACCGAGGCGTTGCACGAGGAACTGCGAAAAACCGGTGTCCACGTCACCGCATTGTGCCCGGGCTTGACGAAAACCGAATTTCAAGAACGTAGTAACACGACCGAGTACGAAGCAACGTTTCCTGGTTTTGCTTGGACCTCAGCGGAGTCCGTTGCAGCGGCGGGGCTCGTCGGGGTGGCTAAGAATAAGACGATTGTGGTGCCCGGGGCGCTTTACAAGGGTCTTGTCGTCACGAGTGATCTCACGCCTCGGGCCTTCGCCCGTCGCTTGAGTGGACTGGCCTCGACGATCCGTCGCTGAGCGGAACCTCCACAGCAGTTGTCACTGTGGAACCTCATGCCATTTGCTTCGCAGAGGTCAGCGAGGGTACGAAGTTATCGAGTGCCGACGTCACGGTCGCACCCGCCGCCGACATGACGCAACGACGTCAGCTCCGCTCATCACCCGGAGTTAGGTTGGAGTGCGAGGCAGTCTGCAGGCAAGCTCAGGTGCGTAAGGCGACCAGGTATTGCCCGCCACCTTCTTGAACGTCACTCGACAGTGTAAGCCCTGGTTCGAGGCGGCTTATTCGGTCGATTAGCCAGGCCGCTGTGGTGTCGGCATCCTGTTGAGTCGGGCAGCGGCAGAAAATTTCTCGTCCGCCTTTGTTCGCCAGCCGATCAACAGTTTGAACGATTGCAACCGGGTCGATTACAAACAGGTCGGCTTTCCAGGGGACGACGGCTTCAACGTTGCCTTTGCCGGTGTTGCATCCTCGGTGTGCGAGCCGCTCGGAGAGGCCGCTTACCTTGTGCTTGCCTCTTTTTTTGGCTTTTCGCTCGGTTATCCGGGCGTCGACGCTGGGGCCGCGATCGTCGTTGACAGATACCGTGGCATCGACAGCTTTGTCGCAGACCCAACACCGCCAACTGTCTTGCTCGCCGATGTCATCAAACCCTGCCATTGCAGTGAGGGTATGTGATCACGCTGTGCATGGCACAACGTGGGGGTTCAGCGCAGGGGTGCGAGGGCGCTCTTGCCGCGGAATGCTGCAGCTTCGCCGAGTTGTGCCTCGATACGGAGCAATTGGTTGTACTTCGCGACTCGATCTGAGCGGCATGGCGCTCCGGTCTTGATCTGACCGCAGTTAGTGGCGACGGCAAGATCGGCGATTGTGGCGTCTTCGGTTTCGCCTGACCGGTGGCTCATCACCGAGGTGTAGCCGTGGCGAGTGGCAAGGCTGACTGTGTTCAGCGTCTCGGTTAGAGATCCGATCTGATTTACCTTGACTAAAATCGAGTTGGCGACGTTGGAATCGATGCCGCGTTGCAAGCGAATCGAGTTGGTAACAAAGAGGTCATCGCCGACGAGTTGGGTCTTGTTGCCGACCGAATCGGTGAGCTTGGCCCATCCCTCCCAATCGTTTTCATCCATCGCATCTTCAAGTGAAACGATCGGATACTTCTCGACCATTTCTGTCCAGTATCCAGCCATTTCGTCGGGGGAGAGAACCTTGCCCTCATGGATGAGGTGGTAAGCACCGTCCTTGAAGATTTCCGACACAGCTGGATCGAGTGCGATTGAGATGTCCTCGCCGGCCGTGAAGCCGGCCTTCTCGATGGCTTCGAGGAGGGTGGTAATCGCCTCTTCGTTGGACGACAGGTTGGGGGCGAACCCACCCTCGTCACCGACCGCGGTCGACAGGCCGCGTCCATGAAGCACCTGCTTGAGTACGTGATATGTCTCTGTGCCCCACCGTAGGGCTTCGGAGAAGCTTGGCGCACCGACTGGCATCACCATGAACTCCTGGAAGTCGATCGAGTTATCAGCGTGGCTCCCACCATTGATGACGTTCATCATGGGAACCGGCAAGACGTGTGCGTTCGGTCCGCCGACGTAGGTGTAAAACGGCATGTTGAGTTCGGCTGCTGCGGCTTTCGCCGTTGCAAGGCTGGTGCCAAGAATGGCGTTGGCGCCGAATCGGGCTTTGTTGTCAGTCCCATCGAGATCGAGCATGACCTGGTCGATGCTTCGTTGGCTGAGCGCGTCGAATCCGTAGAGTGCACCAGCGATTTCGGTGTTGATGAAGCCGACCGCGTTGGAGACTCCTTTGCCCATGTAGCGGTCTCCGCCGTCGCGCAGTTCGACGGCCTCGTGCTCGCCGGTTGAGGCGCCGGACGGGACCGCAGCACGACCGGTCGCACCGGACTCCAGTTCGACTTCGACTTCGACTGTCGGGTTGCCCCGTGAATCGAGGATCTCGCGGCCGACAATGTTCTGGATTCCACTCATACCGTCTCAATCGTAGGGCGCTGGGACGAATGGTGCTGGCCCTGTTGGGAAGTCTTCGGTTATGTCTACCTCGGCGAAGAGGTGGCGCAGCATGGCCTTCGGGCGCAATCGAGCGGATTGATGCTGTGCTGGTTGGCGAGGGTCCCCATGTCGGTGACGCTCACGAGGTCGTCGGCGGTATCGGCGAAGAAGCCGGGAATGTGGGAGTGGAGTGCAGCTTGGAGCCACACAGCAGTGCTGCGCTGAAAGCGCTCAGGGGTCGTACTAAATCTCTCGCTTCTTACGGTGGTGCTCTGCGTGCTGGTGCTGGGACGTGTTTGGCCGGAGTTTGGTGAAGATGGGAAGNGAGATACTTGCGATCAGCGGCTCGAAAGACCGGTCGAGTGAGCGATCAGCAACCTGCTTGGATACTTCTGCCGAGACCAGAGGTTCTGCGATCGACAACGTCCACAACTCCTTGGATCTCGATGCGACCTGGTTTGCTGTGCCCAGGCTGTAGAGGGCTTGCGTCGTCAGCTTGAAGAGGTTTTCAAGATGAGCTTTGCTTTGTCCCAGAGCCCATTGAGGATCTTCAGATTGCTCGTGCGTAGGTCGATCGACTGTTGCGCCGCCAACTGCTCGACCGTTTCGAAACGTACTCGGAACTTGTCGCTGGCCGCGCGAAGTGCGAGCTCAGCATCAATGTCGAGGTGCCGGGCCACGTTGACAACTGCGAACAGCAAGTCGCCGAGCTCATCGGTTTCAGCATTAATGTCGCCGTGTCCGACTGCTTCGCTCAGTTCAACAGTTTCTTCGATAATTTTTGGAAATGCCCCGTGAACGTCAGGCCAATCGAAACCAACTTTTGAGGCCTTCCGTCCAATCTTTTGGGCATATGCCAGTGATGGAAGAGACCGCGGGATTCCGTCAAACACGGACGTGCGATTCTTTTCGACACGCTTGATTTCGTCCCAATTGCTGAGCACGGTGTCGGTGTCGCCCGCTTTGGCCATATCGCCGTTCTTGGGCCCGAAGATGTGCGGGTGACGACGCACGAGCTTGTCATGGACGCCCTGCGTGACATCGGCAATCGTGAATCGACCTTGTTGCTCTGCAATCGTCGCGTGGAACTCAATCTGGAACAGCAGATCGCCAAGTTCCTCGATGAGGTCGTCGTCGGTTGCAGGCTTGCTGGGATCAAGAGCATGGAGGGCATCGACGACCTCGTAGGTCTCCTCGAGGAGAAAGGGGATGAGAGTCTCGTGGGTCTGTTCGATGTCCCATGGACACTGCTCGCGCAGCGTCCGGGTCAACTGGTGGAAACGCACGTATTCCTGGCCGACGGGTGCCGAAAGCTGCGGGATGTAGATTGAGGTGAGGTGGTTAGCCTCGACGGTTTGGTCGAGCTTGGCCCACGTTGTGTGGGTAACCTGCTCGTCGTCGGTCCCAAGCGCGTGCAAGATCACGACTGGGTCGGCACCTTTGGCACCTTCGACTGCCAGCTTGATGTCGCTAAGNACCCAGTTGGCGTGGGTGTGAGCTACAAGGAGTGGACCGCGTTCGCCAGCCGCAGCGGTTGCGAACTCATGCCCGTCGACGAGCCGGATGCTCGCCTCGACCGGATCGATACCAAGACGGGTCCACGCAACATCGAGAAACGACATCGCTGGAACGATGTTGACTTCGATGCCTTCATTCTCAGACGCACGTTCCTGTAGGTAGCGAACCGTGCGTTCAAGTATCAGAGGTGAACCGGGAACGGCGTAGAGGATTTCGCCATGCTCGCACGCNGACTCGATTAGGCGATTGGTGATNTCGACGTAGACGTCGTCGAAGGAATGAGCCGTCTCGTAGAGGTCGTCGTGAGAGGTGGCATCGGGAACAAGATGAGCCGAGGGATGCATTGAGGTGCGAAGATGCCTGTGGGGTATGCGATCGATGGCGAGGCGTGCCTCATCGGTAATGTGCTGCTCGCCGCCGGGGCCGAGACCGACAACAACGATGCGGGCCGCAGTGGNGAGCGAGGGCATGGGCGATCTCAGGCTCAAATGAGTGGGATAACTGTGGCGGTAGTGTTGTCGTAGGTGCCGATCTGCGGATCGACATAGACGTCGAGGCCGAGGGAGTCGGCACCGAGTGCCTCGGCAACGATGGGTGTGTCGTTGGGGCCGAGTTCGCGGTATGGAATGAACCGGCTGACCACGTAGAGGTCTCCGTCCGATGCGGCATTAGGAATGATNGCAGTGGCATACGGCGCATTTGCATTGAGCGCAGTGATCGAGTCGGCGAGGGGGTCGTTGACGCCGAGCGGAAGTTGGGTGATGGTCAAGCACCCAATTCGACCGTCGGTCTGTGCGAGCTGGTCATTTACATTGAATGGGGCAAAAATGTCAGTAAAGCTGGCACCACTTTCGAGCTCGTCAATGACCGCCTCTGCNTCNGCTCGNGTGGGTACCCCGACAGCCTCAAGGCAGACACTGCCACTCTTAAGAACTCCGTTGGCGTAGGCGTCAGCGACGAGAGTTGGATCTGAGGCCTCACTGACGCGCTCGGTTATCCAGCCGCTGACTTGGCCGCGGGCAATATCGGCGTTGATGAGCTGTTCATCAGTCGCCCCGAGTTCTCGCAACTCGGCGACGAGCTCGTTGCGGGTGTACTCGGCACCGTCGACTCGCGCCGCAAGATCGTTGTCAGAAATCGTGGTGCAGCCCGCGATGAGGGCGGCGCTAGCAAGAATGAGCAGGATGATCGGAGAGCGTCGCTTCACGGCCACGACGTTACCGGGTGGCCTGTCTGTGCCAGACACGGATAGGCCCCTAATCAGCTTCGACCAGGGCGCGCAAAAAATTCACGAGGAAGATTGCGGCGTCCGCCTTTGTGCCGTCGGGATTTCGGCGGGGGATTGGCACCACCAATTGGCCTAAGTCCTCTTTAAATTTAGCACCTTTCGACAAGCGTCGTAGCCGCATCAACTCGCTCATCTTGAGTTCGAGTGGGCTGAGCTTGGCGTCAGTTGCCGAAATTTGAATGTCGCGCAGGCCGAGCCGATGACACTCGGCGCGCAGGTAGCCGACCTGCAGCAAGGCCTCGGCAGGTTCGGGGAGTGGGCCGAAGCGGTCTTCCCATTCCGAGCGGATGTCGTCGACTTGCGCGTCGGTCTCGACGCCAGCGAGCCGACGGTAGGCCTCCAGCCGCAGCTCTTCTTTGGTGACGTAGTCCGGCGGGAGAAACGAGTCGGTCGGTACGTCAAGTTTGATTTCGGTGGGGGCGTTCTTGGGCAGTTCACCCTTCATTTCACTGACCGCCTCGGTGACCATCTGACAATAGAGGTCGTAGCCGACTGCAGCAATGTGTCCGGACTGTGATTCTCCGAGCAGGCTGCCCGCTCCGCGGATCTCAAGGTCGCGCATTGCGATCTTGAATCCGGACCCAAGTTCAGTTGACTCGCCGATGGTCCGGAGGCGCTCGTAGGCCTCCTCGGTCAACACCTTGTCATGCGGATGAAACAAGTAAGCGTATGCACGCTGTCCTGATCGACCAACCCGGCCGCGCAGCTGGTGCATTTGGCCAAGGCCAAGCAGGTCCGAGCGCTCGACGACGAGCGTGTTGACCGATGGCATGTCGATTCCCGACTCGATGATTGTGGTGCAGACGAGCACGTCGTACTGGCCGTCCCAGAAGTCTTGGACAACGGTTTCGAGTGTTGCCTCGTCCATCTGGCCGTGAGCGATGGCGATGCGGGCTTCGGGGACGAGCTGGCGGAGCCGCGCTGCAGCAGTGTCGATGGAACGCACCCGGTTATGGACCCAAAAGACTTGTCCCTCCCGCAAGAGCTCGCGGCGAATCGCTTCGATCGCCACGCGTTCGTCGTACTCGCCGACAAACGTCAAAATCGGTTGGCGTTCTGCCGGCGGTGTTTGAAGCAATGACAGGTCGCGGATGCCGACGAGGCTCATTTCGAGGGTGCGCGGAATCGGAGTGGCGGTGAGAGTTAGGACGTCGACGTTCGTCTTCATCTTCTTCATCTTCTCTTTGTGCTGCACTCCGAACCGTTGCTCCTCATCGACGACGAGCAGGCCGAGGTCCTTGAAATTAATGTCTGCGGCGAGCAGGCGATGGGTCCCTATGACACAGTCGATCTCACCCGACTTGACCTCGTCGATGACCCGTTTCGCCTGACTGGGGGTGAGAAATCGGGACAGCACCTCTACTCGGATCGGGTAGCCCGCAAACCGGTCGGCGAAAGTATTGCCGTGCTGGGTTGCGAGCAGTGTGGTCGGTGCAAGGACAGCGACTTGTTTGCCATCCTGAATGGCTTTAAACGACGCGCGGATTGCGATCTCGGTTTTGCCGAAACCGACATCGCCGCATACGAGGCGATCCATCGGGAACTCGCGTTCCATGTCGCCTTTGATGTCGTCGATTGCCTTACGTTGATCGGGCGTCTCGACGAACGGAAAGGCATCCTCCATTTCAGTCTGCCAGGGCGTATCTAGAGCGAAGGAGTGGCCCTGTGCGGTGACGCGCTGCTGATAGAGCAGCACGAGTTCCTGGGCGATCTGGCGAACCTCAGACTTAACGCGACTCTTGGCCTTGGCGAATTCAGACCCTCCAAGTTTGTGGAGGGCGGGCGCCTCACCACCGACGTATTGGCGTAATGAGTCGATCTGATCCGACGGGACGTACAGCTTGTCGTCGCCCTTATACGAAATGAGTAGATAGTCGCGCTCAACGCCACCGATGGCCCGTTTGACCATCCCTTCATACTTGCCCACGCCGTGCTGGTGGTGCACAACGTAGTTGCCGGTCTTGAGATCTTCGAACGTTGACGCTGCATCGCGTTTGGGTTGCCGACGCGCCCTGCGGTGGGCCCGCCGACGGCCAGTTAGGTCGCTTTCGGCAACGATCGAGATCTTTGCGTTGGGCAACGTCGCACCTCGATGCAGAGGCGCAACGACAATATGCCCACCGGGAGCGAGGCGCAAGACGCCTGAGGGATCCGCTAGCTGCCTGCGGACGGGAAAGTCTAGACCCTGGTCCAGCAAGAGTGAATGAAGCCGGTCGGCTGAACCGAAGCCGTCGGCAGCAACCACGACGCAGTAGCCGTTGCTAATCAGCTGGGTAAGACGATCTGTGAGACCCGAACCATCGCCCCCCACCGGCCCCCACCCCGAGGCCTCGACGACCGGTATGTCGGGGGACTCAGGTGTGGAGTCGAGAGTCCAGAAGTTAGCTGTTTCGCTGGACAGCAACGTTTCGGGGTCGGCGTGGAGCCGTGGGAACGACTTGTCCGGGTCGCGAGCCCAGGTCCCGGCGAGCGTGCGAGCGAGATCGTCCTCTTCTGCTATCAGGTCTTTGGCTCGATCGAGCATGCGCCGGGGCTCAACGAGGAGAACCTTGGCATCGTCGGGTAAGACATCGGTGAGTAGTCGATCACTATCGATCAGCCATGGCAGCCAGCTTTCCATGCCGTCGAAGTGAGCCCCTTCGGCTAGCCGCTCCCATTGTTCCCGCCCCCACGGCTCGCTGGACATCAGGCCGGCCGCTCGTTGGCGCACATCGTCGGTTGGCATGAGCTCTCGGGCTGGAAAAATCGTCGCGCCGGTCAGGTCGTCGGTCGAGCGTTGGTCGTTGACACCGAAGCGTGTGAGACGGTCGACTTCGTCCCCCCAAAGGTCGATTCGGATCGGCGCATTGCCGGTTGACGGGTACACATCAAAGATGGCACCCCGCCGTGCGAACTCACCGCGATGTTCGACTAGTTCTTCGCGCCGGTAGCCGAACTCGACGAGCTGTCTGGCTAGTGCTTCAGGGTCAATCTCGATACCGGGCCGGACGGCAATCGGTTCGACTGTGGCCGCCCCGGGTCCTAACTTCTGGAGCAGTGAGCGAATTCCGGCGACGATAATTTTTGGCGCTCGTTCTCCACGATGAAGTCGCCAAAGGACTTCAAGTCGTTGCCCCATGGTTTCAACGCTCGGACTCACCCGCTCGAACGGGAGAGTTTCCCAGCCGGGGAACATCACGACGTCTCCGGCAGGTGCGAACTGTGCAAGGTCATCGACGAGTTGGCCAGCCATTGTTCCGGTGGGGCATGCCACGACCAGAGGCCGTCGACTCGACAGGTGAGCGAGGGCGGCAATAGAGATCGGGCGGGCAACCTCGACGACAGCGAGGCGCGCGCTGGGGTCACCCAAAGCGCGGGTTAAACCGGGCTCGTTGCGGAGAAGTCCTGGCAGCGATTCCAATGGGGCGCGGCTGCCCTCAGTGAGGGCGGGACCTGGTGCGCCGGAGAACGTCGTTGTCATCGTTTGACGTTGTATCGCCGCATCGCAGCGTCTACCCCGTTGGACACGATCATTTCCACTGCGTCGGCGGCATCGGCAATCGTCACGTCGAGGAGTTCCCGTTCGCGTTTTGGGATCTTTGACAGTACGTAGTTCTTGCCAGCACCCGATGGAGGTTTGCCGACACCGATGCGGACACGGATGAAATCCTGCGTGCGCAAGTGCTGCTTCATCGAACGCAGTCCATTGTGCCCGGCCAGTCCGCCGCCGACTTTGACCTTTAGTTCGCCCGGCGAAAGGTCGAGTTCGTCGTGCACCACGATGATTTGGTCAGCAGCGGCGATGCGAAATCGGCGAACAAGGGCCCCGACTGCCTGGCCTGACTGGTTCATGTACGTGATGGGAAACGCAAGCACGACACGTTCGTCGCCATCGGCACCGCTGAGACGCGTCTCGCAGAGCAGTGCATTGTCACGACCGCTTTTGAGCGTCGAACGTGTGCGTCCCGCAAGAGCCATAATCACATCTTCACCAACATTGTGTCGCGTGCCGACATACTTTGGGCCAGGGTTACCGAGTCCGACGATGAGCCAGTCGAAGGGATCGCCCTTTCCCGTGCGTCCAAATAGGCCCATGTCAGTGTGATCTGAACGTGAGATCCGGATGAGAACAAGCGGTGAGCAGAGCCGCGTGGCTCGTTAGCTCAAGCGGAGTCGTCGCCNGNGNCGTCGCCAGCGGCGTCGCCAGCGGCGTCGCCCTCTTCACCCTCTTCGGCTGCGGCTTCGGCTGCGGCTTCCTCGGCGTCAAGCACCGGGGTGCGCATTGTGAGGACAGTGACGACCGGGAACTCCGGGTCAGCTGCTGCGGTGACGCCTGCAGGCAGCGGAATCTCGGCAACGCGGATAGTTGTGTCCATATCCATGGCGGAGATGTCGATGACAACTTCGTCGGGAATGTTGCGTGGTGTCGTTACCACTTCGAGCTCGGTCATGGTGAGGTCCACGAGTCCGCCTTCACCCTCGACGGCTTTAGCTTCGCCCTCTAGGCGAACCGGTACGGCAACGGTGACTTCTTCGTTCAAGTTGACCTGGATGAAGTCGATGTGCTGCACGTTGCGTTTCACTGGGTGGCGCTGAATGTCCTTCACGAGCGCTGGGTACACCTCGCCATCGACAGTGAGGTCAAGGATCGTGTTCAGCCCAGCGGCCCCTGACAGTGCAACACGTAGATCACGCCGAACGACGGTCACGCTGACTGGGTCCATGCCGTGACCGTAGACAACGCCGGGAATCCGGTCATCGGCACGTAGCCGCCGCGCGGAGGCGCTCCCAGTTGTGCGGCCAGATTCGGCGAGAAGAACGGTCTCAGACATGGTTTTCGGTCCTTGATTCAGGTGGAGATCTCAGGTGACGCTTGGAGCGCACGTTGATACAGCAGAATGCAACGCTATCGCCCGCGTCACCCATCCCCTCTCGCGTTAGCGCACGTGATGCTTTCGTTGCCCTAACAGAAATATGACTTCAGCGTTGTCCAGCCGACATTTTCCGAACATCTGATGAAATCTGAACGATTGATGCGCTGGGTACGTTCAAAGCTGGCCAGCGATGCCTAGGTAAGGATTTTGGGAAATGGGTGTGGTCGAGCAGGCATGGAGGTTGTTACGAGAGGTTTTCACCGTCGAAGATGTCGCTCACGCTGGTGTCGTCAAATACAGCACCGAGTGCTTCTGCGATGAGAGGCGCAACCGAGAGAATTTCGATATTTGGGAGCTGCTTCTCGGCCGGCAGCGGCAGTGTGTTTGTCAGGACGATTTTTTCGAGAGGGCTGTTCTTCAGCCGATCGATGGCTGGACCGGACAAGACGCCGTGAGTTGCCATGGCCCATACATTCCGAGCGCCGCGCTTCATCAGCAGCTCGGCAGCGGCCACGATGGTGCCGCCGGTGTCGATCATGTCGTCGGTCAGGACGCACGTGCGCCCTTCAACGTCGCCCATTACCTCCGCGGCCTCGGCAACGTTGGTGGTGCCTTTTGGTCGCCGCTTGTAAATAAAAGCCAGATCCGCACCTATGTCTCCGAGGTGTTGTGCCATGCGTTCGGCTACTTTGATTCGGCCAGCATCAGGCGACACAATCACCGGTGCGGTCGAATTCCGGCGGACGTAGGCTTCAAGCACAGGCATGGCAGTGAGGTGATCGACCGGACCGTCGAAGAAGCCCTGGATTTGACCGGAGTGAAGATCGATCGAGATCATTCGCTTGGCGCCAGCGGCTTTGAACATGTCAGCGACGAGGCGTGCCGTGATTGGCTCACGCCCAGCCGCTTTTCGGTCCTGGCGGGCGTAGCCGTAGAACGGGACGACTGCCGTGATGCGCTTGGCTGACGCACGTGAGGCAGCATCGATCATGATGAGGTGTTCCATGATCGAGTCGTTGACGGATCGGTCATCGACGCCGTAGTGAGTCTGCATAATGAAGACGTCCGTACCGCGCACGGATTCACCGAAGCTGCAACGCACTTCACCGTTGGCGAACTCAACGAGATTGTCGCTGCCAACTTCGATGTCGAGATGCTGGGCCACCTCCTGAGCGAGTGCAGGATGGGTGCGGCCCGTATAGAGAGCGAGGCGCTTGGTGGTGACCTTTTCCATGTGAAGTCCCGGGTGAGTTTGAGGTTGGATGGGGACGGGATCTACCCGACGGGGGCAGTGTAGAACGCGCCGGTCGTCGCGTTCGAAAGGACAGCGGACCCCGCGGGCAGATGCGCATACGGACCGACGACGGTGTCGTTGCCAATCTCGGCATCGTGGCCGACGCTGTGTTCGACGACTGCGCCGTTGCCGACTGTGCAGTCAGATAGACGCGTGTCGGGCCCCAACTCGCAGCCGTCCCCGATTACGGTTGCGCCCTGCAGCATTGTGCCGGGGTACAGCGTGACGTCGCGACCGATCGTGACGTTCACATCAATGAAAGTCTGACGCGGGTCAAGCATCGTGACGCCGTTGAGGAGCCAGTGGCGGTTGGTGCGGTTACGTAGCTCACGTTCGGCGAGAGCAAGTTGCCATCGGTCGTTAACACCTTGCGTCTCTGCTGCGTCGGCCTGGACCGCTCCGACACGATGACCCATGTCGGCGAGGGCAGCAACTACATCGGTGAGGTAATACTCGCCTTGAGCGTTGTCAGTGGTGAGGTTGCGAAGCGCGGGTCCGAGCAGGTCGCGGCGAAAGCACAGAATGCCAGTGTTCCATTCTTTGATGTCGAGTTCATCAGGCGAGGCGTCGCGTTGCTCGACGATGCGAGCGACCTGACCGTCTTTCTTGCGTATAATTCGACCGTATCCGGTTGGGTCGTCAAGCACGCTTGTCAAGAGCGTGCATGCATTTTGATTGGCGACATGGGTGGCGACCAGTTCGTCTAGCGTCTCGGGCCCGAGGAGGGGCGTGTCGCCTGGCAGTATGACGATGGTGGCTTCGTCGTCGTAATCGTCGCCGTCGAATGCGGTCATGCCGACGGCGGCGGCATCACCCGTGCCATTTTGTTCAAGCTGTTCGACGAACGCCACGTTGGCCCAGTCCGGTGCACGCTCGGCGACTTTGCTCATGACTGACTGAGCCTGGTGACCGACCACGACGGAGGTGCGAGTCGGCTGGAGTTTCTCAAGCGCATGGATCACATGGAGCACCATGGCGCGCCCACAAATGAGGTGGAGCGGCTTCGGGCGACTCGATCGCATGCGAGAGCCTTCTCCAGCAGCGAGGACGATTGCGGAAACACTCATGGTTCCGGGGGGAGGAATCGAACCCCCATTCTCGGCACCAAAAACCGCTGTCTTGCCGTTAGACGACCCCGGAGTGGATCAGTCGACAAGCTACCGGAGTAGACGGCCTGCACAACTGATTGGTGTTTTGAGATGTGAGTCGCCCGCTGCTCAGCTCAGAGTGACCGCTTGCGAGGTGAGACCGATAGCGTCGTGATCCTTATGGGTTCGTTGATTAAGAAGCGCCGCAAGCGTATGCGGAAGAAGAAGCACAAGAAGATGCTGCGCCGCACGCGTCACCAGCGTCGCAAATAGACCATTTCATTATGCGGTCGGGTGCTCAATGCTTCTGATTCGTTGCCACATCTGACGGCACTGTGTGTGCCATGACAACCGTTGCGCCCTTGTCGACTAGGTCGGTAAGGGCGTTGCCATGTTTGCCATCGGTGAACCAGGTAGCGCCGCTTCCGGCGAGCTTCGGTGCTGTTCCGGTCCGTTCGGCGACGGCGTCGCGCCACCATGCCAGTCGTGGTTCGACTGCAAGAGCTGCGGGTTCGAGATCGTTGGGCCCATGTGCGGTCGGGCCGCCGAGCTTGTCCCACGCCCGGTACGCGGCTGGAGTGTTGACTGCTAGTGGGGGAATGATGAGAGTCACATCTCGGTCGACGTGTGGGAGCGGCTCGATCATTTCGCCGATGCCGGTGACTCGGGCTCGGCCACCAACGAGACAGAAGCTGATGTCAGCGCCAAGACCTGCGGCTCGTGCGAGTGATGCAGTGTCAATGGGATAACCGGCCCAACGGAGCGCAGTGGCGGCATCGGTGGAGCCACCGCCGAGACCGCCGCCGTGCGGGATGCGTTTGTCAATGTTGACTTTTGCTGAGGTATTTTCGAGGGCGAGCGCATGCGCGACGAGGTTTGAGTTGTCGGTCGGTACACCGTCAGAGAATGGCCCTGTCGTCGAGAGCCCTGATCCAGATGGATCAAATGTGAGGACATCGTGCAGGTTGAGGCTGACCATCTCGGCGTCGATGAGATGAAAGCCGTCGCTGCGAAGTCCGATTATCTTTAGGCTTAAGGTGAGTTTGGCGTGCGCCCGCCATGAGCCTGGGCCGCGGATGTCAGTCATGCACGATCGCTGCCAGACGAACCCACGCGTTAACGTCGAGTTCTTCGGGTCGGTCGGTGCTGACTACGTCGGCCTTCTCGAATTGTTCGGCCTGGACCAAACCGCTCAGCGACTTGCGTAGCATCTTGCGGCGTTGTCCGAATGCGGTCTTCACCAGCGTGAAGAGCTGTTCGGGGTCGGTTGCTGCGAGGTGATCAGGCATCGGGTCGTGGCGCGTGATTTCGACGAGGGCGGACTCTACGTTGGGGCGGGGAATAAACACTGTTGCGGGCACGAGCCCAACGATTCGGGCCGACCCCCAGTACGCGGCTTTGACGCTGACTGCGCCGTATCCCTTCGTCCGAACTGGCGCAGCAAAGCGTTCTGCGACTTCGCGCTGCACCATGACCAGAATTCGTCGCACTTGAGGGACTTCATCCAGAAGGTCGCAGACAAGCGGGGTTGCAACGTTGTAAGGGAGGTTTGCCACGAGGACCCAGCGATGATTCGGATCAAGCGTGGTGTCCCAGTCGAGGCGCATTGCATCGCCTTCGATGACCTCAACGTTGGGTCGGTCGGCGACGATTTCTCGCAAGACGGGTACAACTCCTCTGTCAATTTCAAGCGCAGTCACGGCAGCGCCGGTGTCTGCCAGGGCCAGTGTGAGCGATCCGAGACCCGCACCGATCTCGACGACTTGGTCGCTGGTGCCGACGCAGGCAAGTTTGGCGATCCGGCGCACAGTGTTCGGGTCGGCGACGAAGTTCTGGCCCAAATCGCGCCTCGGCGCGAGCGAATGTTCTGTCAAGAGATCGTTGATACGTGGGCGTGAGTGCGTCATAACGCGTTACAGACGAATTTGAACAGGGATGGGTGCATCGGTGAGGTCAGCGAGTGTCTCGAATTGTGTGGTCTGGAGCATGAGTCCGTGGACCTGCGTTGTCGGAGCGAGCTGGGAGCGGCAGGTGATTGACCGATTATTGTCGAGGTTGGTCACAGTGATTTCTTGCCCGGTGGTGATGTTCTGAGCAAGGCAGACGTTGCCCCCGGAGAGCCTGCCGAAGGTAGCGCTCGTGATGACTGTCTCTAAGCGGTCTGCGTTCGGGATGGCAATTTCGGAGATGCCACCAACCACAGACATTGGGCCATCAAGAAAAATTGGTGTCCGTGTGATCACCGTCGGCTCACTCGAGAGGTTTGATTGCCCGGTCGCCGAATCGAGAGTGGAGGCGCCTCCCGGTACTGTGCCAGAACCGGTCGGCTGGCCGTTGTGATCGAACCACCAAAGCGTTGGGACGACAAGCAAGCTTGCGACTACCACGAGGAAGAAGCGTCGTCGGTCGGTGTCGTCAAGAGCCACAGGTCAGTCGTCAATCGTTCAGCAGCCGGAGGCCACCTGTTGGTGACTCACTACCCGGCTACGCAGTACCTGAGCGTATCTCGGCGGTGCTGTCAGGCGATGGCGGGCAGCACCCTGCGGGGGTTGGCCGCAGTGTGCGTGGCGATGCTTCTCACGGGAACATCGCGTAAGTCGGCGATGAACTGGC
Source organism: Ilumatobacter sp. (assembly GCA_002711735.1). Classification (GTDB taxonomy): domain Bacteria; phylum Actinomycetota; class Acidimicrobiia; order Acidimicrobiales; family Ilumatobacteraceae; genus Ilumatobacter_A. Next base: position 67,322 of record PASB01000019.1, read on the forward strand.
CGACATGGGGCACCCACGCAGGCCGATTCTTCTTGCCGCGTTGAGGTACTGGAGCGAGGTACGGGCTGTCGGTCTCAACGAGCATCGAGTCCAGAGGGCAAAGTTGAGCTGCCTCGTGCACATCGGCGGCGCTCGGGAATGTAACGATGCCGGAAAACGAAAGTACAGCGCCGCGATTCAGGCACTGGCGTGCTTCGTCTGCTCCACCGGTAAAACAGTGGAAAATTGTGTGCTCGGGCACGCCTTCGGCATCAAGAATTTCGAACGTGTCGGCCCAGGCTTCGCGAGTGTGAATGACAAGCGGCAGTTTGCGTTCGTGCGCAAGCTGAATCTGTGCCGCAAACGCGACTCTTTGGACGTAGCGCTCGGAGTGCTCGTAGTAGTAGTCGAGCCCGGCTTCACCCACGGCGACGATGCCAGGTGTGTCGAGTAGGTCCACAATCGTGTCGACTTGGTTCACGGCGTCGTGCGGGTGAAGACCGACTGTGGCGAAGACATTCGCATGGCGGCTGGCTACGTCGATCGCAGCGAGCGATGTCTTGCGATCGCAACCAACGGTAACCAATGTGCTGACGCCCATCTCAGCAGCTGCTGTGACTGCGCCGTCAGGTCCGTCGGGGATGCGTTCGTCGTGGATGTGGCAGTGCGAGTCGATCCAATCCAGCTGGTTCGGGCTCATGTCTTGATGCGGGGAAACAGGGCGTCACCCTTGATGACTGAGGCGCCGGGAACATACTGGCCCCAAGTGGCAGCCTGTGGGAGCCGTTGGTCGACGACCTTGCCAGGCATACCAATGCGTTCCCAGACGGCCTGGGCGGTGTCGGGAATCGCTGGGTAGCACAAGATGGCAACGATGCGTAGGGCTTCGAGTGCATCACCCATTACTAGGTCAACTTCGGGCCCGGGTTCCGCTTTCCATGGCTCGTTCGTCTCGAGGTGCGCGTTGGAAGCGCGGATGAGCGACCATGTGGCGTCGAGGGCCTTGCTCGGCTGAACGTCATCCCATTGCGCAGCAGCCTGCTCCAATGCGGTTACAGCAACTGTGCCGAGTCGGCTGTTGGGGTTGGGAGCGGTGCCGAGACCGTCGCACTTCTTGGCGACTACTGTGGCCACGCGGGCAGCGAGGTTGCCAAGATTGTTGGCGAGGTCGGAGTTGTACCTGTTGACCAGGCCGTCCCAGCTGAAGTCACCATCGTTGCCGTAGGCAGTGTCGGCAAGAACGTAGTAGCGGAATCCGTCGAGTCCGATGTCGTCGATTAGGTCCAGAGGATTCACCACGTTGCCAGAGGTCTTGCTCATTTTTTCGCCGCCGCTGAGCAGCCAGCCGCCGATGGCCCAACCCTTGGGCGGTTCCACGCCCGCAGACAGAAGCATGGCTGGCCAGTAAACGCAGTGCTGTCGAACGATGTCTTTGCCGATCAGGTGATAGTCGGCGGGCCACCGCTCGGTGTAGTCCCGTGACTTGTTTCCGAATCCAACCGCAGCGAGGTAGTTGGTGAGGGCATCGAACCAGACGTAGGTGACGTGTTTGTCGTCCCATGGCAGGGGGATCCCCCAGTCGAGGGAGGTGCGGCTGATCGAGAAGTCGCGCAGGCCGGACTTGATCAAACCGATTGCTTCGTTGCCCCGATGTTCGGGCTTCATCGCCGTCGGATGCTTGGCATACCAGTCGAGGAGGCGGTCTTCGAAACGTGAGAGCCGAAAGAAGTAGTTCTCTTCCTCAAAATACTCGACTGGCAGCAGATGAATCGGACAAAGGTCGTCCCCGTTGGGCCCGCTGACCAGTTCCTCGTCCTGGTAGTACTCCTCGCAGGCAACGCAGTACTTGCCGGCGAAGGTGTCAAGCTCAATGTCGCCTGCGTCGTAGCACCGTTGGAGAAGTTCTGCGACGGCTGCTTTGTGGCGGGGCTCCGTCGTGCGGATGAAGTCATCGTTGGTGATGTTGAGGCGTTCCCAGGCGTCGGAAAACTTCGGTGCGATTGAGTCCGTGAACCCCTGGGGCGTCATGCCCGATGCCTCGGCAGCCTGCTGGATTTTGAGGCCGTGCTCATCAGTTCCGGTGAGGAACGTGACATCGTCGCCGAGCAGTCGGTGCCAGCGGGCCAGCGCATCGCCAACAATTGTCGTGTACGCATGGCCGAGATGTGGCTCGGCGTTGACGTAGTAGATCGGAGTCGTCACATAGAACTGAGACACGCCTGCACGATACCGTCAGCGCGATGAGCGGACCTGCAGGGAGTCTGGGCGTATTTGCCAACGCAACTGCCGTCGTGGCGAACGGCGGCGATGGTTCGGGCCGGTACTCGGCGAAGATTCATTCAGGATGGGACATCGGCGGCAATGCCAACGGTGGCTATCTGATGGCGATTGCGGGGCGTGCCATGTCCGAAGCGGTCGGCCGTCCACCGCTGTCGCTGACGGCGCATTACTTGAGTCCTGGACCTGCAGGCCCGTGTGAAATCGATGTCGACGTCGTCCGCACGGGCCGACGCCTGGCTACCGCTAGGGCAACGATGACGGTAGAGGGAAAGCCGATCCTCGAGCTTCTCGGCACGTTTGGTGACCAGGTGCCCGATGACGGGCCGACCTTCCGACGCGAGGAACCTCTCGATGTCATGCCTTTCGAAAACTGTACGCCGATGCGGCCAGCCGCCGCGAGTGGTGGGCCCGCATTAATGGATCGCCTTGCTTGCCGATTGTGCCCGGAGGACGATGGTTTTCGGCGCGGCGAGCCGACGGGTGATCCAACGATGCGTGGTTGGTTTGCCTTCGTTGCAGAGGAACCGGTCGATGCGATTGGATTGCTACTGGCAGCTGACGCGTTCCCGCCACCGATCTTCAACTCGGACATCCCAATGGCCTGGGTGCCGACAATTGAGTTGACTGTGCATGTGCGCGGAAATCCTGCGCCCGGCCCGCTCCGTGTTGCGTTCCGCTGCCGCTTCATTCACGACGGGCTACTTGATGAAGAGGGCGAGATCTGGGACTCGGCAGGAGTGCTTGTCGCCCAGTCCCGTCAGTTGTCGCTCATGCCAAGACAAGTGATTTCCGACGTGTGACGACGTCGAGTGATGTCTGGGTTTCGTCTTCCCCGAGCGACGCCGCATCCTGACCCCGAAATCACTCAGTCCAGAGTGAGTTGGTAGATGTCGCGCTTGGGTTGGCCGGTTTCGGCGGCGACCTGAGCGGCGGCGTCGCGCTTGGACAGGCCGCTCTCGATTGCTGTCGTCAGGAGCGCCCGAATGTCATCCTCGGTGAGAGGGGTGTTGTCGACGGGCGCACCTTCGACGACGAAGACATATTCGCCGCGTGGTTCGCCGATGTCGACGGTACCGAGCGTGCCGCGGATGACTTCTTCGTGCAGCTTGGTGAGTTCGCGAGTCACGACAACCATTCGGTCGGGTCCGCACACGTCAGCGAGATCTGCGAGTGTCTTCAACGCACGGTGGGGTGCTTCGTAGAGCACGGTGGTGCGGCACTCGGCGGCAACGTCGGCAAGGCGGGCGCTGCGTTCACGTCCCTTGCGAGGGAGAAAGCCGTCGAAGACGAATCGTGAGGTGTCGAGTCCACTGATCGTCGCAGCCATGATTGCAGCGCTTGGTCCGGGCACAGCACTGACTGCGTGGGGCGAATCAACGACGGCGCGCACGAGTCGCTCACCGGGGTCCGATACGCCTGGCGAGCCTGCATCGCTGACGACGGCCACATTGCCCCCGTTATCTAGCACGCTCAGGACTTGGTCGATCAGGTCGTATTCGGTGTGCTCATTACACACCACCATGCGTTTGGCTTTTATGCCGGCGTGATGGAGCAGCAGACCGGTGCGCCGCGTGTCCTCGCAGCAGACGAGATCGGCGGCGGCAAGTACTTCGATGGCGCGTGGTTGCAGGTCGCCAAGGTTGCCGATTGGTGTAGCGACGAGCCAGAGGGTGGCGGCCATCTTCAGTTGTCCTGATCGCGTACTTCGATGACATCGCCGACGCGCAGACCCCACCGGTTGAATGCTCCAGCCTGCGCCTGGACGACGAACTTGGCACGCCGCACTGGGAATCCGATGCGATGACGGGGCATCTGCAGCGTCTTAATTACGACACCGTCGGCGTCGACGAAGGCCACGTCGATTGGGAACTTTATGCCAAGCGTATGGACGGAGCGGCATGGCCGGATAACTAGTGCACCTTCGAGATGGGTGCGGCCGAGCAGATGTCGTCGGCGATCCGACCGGTTGTTGGCGATCTTTGCAGAGGCGAACACTCGAGCGTCGCTGACCAGCCAAGCCATAGGCTCAGCATGCCATATTGAGGACGCGTTTGGACGCTGCTGGGGGTACGAGAGGGACGCGTTCCCGCATTGTGCGATACGGTCCGGCGGGTGGTCGCACACGATGGATTTTCGCTGCGGGAGGTGGTTGCGGGTCCTGCTGCGGACCCGATTCTGCGAGGAATCACGGTCGACATTCCAAACGCAGGAATTACAGCGGTCGTAGGCCCGTCCGGGTCGGGTAAGTCGACCCTTTTGCGTCTGCTCAACCGTCTCGACGATCCACTCGCTGGCGAGATCCGGTGGCGAGGCCAGCGACTCGACGAGCTTCGGCCAGACGAGTTACGCCGCCAGGTCGCCATGGTGTTTCAGCATCCGCCAATCTTCGCCGGATCGGTGCTTGACAACTTTCGGGTTGCAACGGCAGATACCGACGAGGGCCGTGCGCTTCACATGCTCGATCACGTTGGGCTCGCGGCAGGTCTGCTCCATCGCAATGCCGCTGACCTCTCGGGTGGCGAGGCGCAGCGGATGTGTGTCGCCCGAGCGTTACTGACTGATCCGATGGTTGTTCTGGCTGACGAACCGACTGCAGCACTGGACGGCGAGGCACGCCAGACCATCGAGAAGTTGGCCCAGCAACTTGCCGAGGCGGGGACCCCGCTGGTCTGGGTCAGTCATGACACCCAACAGCTGCGACGCCTTGCCAATCACGTTTTGGCGATCGTCGATGGACAGGTCGCAGCATTCGGACATCTAAGTGATCTTGATGGGAGTGATGACCCCGTCGTGCGTGGACTGGTCGGCGCACCGTGAATAATTTTGTTGACGCTGGCGATTTGATGCTGGCATTCGCCGCAGAGGGAGCTGACATTGGGTTGGCTGGCCTTGCGGCGTCGGGCGTACTGCTCCTGGTTGCGGTGCTGATTTCGCTGTGGCGGAAGCTTGATCTTGAGCGCTCGTTGTTGTGGGCTGCGATGCGCGCGCTCGTGCAACTTTTAGTGGTTGGGTNGGCACTGCAGCTAGTAGTGGGCCCTGACGATCCGTTGTTCTGGCCAGCGCTATGGCTGATGTTTATGTTGCTGTTTGCGGCGTGGACTACGTCTCGGCGCGCAGCAGGGGTGCCCCACGTGCTGGTCCTCTCGNTGCTTGCGTACGCATTGTCGGGTCTTGTGACGTTGGGGGTGTTGTTCGGCTTTCAGGTGTACGAGTTTGAGGGTCGCACTATCGTTCCGCTGGCTGGCATCGTNATCGGGAACTCNTTGGCGGCCACTGTTTTGGTTTCGCGCCAGTTGCTGGTCGCCGCAACTGAGCAGCGTGGCGTGATCGAAGGACGGCTTGCGCTCGGATTGTCCGCAGCTGAAGCGTTTCAGCCGCAGCTCCGTCAAGCCTTGCGGATGGCTTTGGTGCCACAGATCGAGACGACGAAGGCAGTGGGCATTGTGGCGCTGCCGGGAGCGATGGTTGGNCTGATTCTTGCCGGCGTTGATCCTGCCGATGCCGTCAAAGTGCAGATTTCGGTGATGTACCTTGTGCTTGGCAGCGTGGCGACAACCACAACGGTCATGAGCATCGGGATTTCGCGGGAGTTGTTTTCTTCTGCTCAGCAGCTGCGTCGCTTTCGATCAGACTGAATCGGGCGATTGGGTCACCTGGTTGGGTGAGAGGCCGACGGGTGCGGCAGTCCGCCGTTAGCGTGATCTGCCGCATGGAACGTTTTGGATTAGTTGGACTCCCGAATGCGGGCAAAAGTTCGTTGTACAACGCGCTGACCGGCGGTGGCGCACTTGCTGCGCCGTACCCGTTCGCTACCAAGGACCCAAATATCGGGGTTGCAATGGTGCCTGACGAGCGCCTTGACCGGTTGTCGGTTATGTCTCAATCGAAGAAGACGGTGCACGCTCAAGTTGAGGTTGTCGACATCGGTGGCCTGGTTGAGGGCGCAAGCACAGGCGAAGGTNTAGGCAACAAGTTCCTCGCCAACATCCGTGAGGTCGACGCGATCGTTTTCGTTTTGCGTGCGTTCGAAGATGACGATGTAGTNGGTCCGTCGGACCCTATTGAGCACCTGCGCATTCTCGAGATCGAGTTGGCGCTGGCCGACCTCGAAACGGTCGAAAAGCGGCTCAAGCAGACNCAGCGCGCTGCGAAGCTTGACAAGTCGATGGTCGTTGAGACCGAGGCGCTGCAAATGGCCTATGACCAGCTTTCCGACGGTCTGCCCCTGTACCGGGCCGGTTTGAAGGACGACGTCAAAGAGATCCTTGCCCCCTACTTTTTGTTGACCAATCGCCGAGTGCTTGTTGTCGTCAACGTCGGCGAGGATGACATTGAGTCAATTCCGGAGAAAGAGGCGTTGATTTCCGACGAGTTCAACAATGCGGGTGACAACGTCGAAGTGATCGGCATGTGCATCCAGATGGAAGCCGAAGCTGCTGCTATCGAGGACCCTGATGAGCGCAAGGAGATCTTGGAAGGGTTCGGCCTCGGCGAAGGTGCCCTGTTCCGGATGGTTCGCAGCGCCTACCACTTGCTCGGTCTGCGGACATACATGACCACNGGTGAGCAAGAGTCGCGTGCTTGGACGTTCCATGAGGGNTCGGTTGCACCGGTGTGCGCCGGACGAATCCATGGCGACTTCCAGCGCGGGTTCATTCGGGCCGAAGTCATCCAGTGGAACGAGCTACTCGAACTGGGCTCGTGGAACGCAGCGAAGGATGTCGGAAAGATGCGTGTCGAAGGNAAGGACTACATCGCGCAAGACGGTGACGTCATGGAGTTCCGCTTCAACGTTTGAGCGTGAGGGCATCAGCGTGTACGCCCCTAATGGTGGCCTCAAGTTTTAGTCAAGCCGGGTTGACGATTTAGCTGTAGGTGGTGACATCGTCGGCGATGAGTCCATGGAGTTCGCCGCTATCGAGGCGGACCGGGGGCGGGTCGATGGTCGGCGCTAGGCATCGATTGCTGAGTGGAGACCCTCGGTTGCGCTGTTCCTGCNGCAAAGGGTCTACTCGGGTGGANGCGTCAGTTAGTAACCGCCGAGCCCAGAGAGCGATAGCGAGTTGTNTCGGCTCGCTAATTAGGAGGAACATCAACCTGTTTGGTCAGTCCGTGCTCACGATGAGGTGCCAAGATGTGGCGGTGGGTACGAACGGCGCGAAAGTTGAGTGGTTGACGGTTGCTGGCGACCCGGAGACATGGCGCTCGATCGGCTTAGCTGTTAGCGGAGATGGACTGATCCCACTCTTTGGTACTGGACTTAAAATCGTATTGCCGGTACGGGCTGACGATGCCGGCATTGTCGGTTGGGGCTTCAGCGGTATCGAACCTGTGCAACAGATCGCTGGGCTGCCCGTTGATGTCGTCGATGCAGCAACGCCATCGTTTGCGGATCACGCGCTGGGAGCCACCGGACTCGATCATGTCGTGATCATGACAAGCAGTCTGGAGACTGTGTCGGATGCGGTCACTGATGCAACAGGATGTGCTTTGAAGCGCACCCGTGAGTTGGGAGCGATCACTCAAGGGTTTCATCGGATCGGGCGCGGTGGTCTGATTGTTGAGATCGTCGAACACCCGGACTACAACCGAGGCGAGGCAGAGTTCTGGGGGCTGGTGATCAACGTCGATGACCTCGACGCAGCATGTGCGCTGCTTGGACCAGAGCGAGTGAGCGAACCCAAAGACGCAGTGCAGCCGGGACGGCGGATCGCCACGATTCGCTCCCAAGTGGGGTTGGGAACCGCCGTCGCATTGATGACGCAAGACAATCGGTGACCTGCGACGATTCTTGTTCAGGTGCTTGGCGGTTGGGGGTCGGCTACCCAAGCCGTAGTGTGGTAGCCCTATGTCGAAGAAGACCAGCAAGCGCAAGGCCCGCCTCCGCCGTTCTAAGGCGAACCATGGCAAGCGGCCGAACATGGGCCGCTAAGCACGCCTGCTACCACGTATCTCACTTTTTACGGTACTTTTGAGCGCCTCCCCGCTCGCCAAAAGCGATGCGGTGGGCGCTTTTTCGCGTCTGAGCGCAAATGCGAGGCTGCGGCCTTCTGATACGCAAAAGAGTCAAACCCGAATCTTCTGCTGTACCTCGGTGCCTGTGGAACATGCTTCGAACTTTACGTTGTCATGAGGAGCAGAAAGTGTTTGCCGGTGCGTCAGCTGTGTTCAGTGACCACTGAGCTGCCAAGGCTCAAGGCAAGGTCTTTGTAGCTGAAAGGCGAGCGGCTTTGGCTGGGCCGAAGCGTCCGACAGTGGCCGCTCAGCCCAAGCACGCACTGTCGATCTGAGCGTTAGAACAGGTCGGGCTGGTCAACGAGAAAGGGAGCGATCTCGTCCTTGCTGGACAGGATCGGCCCAGTTGCAGGGAGTGGCCACGGTATAGCGAGGTCGCTGTCATCCCAGCGGATTGCTCGTTCGCAATCGGGCGCGTACTGGCCACTCACTTTGTAGGCGACACGAGTGTTGGGTTCAAGCGTGCAGAAGCCGTGGGCAAAGCCAGCGGGAACGAGGACCTGGTTACCGTCGTCGGCGGTAAGGCGTATGGCGACGTGCTGGCCGAATGAGGGGGAGTCGCGACGGATGTCGACGGCAACGTCAAGGATTGAGCCGCTGATCACTCGGATGACCTTGTCTTGGGCGTGTGGCGTCGTCTGATAGTGCAGGCCACGAAGAGTGCCGGTTGAGGCCGAGAAGGACTCATTATCTTGGACAAAGTTGATGTTGATTCCGGCGTCGAGCAGGGCGAGTTCCTTGTAGGTTTCGCTGAACCAGCCGCGGTCATCGCCAGAGCGTTTGGCGCGGATTTCCACCACGCCGTTGAGATTGGTCCTGTGGATCTTCATCGTTACTTTTTTAACCCGATGCGCTCGGTGGCTTGTGCGTCGCGAAGAGGTTGCCACCAGGACTGGTTGTCTATGTACCACTGCACGGTGCTGCGCAGTCCGGTGTCGAAGGTGTGTTTCGGCTCCCAGCCGAGTTCATCTTGGATTTTGGTTTGATCGATGGCGTAGCGCTGATCATGACCGGGCCGGTCAGCGACGAATGTGATCAGCGAACGGCGACTGATACCAAAGTCCAGGGGGCCAGCGAGTTCGTCGACAAGGTCACAGAGTGTTTCGACTACTTCAAGGTTGGTGTGTTCGGCCTTGCCCCCAATATTGTAAGTTTCCCCTGGTATCCCCTGCTCAACAACGGTTACGAGTGCGGCGGCGTGGTCTTCGACATGCAGCCAGTCACGGATGTTGTCGCCCCTGCCGTACACAGGAAGCGGTTCACCGCGTAGCGCTTTGATCGTGATGAGCGGGATCAGCTTCTCAGGAAAGTGGAATGGTCCGTAATTGTTCGAGCAGTTGGTCAGCAGCACGGGTAGGTCGTAGGTCTCGCCCCATGCCCTTACGAGGTGGTCGGAGCCTGCCTTCGACGCAGAGTACGGCGAGCGCGGCTCGTATGGGGTGGCTTCGGTGAACGCTGGGTCGTTGGGGCCGAGTGAACCGAAAACCTCGTCAGTCGAGATGTGGTGAAAGCGTTGAACGCCTGCAGCGCGGGCGGCTTCAAGCATTGCGAACGTCCCGATCAGGTTGGTTTGCACGAAGGCTGCGGGTCCGTCGATCGATCGGTCGACGTGGCTCTCGGCAGCGAGGTGCATGACTACGTGGGGGGAGTGGGTAGCGAAGATTTCGGCGATGCGACCGGTGTCGCAAATGTCGGCCTGCTCAAACGTGAGCCGTGGGCTGTCGGCCACCATGCGAGTTGAACCTTCGGTGGCTGCGTAGGTCATCTTGTCGACGTTGACCACGTTGTGATCGGTCTCGTTGATGAGGTGGCGGACGACGGCAGATCCGATAAAGCCCTTGCCGCCGGTGACCAGGACTTTTCGCTGTTCGCTCATCGGAGACTGCCTTCGAGCAAATTGAGCAGGTACTGGCCGTAGGTGTTCTTGCCCATCGACTCGCCAGCCGCTTGCAATGCGGAGTCGTCGATCCAACCCTGTTCCCATGCGATCTCTTCGAGGCACGCAATTTGACTGTTCTGGCGGTGCTGGATCACACGGACGAACTCCGACGCCTCCACCATCGAGTCGAACGTTCCAGTGTCAAGCCATGCATAGCCACGGTTGAGTTGCTCGACATTTAATTCGCCGCGTTCGAGGTAAAAGTCGATAACCGACGTGATCTCAAGTTCGCCACGCAGTGACGGTTTGACCAACTCGGCAGCCTCAACGACTCGTTCGTCAAAGTAATAGAGTCCAGTTACTGCCCAGTTGCTGCTTGGACTTTCGGGCTTCTCCTCGATTTTCTTCGGCCGATCGGCTGCATCGAGGTCGACGATGCCGTAGCGCTGCGGATCCTTCACGTGATACCCGAACACTGTGGCGCCCGAAGGGCGGGCTGCTGCATCGGCGACGAGCTTCGAAAACCCGGCGCCGTAGAACAGGTTGTCACCCAGCACGAGGGAAGCGCCTTGGCCGGCGAGGAAGTCCGAGCCAATTAAGAAGGCCTGCGCAAGTCCGTCGGGAGAGGGCTGCGTGGCGTACTCAAGCTGTAGGCCCCATTGTGATCCGTCGCCGAGCAACCGCTCAAATCCGGCACGGTCCTCGGGCGTGGTGATGATCAGCACCTCTCGGATGCCGGCAAGCATGTGCACGGACAACGGGTAGTAGATCATCGGCTTGTCGTAGACGGGGAGCAGTTGCTTTGACGTACCGCGTGTCACTGGGTGTAGACGTGAGCCTGTGCCGCCGGCGAGAACAATGCCCTTCATGAGTCGAAGCGTAGAAGGAATTCTCACAAGACGGTGAGTATTCCTTTGGTAGCGAAATAGCTGGGGTGGATATCAACGTAATGATTCGGAGTTGTCGGGTTCCGACCTAATGCGCTCGAAATAGGCATTGGCCGTCTTAGCGTGCCTTTTGCATGGTTCGTACCGCGAGAGAAGGTTTGATAGGAGCAATACGAGCGCTAAACCTTGCGACAGCCGTGGTCTGTCGAGAGCGATGAAGACATACAGGATCGACGGCTTCGCTTGCGGNCTAGCCGGTTTGATTCAAAATCCGACTGTGGCTGAAAGATCCAACCTGTACGGCAATGNCAAATAGCGTCGCAATGCCAGCAAGAGCGCACTAGAGCCAGCGCCAGCCATGGACATTGTTTTTGCGACTGCAATTCTTGCTGCAAACTAACAACCTGGGGTCGAATTGCCATCGAATAAGAGCTGCTGAGCCTCCTTTGCGCTGNTCGTCTTGTTTCTCCGTGGGGATACCCNCATGAATGACCCGATGGTTCTCCGTCGAAGCGTCGAACAGATACACGATCGCCATTGGCCTCTTCGCCGTTACGGGCTGCTTCTTTGGTGTCTCACAGCTCCTTCCGTTTCAGCAACCGTCAAAGTCAGCCTCGACGGAAGCTTCCGTCGCTCAAGAGCGGTGCTCCGGTGCGGCGTTCTTGTTGCATCCCCGACAGGCGTTGGCTCACTTTGAGTCGAAAGTCGTCAAATGGGCTTGGCCCTCGTCACACGACTCAGCGAGCGGGCACCAACGACAGCCGCTGCCCGGCCGCTTGACCGGCGCACGTTGCTCGGTGCCTAACTCGACCATCGCATTGATTCCGTCGAGGGTTCGCCGTACCGCTGTGCGTAACAAAGGCTCACTCACATCTTCGGTTTGGGCCTCGCCCGCATCGAGATAGAACGTCGCAAGTTTGCGCGGTGGCACCCCGCGAACCAGTGTCTCGATCAGAGCATAAAAGCCAAGGTCCTGGCGATGACGAGGCCCCACCCGACCTGTCTTGAAATCGATGATCACTTTGCGGCTTTCGTTGCCCGCTGGTCGTCCAATCATCAAATCAACCCGAGCCCGCAGGAGAATCGTCCCTGTCNCTGGCCACTGCGCCGCAGCCTCGGTCACCGGATTAGCGCGCGGGTCTAACGGCGGAAAGCTCTCGACAAACTTTGTTACTCGCTCAGTCGACAACCCACGCGTATCAGCCTCATCNCCCTTGTCAAGCTTCGCAATCCACATCCCAATCCCGCGGTCTTCGTCGGCTAGGCGAGCCATTGCCTCATCAACCAAATCGGTGGGAGAAGGCTCTCCACGCCACCCCANCAGTAACTGAATCGCTCGGTGAGCAATTTGGCCCTTCGCAGTTGCTGGCGTCCANTCGAACTGATCGGGAGCCAGAAAATGNGCCTCGCAATCGAGCACTGATGCAATGCGATGCTTGGTGACAAACAGNTCCTGACCGTCATTAAGCCGTTCAGCGAAGTGGTCAAGTGCAACACGCATCTCAGTGCGGATATCGGCGACCAGTTGTTCGTCAAACACCAACGGCTCACCACTGCGCCGGAGCGCAGCGAGCGTCTTGCGCTGGAGTGGCGTCAGCCCTGAAAGAGCACCCGATGGAACGTTCTCAGCCGGGTTACTCACGGCCATCGACTGTACTCATCGGGCGGCNAAGCCGGCCGGGCGGACAGTCACGGCAATGTCTCTAGATGCCAGGACACCCGTTCCGTGGATCGGTAGTCTCATCGACCCATGAGAAATCAGTNGCTCGCAAACATGATCGTGCCAGTGAGCANCGCGCTTGCTGGGTTGNTCNCGCTGGGCCNCTCAACGNCCTGGCAGTCGCCCCGACCGCTATTGGACCTGTCTGCACGATTCCAATGACGCCCGTGCCAATAACAGCCNTGGAATATTCCGACCCGGAAGTCGACTGAGTGANGGCCNACCCCGGACTTNAACAGACATAGATCNTCGCCGATCCGACGCAACTTTCACCTGAGATTTTTCACTGTCCTGTCATGAACCGCTCCACCATTGTCAATATCGCTGTCGCGCTCGGCATCGCCGCGTTGATCGCTGCGGTGTTCGTCTTTGAGAGTCGAAACGAGATGACGCCCGCCACGACCACCACTACTTCGACCACCACTTCGCTGCCGACCACTACAACCACAACGACTTCGACGACCACTACAACCACGACGACTTCGACGACTTCGACGACTTCGACGACTTCGACGACTTCGACGACTTCGACGACTTCGACGACTATTGAGCCACTTCAACGGGATGCCTACGCGGTGGTCGTCGTTAACGGATCAACGGTCGGCGAGCGTCTGGAACCGACAGTCCAGCAACTGATCGAACTCGGNTACACCGACGNTCGCGGTTTGGTGGGCGCAGTCCGAACAGTGGAGACCGTGATCTACTACGCCGATGGTGATGCCAATGCTGGTGCCCGGATGCGCGCCGATCTCGAACTTGACGTAGACCTGGCTCCTCTTGGCGAAGCGCCACCGGTCGCCGGGCGCAACGACGCTCAGCTAATGCTGTACCTCGGCGGAGCCTGAACCNCGCGTCCCGGGTACTGCTCAGCAGCGCACCGGAGAACTCTGTGAGCGCGCATAGTCAGTATGGACATATGGAGTTCGCCTCGACCGTCGACTTTGCTCACGCGGCACGCACGCTCAGTCGTGCGGCACGCAGTCTGGGCCTTGACGCGCCGAGCTTTCGCTGCCCACCACGTCTTGTCGGGATCGAACGCAGCATTCGGCGTCGCCCGAGAGGAGCAGTGGTGTCGATTCGGGTCAAGAATCGACCTCTAGCAGCAGTACTTGCAGACATGATTGAGGGAGTGGTCGTCGCAAACCGCTTGGCTCCCCCCCATGCCGACGGTGTGCGGACCGACCTGTGGTCTGTGATGACCGGGGGTGCAGAAATTCAGTTTTCGAAGCTTGCGCAGTCACGCGTTGTATGCGGTGCTGCATGAAACCAACCGGACCCCTTGTGGCGCGCTACAGGGGATCATGACGTCCAAGTAATTCGCCTGGTCTGTACCGGCGAACATGATTGGGGTTGGCCCAGTGTGATCGTCACGTTCTCCTTAGGGCTGAGAGGGGGTGCGTGGCTCGCAGATCACAACAGGGATGTCGCGGTCAGTCTTTTTTGCGTAGTTGGCGTAGCCCTTGTAAGCATCGACGATTTTTGGCCACATCTCGGCCTTCTCAATGGCTGTCGCAGTGCGAGCCGTCACGTCCACCCGTATGCCGTTCTCAATCACGAGGGTCGCATCTGGATTGGCAACAATATTGAGATACCACTCCGGGTCGCGGTCGTCGCCCCCCTTGGATGCCACGATCACATAACTGCCGTCCTTGTGGAGCGGTGTGGTGAGCATGGTCATACGCGTCTTGCCGCTTTTACGGCCCACGGCATGCAGTTCGACGACTGGCATCGACCCGACTGTGTTGCCGACGCGACCAAACGAAAGTGTACGGATACTGCGATGGACAAGGTTCATGAGCTTCATCTGTGTATCCGCAAGAGAATCTTGAAGGGCCATCTCTGAAGCGTAGGTGCTGTTGAGCAGCGACTCGCTCTAACCTGTCCCGGAGTGTGAGCGCACGCAACCCGCCCGGGTGGCGAAACTGGCAGACGCGGGGGGCTTAAACCCCCCTTCCACGAACGTGGAGTACGGGTTCAAATCCCGTCCCGGGCACCATGTTGCAGGGATTTGGTTGATCTCGATGCAACTACGATTCCGCCCTCTTCTCGACCACCCTTTTTTCGCAGCTGGATCAATGAGCATTCGTTGGGGGAACGCTGCGCCTTGTTTTGATGATTGTCGCCGACCAGACGCATGCCGACCACTCCGATATGGGCGAGTTTGCCGTGGGTCACAGACCGCATTTCGACTCGACCGCCGCTCACGGCATGTAATTTGTTCGTGCCTCCGTCACGAGACTGGTGATTACGAACGTGCGCGTAGTTGCCGTCACAGCGCAACCCGGGTTCGTCGGTTCTGTCGACCACGTTGGATTGAAGGCTTGAGCGGTCCTTGTCCGTCAAATGCTGCTTATCCATGGGCTCATTGGCCTTGCTATCAAATTGGCTGAGTCGAACGGTTGGATCCAAAACGAGCCCGTGACGGTGACCAGGCAGTCGAAGTTAGCTGCGGTTGCGTTGCCCGTAACGCGTTGAATCGCTCGACG
>PASB01000004.1 GCA_002711735.1 Ilumatobacter sp.
ATCGACGCCGGTCGAAACCACCAGGAACGCTCCGCTCGGGTCAGTCCGGCCGGGGCGTTCGTGGTTTTCAAACGGAATCATCACTGATTTCGTTCCGCGGCCGCAGGCCCGGGCGGCGTTCACCCGTGACCACAGCCCCCAGTGGGAGTTCACCGTTGAGATCAGCGGCATCGACAAGTCGTACCTCGATATGTCCACGTGGGTTTCGCCCTCTGGAATCGACTGTAAGCATGATCCTTTCCGTCAGAGTGAACCGGATCAGATCACCAATTGATCATCGTCCTTGTCCACCACAACCGCGTAAAACTGGAGGTGGCGCAACACGTCGCTGCGCTCACCGATGGCTACCGATGCCTCAGTCTGACTAGCTGTTTGCTGCACACTCGGTCTGTGGCCCCGTGTGCGCTGCAGCCGTCAGCTGGCGTGGGTTTGGAGCTGACCACCTGATTCAGCAAGGGACTTGAGGAGGGGGCTGAGGTCCCAGTGCTTGCCACCGAGTGACTCGCTGTAGCTCTCGATCTTCGACACGATCTCGGCGAGACCGATCGAGTCGGCCCAATGCATCGGGCCACCGCGGTAAACCGGCCAGCCGTAGCCGTTGACCCACACCACATCAATGTCGCTGCCTCGGATCGCAATCTTCTCCTCGAGAATCTTGGCGCCCTCGTTGACCATCGGGTAGAGCAAGCGTTCGAGGATCTCCTGTTCGGTGACCTCACGCTGCTCATGGCCTTTCGAGACTGCGAAGTCCTTAATAAGTTGCTCAACCTCAGGGTCCGGCGTGGCCGCTCGAGTGTCTGGGTCATAGGTGTAGTAGCCGCGTCCGTTCTTCTGGCCCCGACGACCGTTCTCGCACAAAATCTCCCGGATCGTTGATGAAGACGACGTTTCTTCCTTCCAGCCGATGTCGAGACCGGCGAGGTCGCTCATCGAGAACGGACCCATCGGGAAACCGAAGTTGTAAAGCACGCTGTCGATCTGGGCTGGTGTCGCACCTTCCATCAGCATCCGCTCAGCTTCAGCGCCACGCATGAACAGCATCCGGTTGCCAACGAAGCCTGGGCATACCCCGACCATGACCGAGACCTTTTTGATTTTTTTTCCGATCGCCATCGTGGTTGCCACGACCGAGTCAGAGGACTTGTCGCCGCGAACGTTTTCGAGCAACTTCATCACGTTGGCTGGGCTGAAGAAATGCATACCGATCACGCTCTCGGGACGGCTGGTCACCGAGGCGATCTCGTTGACGTCAAGCGCGGAGGTGTTTGAAGCAAGCAGTGCGCCAGGCTTACAGATCTCGTCAAGCTCTTTGAAGATCGTCTTTTTCAGTTCCATGTCTTCGAACACGGCTTCGATAACCATGTCGCAGTCAGCAAAATCTTGCTTGCTAATGGAGCCGGTGAGAAGCGACATCCGTTCTTCAACTTGTTCGGCTGTGGTTGAGCGCGAGCGCTCATAGTTTTTACGGACAACGTCGAGGCCCTTGTCGAGCGATGCTTGATCACGCTCAACAATGGTGACTGGGATACCAACGTTGACGAAATTCATGGCAATGCCTCCGCCCATCGTTCCGGCGCCCAGAACGCCAACTTTCTGCACGTCGATGAGCGGCGTGTCTTTAGCGATGTCGGGGATTTTGTTTGCGGCTCGTTCGGCGAAAAAGTAGTACCGCTGCGCACCTGACTGCGGTCCGGTCATCAGCTCCATGAACAGCTTGCCTTCGACCTTTAGACCCTCATCGAACGGCAGATTGGCAGCAGCTTCGATGCATTGGATGTTGTACTCCGGAGCGAGGAAGCCGCGGGTCTTGCGAGCGATGCTCTTGCGGAAGTCAGCAAAAAGCTGGTCATTGCCCTTGGCCTCGGCGACTTTGTCGTCGCGATCGCGAACGCGGACAAGCGGCAGGTCCTCAGTAACGGCCTTATTTGCGAACGCCACGGCTGCGAGTTTCAGCTCTTCAAGTCCGTCGCCGGAAATGACTTCATCGACGAGGCCGCCCGCTTGCGCCTCGGCGCTGCTGACATGCCGACCTGTTGTCATCATTTCGAGTGCCTTCGGTACACCGACCAGACGGGGCAGACGCTGCGTGCCGCCAGCCCCTGGCAGCAGACCGAGGTTGACTTCAGGCAGACCGAACCGCGCTGATGAGACGCTGACGCGGTAGTGCGCACATAGCGCCACTTCAAGTCCGCCGCCGAGGGCCGTGCCGTGAATGGCTGCGATCACTGGGATGGGAGCATCTTCCATAGCGGCCTGAACCTCTTGCAAACCGGCCGCTTTAGGCACGTTGCCGCCGAATTCGCTGATGTCAGCGCCCGCAATGAAGGTCCGTCCATCGCAGATCACGACGATTGCTTTCGCACCAGACTCAACGGCTTGTGTCATGCCGTCGAACAGGCCCTGACGGACATGCCAGCTGAGTGCATTCACCGGCGGATTGTTGACAATCACCAGGGCAACGTCGCCGTCTCGTTCAAGACGCACGGATTGAGACAGTTCCATCGATTCACTCATTGCCACAGTCAAGCAAACCCGGGGCCCCAAGTTCGATTCCGACCCACCGTCGATAACCCAGTTCCCGCCGCGCATCAACCGGTTACCCCGATGCGAGGGATTGACATGGGCCAATACGGCCTGAAGGCTCAACTCATTGGACCGCTGGCGTCAGCGATTCGAGGCACAGATCGGCGGAGCCCCAATGAGCAACGACAATTCCCTTGGATTTATTGGCCTCGGCAACATGGGCGAGCCAATGTGCGAACGGCTCCTCGCTGCCGGTCACCTAGTGATTGCTTTCGATCTCGACGACACCAACGTCTCCCACGCTGGGTCACATGGTGCCGGCAACCGATACAGCAGCGGCGTCGGTGAACTCCATGTGGCCAAGCGCCTCGAAGACGACACCTGTCTCTCATTTCGCATGGATGACGACTGGACGCCTCCGTGGGAAGCTACCGATCAGTGACAGCAGTATCGGCTGCTCAATCGATGGCAGCCAGTTCGTCCCAGAGGTGCCCGAGCGCTCGATGGCACGTGCCGGCCTGACGAATTTCGGACCACGTGGAGTCCTCACTGAGACGATCGATCAGCCCGGCGAGATCGGGATGCTCAGAGCGCGCAAGTTTTTCCAACGGCCCGCCCGGAACTTTGCTGAGTGTGAAGACCATCGGCAACAATCGAGCGAACACAACGAGCGGACCGTCAAGCAGCATTGTCGTGCTGGGCGCGCAGGCAGCAGTGACTGGCGCTGACGCCCATACGTCGTTCATCTCGGCGCGGGACTCATCAGCCGCGGCGTAGTGCACGTTGGCAACCTTGAGCTGAATTGCGGCGGCCGCACACATCAGACACGGCTCAAGCGTGGTGTACAGATGCAATCCCTCTGCGTCGAAGGTGTCGAGTTCGGCGAACGCATTCATCTCAGCATGAGCGGTCATGTTCCCTGACAGCGTGCGCGGCACACGCTGGGTCTGCATCACACGATCTCGGCCGACTGTAACAATCGCATTCTCCGCAGCTGGATCGGTAACAACAGCGCCAACTCCGAAACTGCCCGCACGAAACGATGCCCAAGCCTCCTCAAACGCCACCTGCCACGGCAACGAAAGACCCTTCCATGTCTCGGTCGCAGAGCTCACTTGGTTGAGTCAATCACCGCATCTGCCGCATTCACCGAGAGAGATTAGCCACGCACTAAATGTCGGTGGCAAGCTCAGTTGCCTCACGGGAAGACCGTAGGCAAGTCCCGCCAACGTGATCGGGTCCACAGCCTCAGGTTCGGCCTTGCAGCGCTGGGCGCAATAGGTGACTCACATCAACACCAGAACTCCCTGACGCAGCGGGGAACGAGAGACCAGTACTGCCACCGAAGTTGTTCTGAAACGCTTTGCCGTTGACCACGATCTGCAAGTCAGGACTGAGAGAGCCGTCCTCCCCGGTTGGGAATTTGATCGGCGTTACACCAATCGTCAAGACACCAGTCAAAACAACGAAACAGCGCTGACTCCCTTCCACTGCTTGCCGAACTTGAGCCCTGCGCTGCACAAGAAGAACCGCGTGTCGACTTACCATCGGAGGTGTCCGCCGATCCAGCAAAGGTGTCGCTGATAGATCCCTCATGTATCTAACACCAAGGGCAAAGGAACCCGGCCGGTCGCTGCCGAATGACGCTGCCTTGCGTGGCAGGGTGTGTCAATGCAATCCGCTGCCCAAGTTGACCTAATCAAGGAACTCAGCCTTGCAGTTGGTGCGGCCCATGTGCTCGTCGATGACGATCTGCGCGCTGCATATGAGGTCGACTGGACAGGGCGATACCAAGGCCCGTGCAACGCCGTCGTGCGACCCAACTCCGTTGAAGAGGTTGCCGCGGTTATTCGGATCTGTGCTCTTTATGACGTGACTCTCGTACCCCAAGCGGGGAACACCGGACTCGTCGGGGGCAGCGTCCCGCGTCCAGCCAGGCCGGGAGCACGTTCTGCCATCGTGATGTCTCTTACCCGGCTCACTCGTCTCGGTCGCGTTGACACTGCTGCGATGCAGGTGACTGCCGAAGCGGGAGTGACTTTGACAACGTGGCGTGAGAGCGCACACAACGCAGGCCTTGATACACCGGTGGACTTCGCAGCGCGCGACACCGCAACCATTGGAGGAGCAATCGCCACGAACGCAGGCGGATCTCGGGTGCTGCGGTTCGGCACCATGCGCCGACAGGTTGTTGGCATCGAAGCAGTCACCGCGAAGGGAGCGATCGTCGGGTCACTCGATGGACTGCCGAAAGAAACCGCCGGGCTGCACTGGCCGTCCCTACTCGCCGGGTCCGAGGGCACCCTCGCCGTCATCACCGCCGCTCGACTTCGCCTCGTACCGTGGTTTCAACACACCGCCACTGCGTTGGTCGCCGTCAAATCGATTGAATCAGGAATACGACTCCTGGCTGCGCTTCGCCAATCAGTGACATCGCTCGACGCCGTTGAAGTCATAGCGCCCGCTGCCATGAGACTCGTCAGCGATCACATTGGTCAGCCGCCCCCAGTGTCGTCACCCGAGGCGGCTCTGTATGTGATGGTCGACTGTGCCGACCATAGTGACCCATCTGAACAGCTCCTGGACGTGCTTTCGCAGGCTGACGGGATCGTTGACTCGGCGATCACCACCGATGCGGTTCAACGCAAGCGGCTGGTTGCCTTTCGCGATCGGATCACCGAAGCCATTGCAGCAGCCTCCACCGAAGTGGGGGTGCCCACGTTCAAGCTTGATGTCGCCGTACCGCTCGACGCGCTGGGCGATTTGATCAAGGCTGCCCAGGGTGCCGCTGATGCTGACGGTTGCCGGTTAGTTCCCTTCGGACATCTCGCTGAAGGCAATCTTCATCTGAACCACATCGGCGCATCACATCCCGAGCGCCTCGCCAACACGGTGTTATCGGCAGTCGCATCACTCGGTGGGACCATCTCAGCGGAACATGGCATCGGTGTAGCGAAGGTCCCGTGGATGTCCCTCATTCGAAATCCGGCAGAACTTGACGCGCAGGCCGCGATCCGGGCTGCCCTCGACCCGGCGGACATGCTCAACCCCGGCGTGTTACATCCCCAAGTGACCTGAAGCGACAGCCAGCCTTCAGGTCCCGAAACCGAAACCGAGATCAGGCGCCGTCAGCAGCGGGCGGTAGTCAATTCCCTTCGCTGCTGCCATCGCGGCGCATGTTCCGCCACGATCGACGATCACCGTCATCATCACGGGGTGGGCTCCGTAGGCCTCGATCTGGTCAACGGCTTCGATCAACGAAGTACCGCGTGTCGTGGTGTCCTCAGTGACGAGGACTCGGTCTCCAGGTATCAGTGCCCCGGCAATCCGCCCTGTGATCCCACCGGCCTTGGGTTCCTTGCGAACACTGAAGCTCCGCAGTGTGCGGCTGCGAGTCGCAGCGACTGCCTGCACTCCGTAGGCCACCGGATCGCCACCCATCGTTAAACCACCAATCGCGTCGATGTCATCTAAAACATCACCAAACACCTCGATCACGGCGTCAGCGACGGCAATGATGCCATCGGCTCGGCATGCCGTCTGCTTGGTGTCGAGGAACCACGAACTGGTGGCACCCGACTTCAGCGTGAACGTGCCCGTCTTGACAGAGTGTTCGAGGACATGGCTGCGTAGACGGTCAAGGGTCGGCGACAGCTTGGGCAGTTCGGCGGCGCTCATGAAGCTAGGAAACTATCCCACGACGATACGGCAGCAACCTTGGTCTCCGGACTGGGCATCAACGCGCCTGGCGATCACGGACCAGAACCTCTTGCGTCACGGTCGCAACGTGTAACCCGTCAGCGGCAAAAACGTGACCAATCGAAAGGCCACGTCCACCAACGAAATGGTGGCAAGAGAAGTCATACAGGTGCCAGCGGTCGGCGCGCAGCGGGCGATGAAACCAAATCGTATGATCGAGACTGGCTCCAAAAAACCGATCCTCCTCCGCATCAGCCGCGACTGGATGAGCGCGCATGACGGCGTCAGTCGGGAGGTCGTCCGAAAGGTATGCCAGCCACGAACGGTGTAGCAGCTGTGCCGTCGGATCACTTGGATCGCCAAGGTCTTCGTTGACCTTCATCCAGGCCACCGCACGACCCGTGCCATCTCGACCTGCGCCGTAATCATGCACCTCGCCAGCCGGGACCGACGCACGGTCGAAGGCGTCAGTCCACGACGTCTGCTCCAATTGCGCAGCTTGAGGAATATCAGGCATCGCAATCGTCTGCACGGCTGCCGCCGGCTCAGGTCGCTGGAACGAACTCTCCGCATTAAGGATTGCACCGATTGCTTGACGCGCAACCACACGGCGAGTTGCAAACGTTCGGCCATTACGAATGCGATCTACTTCGTAGTAAACCGGCTCGCTAGCATCGCCTTTTCGGATGAAATACGCCCGGATCGAGTGTGGCTGAAAGGCTAAATCAACCGATAAGGATGCGGCGTGGAAAGCTTGCGCCACGATCTGTCCGCCGTAGAGACCGCCCCACGGGTACTGAGGTCCTGTGCCAACAAAAACATCGGCGCTATAGGGCGAAAGCTCAAACATGGAGGAAAAACTTATTGCNGGTTTTGTCGCATTCCATACCGCTAATTCATAGAATTCNAACNGTGGAAAGCAANAGCGCAAAGGCTCCTATGAGCGATGAACATAAGGCAGCTCTTTCAAAGGGTCGGGCCGAAGGCCGGATCGTGCGCGAGTACCTCGAAGGGCTCCGCGCTTCAAAGCCCAAGCGGGGCCGCAAGCGAACCCCCGACACCATTGCCGCCCGTTTAGAGAAGTTAGAGGCCGAACTCGCCGTTGCTAGCCCGCTTGATGAACTAATGCTCGTTCANGAGCGCCGCGATCTGAGCGCTGAGCTCGACGCTATGTCGAACACCGTTGACATGGCGGCACTCGAAGCAGCATTCGTGAACGTTGCCAAGAGCTACAGCGATAGCAAGAGAATTTCGTACCAGTCCTGGCGGGACGTAGGTGTCGACGCCAGCGTCCTCAAATCCGCTGGCGTCAATCGCGGCAACTAAATCGTACGTTTAGGCCTGATCAGACTTCGATGGCNTCGAGCTGATCGAAGACTCGTCCGAGGTTGCTGAGCGAGCGACGCAGGTCGAAGGCATCNTCAAGCACAGCGTTATCGACGTCGGCNTCAGCTTCGAGGAGCGCACGGAAAGCAGTGCCCTCATCCCAGGCCTGCATCGCGTTACGTTGCACGATGCGGTAAGCCTCGTCGCGTGTTTTGCCACCCTGAACTAACGACAGCAGCACGGGTTGACTAAAAACCAGGCCATAACTTGCGTCGAGATTGGCCTGCATGCGTTCCGGCATCACGATGAGCCCCGCCAAAAGTTGCCGCAATCTGCGCATCATATAAAAGGCCAGCTGCGATGAGTCCGGCAAGATCACACGCTCGACCGATGAATGTGAAATATCGCGCTCATGCCAAAGGGCGATGTCTTGCAGCCCGGCAAGCAGATTCGACCGCACGATGCGAGCAAGCCCGCTGATAGTTTCAGCCGAGATCGGGTTGCGCTTGTGNGGCATGGCCGACGAACCCTTCTGTCCCGGCTTGAAGCCTTCCTGCACTTCGCGCACTTCCGTACGTTGGAGGTGGCGTAACTCAACAGCCACCAGCTCACANGTAGCAGCAACCGACGAACAGGCGTAAAGGAACTCGGCGTGACGGTCGCGGGCGATGACCTGCGTGGCTGGTACCGGCACCAACCCCAGTGCATCACCAACGTACTGCTCGACCTCGGGCGGAATGTTCGAGTACGTGCCGACGGCGCCGCTCAGCTTCATCACCGCAACCGCAGCGCGTGCCGTGCGCAGCCGCTCCCGGTCACGGTCGATCTGCAGTGCCCAGAGAGCGACTTTGGCGCCAAAAGTGGTCGGCTCAGCGTGGATGCCGTGCGTGCGGCCGATCATCACGGTGTCGCGATGTTCGTGTGCCAAGCTGATCAACGTCTCAAGTAATTCCGTTGACGCATCAATCAACAAATCCGCTGCGTCGCGCATTGCCCAGCACAGCGCGGTGTCGCCGACGTCCGACGACGTGAGCCCGTAGTGGATCCACGAGCCAGCCGGGTCGTTGATTGCGTCTTGGGTGACATCGACGAATGCCGCCACATCGTGATCAGTGATCGCCTCGCGGTCAAGAATCTTTTGGAGGAACGCATCGTCAGCAACAGGCGCGTTGTCCCGGCAGATTGTCGCTGCCTTCTGCGGCACAACACCAACCGCTGCATGGCCCTCGGTCGCTAGCAATTCGACCTCCAGCCAACGAGCAAACTTGGACGTGTCGGACCACACCGCGTCCATTTCCGGAGTTGAGTACCGAGGAATCATTCAGTGCCCCAAAGCAAGTAGTCATCGCGCTCAGCTCCAACGCCGACAACGTTGACGGGGATGCCGACTTCACGTTCGACGACTTCGATAAAGCGCTTGGCCGCATCCGGCAACTCACCTGGCTCACGCATCTCATTGATTGCCGTGTTCCACCCGGGTAGTTCTTCATAGACGGGCTCAATCGTTTCGAGAACGTCGTACTGATCGGGGTAGTCGATGACCGGGACACCGTTGTGCAAGTAACCAGTGCAGATCTTTACCGTTTCAAACCCATCCAGAATGTCGAGCTTGGTCAGCGAAAGCTCTGTGAGGGAGTTGAGCCGCACCGCATGACGCAACATCACGCAGTCCAGCCAACCACAACGACGGGCGCGACCTGTGACGGTGCCGAACTCACGGCCTACCTCGGCGAGCGTCTTGCCGTCGTCGTCGAACAGCTCCGTTACAAAGGGGCCAGCACCAACACGCGTGGTGTACGCCTTCGTGATACCGACGATGCGACCGAGGTCGCGGGGTCCAAGACCCGACCCGACGCTGGCGCCTCCAGCGGTGGGATTCGATGATGTGACGTACGGATATGTGCCGTGGTCGAGGTCAAGAAACGTTGCCTGAGCACCTTCGAGTAAAATGTGGGCGTCTGCCGCGAGAGCGTTGTGAAGCAGGCTGATTGTGTCCGCCAAGTACGGAACCAAACGGGCGCCCAGCGCGCTGAATTGCTCCACCATCTCGTCGATGTTGAGTTCTTCGCCGCCGGCTTCGCCGATCAACTTGTTCTCGATCGTTGCCCGCTCGCGGATGAGCTGCGCGAATCGTTCTGGGTCTCGAACATCGCCAGCGCGGATACCGACACGGCGCATCTTGTCAGCGTAGGCAGGACCGATCCCGCGCAGCGTCGTACCGAGCTTGTCATCGCCGCGCATCGCCTCGGAGATCGCGTCATGGCTCTGGTGCCAGGGGAAGATGAGGTGCGCTCGACTCGATACTTTGAGATCCGAACACGAGTTACCCCGCGACTCGAGCATGTCGACTTCGTTGAACAGCGTCGGCAGGTCGACGACGACTCCGTTGGCGATCACCGGGATGACGTGCGGGTAGAGAATTCCCGACGGCACAAGTTGAAGTGCATACTTCTCGCCATCTACGACCACGGTGTGACCGGCGTTATGGCCGCCCTGATAGCGCACGACGTAGGCGTGCTCTTTCGACAGTAGGTCGATGACTTTTGCTTTGCCCTCGTCGCCCCATTGAGCTCCGATAACGACAGTGACTGGCATGACGCTCCTCGGCCTGGATCGCCAGGCAGAAATGATTGATGGAACGTGATGTAACACTACTGGCNGGCTGCGCAGGCCAGACCATCCGATACGCGAATCCGCCGTGCTTTTCGTCAAACACCNTGNTCGCAGGCCTTGCTCGGGGCCCGGTGGTCACTTTGACGAAANAGAAGAGTTCGCCAAACNGGATCAACAGATCGGGTTCGTTCATTTACCAACCCACATTTGCGGTGCTACTACGACCGTGTACGCCGCAGCCAATTTTGGTGATCGTAGATCGCCTCTCTGCCCTTGAACGTCGAAGCGACAGAGTCACAATGGGCAACGGATTCTGCGCTCGGCGCGAGTTGAGGTCGAGCAGGTCGCCCGTGTACCGACAGCGGCGACGGAGGGCTCCATGCCGGCCTTCGTGGTGGGAGATCGTCAGCGATCGGCGAGCGACTAAGACTGCAGCGAAACACCTTTCGGGCAGGTGGTTACCGTCCGGCACCCGATGCCACTGTTCGGAAGTTGATTCGCTTCAGGCGGGAGGACACGACACCCAAAGAGTTGGCATCAGCTGCTCAGTCGGGTTCAGAGTGGATGACAACTCCGCCAAGTTCTGGGCGGACAGCTGGGTACCGTTGAGTCTGTGAAGGTGATGCGGCGACAGACGTGGTCCGAAATGAGCAACGAGACTCGTGCAGCGCTGATGCACCGCGGTCTTGATGACATCTTTAAATCCGATCTGCGTGAATCGATCGGCAACATTCTCATCGACGTTCGCGAGCGTGGCGACGCTGCGGTGTGCGATGCGCTTGCGAGGTTCGACAAGATCGATGTCACTCCCGACCAACTCCGCGTTACCGACGAAGAGTTTGCGATGGCCACGGTCACTACCGAAGTTGATGTCGCCATCGACGATGCCATCGCCCATCTGCAAACGTTCAACGAAACCCAGATGCTGCAGGCTCAGGACTGGAGCGTCGAAAGTGAGCCAGGACTCTTCGTCGGAGAAAAGATCACACCGGTGAGATCTGCAGGTCTATTCACACCATCAGGAAAGGCCAGCTACCCGAGCGTCGCTTACCAACTCGCCGTTCCTGCNATGGTCGCCGGCGTGCAACGGCTGTCATTNGTGGTGCCTCCTGTGCCCGGCGGTAACGGCGAAATTGACCCGGCTGTCCTCGTCGTCTGTCGCAAACTAGGGATCCGGAACGTGTTCCGCGTCAACGGGCCGGCTGGCATCGCGGCTCTGGGCTTTGGTACGGAGTCAATTGAGCGTGTCGCAAAAATTGTTGGCCCGGGTTCACCCGCTGTCACGCTTGCCCAAGTCGAAATGCAGCGCTTCGGTGTATCGACCATGATGCTGCTCGGCCCTACCGAAAGCCTCGTGATCGCGGACGAAACGGCAGACCCAGTCCGGCTTGCAGCTGACCTTCTGATCGAAGCCGAGCACGGCGTCGACAGCTCAGTGGTGCTGTTGAGTACTTCTGCGTCACTCGCTGACGCAACGGATATGCAACTGACTGAGCAGCTCGACGCTCTTCCCGAAATTCGGGCAACCGCTGCTCGAGCGTCGCTCGGCCCCAACGGCGGTTGTGTAATCGTTGATGATCTTGCGACGGCGATCGACGTCGCCAACNCCTACGCCGCTGAACACCTCCAGGTTGCCGTTGCAGATGNACAGGTCGACTTTGTTGTCGACGGCCTCGTCAATGCCGGCGAAATCTTGGTCGGTCAGCACACGCCGTTCAGCGCTGCGAACTTCGTGATCGGTTGCCCGGCGTCGCTCCCGACGAGCGGTTTCGCGCAGGTCTCGTCTGGCATCACCGCCGACACGTTTTTGAAGCGCACCGCCATTGCTCGCGCAGATGCCGGGTCGATCCAGCGCATGGCCCCAAGTGTCATAGCGCTTGCCGACCACGAGGGTTTCCCTGCGCACGCCAACGCCCTTCATCTCCGCGTCACCTGACTAACGCCGTGACGTTTGGTCCCGGCCTCGACGTCTTGGCGTTCCAGTTGTCGANGGCCCCATCGGCGCAACGGTTNAGCATCTNGCAACGTTCACATNGTCGCTTNGAACCGTCCGGCACNGAAGAAGCTGTTACGTCGGGTTCGAGNNANCGGGTCCGGGGCCAACTGCGAGGCGTGGGACCCCACCAGCCTCGTCTGGGTCAGCGGAGTCGACGACCACCGAACCGCCCTCTCCGATAGTGCCGTCAAGGATCAGCAGCGCAGTCGGGTCACCAATCTCGCGTTGGATGATCCGCTTGAGCGGACGGGCACCAAANGCCGGGTCGTAGCCTTCATGGGCTAGCTGCGCCATCGCTGCATCAGAGACATCCAGTGTGATTCGTTTGTTCCCAAGCCGCGCACGGAGCCGTTCGAGTTGTACGTCGACGATTCGACGAAGGTCGGCTTCGCTTAGCGACCGGAAGCGCACGATGTCGTCGACTCGGTTGATGAACTCGGGCTTGAAGAAATCTTGGGGGTCGCCCAGCAAGTTCGACGTCATGATCAACACGACGTTCGTGAAATCGACCGTACGCCCTTGCCCATCGGTGAGACGGCCATCGTCGAGCACCTGGAGCAGTGTGTTGAAGATGTCAGGGTGGGCTTTTTCGATTTCATCCAGCAGCACCACCGAGTAGGGGCGGCGGCGAACCGCCTCGGTGAGTTGGCCGCCTTCGTCGTAGCCGACGTATCCGGGAGGGGCGCCGACGAGGCGCGACACGGAGAACTTTTCCATGTACTCACCCATGTCGATACGGACCATTGCTTTTTCGTCATCAAACAGAAACTCGGCGAGCGCATTTGCCAGTTCAGTTTTACCGACGCCGGTTGGACCGAGGAACATGAATGATCCGATCGGGCGGTCTGGGTCGCTTAAGCCGGCACGGCTTCGACGGATGGCGTTGGCCACCTTGTTCACTGCGTCGTCCTGGCCGATCACCCGCTTATCGAGCAAACCTTCGAGGTTGACCAGCTTCTGGGTTTCGGATTCCATCAAGCGGCTCATGGGGATTCCGGTCGCTTTGCCGATGACTTCTGCAATGTCTTCAGCATCGACCTCTTCTTTGAGCATCGCACTTGTTTCTTGCAGTTGATCGAGGTGTGTGGTCGCCTCTTCGATTCTCCGTTCGAGTTCAGGAATGCGGCCGTAGCGAATCTCTGCTGCAAGCTCAAGATCAGACTCGCGGTCGATTTGCGTCCGCAGCCCTTCAAGTTCCTCTTTGAGCGACCGGATCGCGTCGATGGCATGTTTTTCTTGTTCCCAATGTTCCTTCATTTTCGAAACAGACGCATTGAGCTGTGCGAGTTCATCGTGCAAGACATCGAGTCGCTCGACCGAGGCCTTGTCGCTTTCTTTTTCGAGTGCGACCTGTTCGATCTCGAGTTGGAAAATCCTTCGCTGGACGACATCAATCTCAGTTGGGAGCGAGTCAATCTCAATGCGCAGCTTTGACGCTGCTTCATCCATGAGATCAATCGCTTTGTCAGGCAGAAAGCGCGATGTGATGTAACGGTCAGAGAGCACCGCTGCGCTGACAAGCGCCGAGTCTTGGATGCGCACCCCGTGGTGAACCTCGTAGCGTTCTTTTAGCCCTCGCAAAATGCCGAT